>JAILCN010000089.1 GCA_024680365.1 Solobacterium sp.
ATTGCCGGCAATCGGCAGACGGATCCTGCACAGCGTCAAAGTCGTATCTTCACTGTCTCCGTTTTTCTGAAACAGACCGCTCAGCTTTGCGGCAAAATCAGCTGCTTTGAGACTGGAAAGATTTGCGGACAGATGGCGTACACTGCTGTTTCGCATGCCGAAGTTTTCTTCACTGTCAAAGGACACTTTCATAAACAGATCATCATCTGCATTCCTACGCCGGAACCGGTAGCTGATGCGCATGTCGTTCAGGCGAAGACCTGCAAACAGCTCACTGCCATGTTTCAGCTTTTTTGTCACGTCAGCTTTCAGACCGGTTTTGGAAATACTCAGACGGACCTGATAGCCTTTCACATGAAAGGTTCTGACAGCCGGACTGAAGGAGCAGTTTGTAACATGGTTCTGATTCAGAAAGGAAAATGCGCCTTCCTGAATGACAGCATCCTCCGCAATGATCTCTGCGTGTTCGGGATCCAGGCTGCTTTCCCCTTCCATCCAGATCTCAGAGAACAGCTCGTCAGGTTCTGCTTCCCGAACTCTGACATAGCCCTGATGTACTTCCGTGACCGTCAGATACTGCATGCCGTCAGTCAGTTTCAAAACAATGAGATCACCAGGCTTGACGGACTGATCTCTGATCTTGCAGATCATGGCTTCACTGTCAAGATCCTCCGGCGATGCTTCATGAACAGTCAGATCATCCCTGAATACGGTCTGTGATACCGTATCAAGATCCGGATGATTGATGTTTCCGATCACGGCAGCGAGGTACTGTTCTGCTTCGCTTCGGCTGATGAGGGCAGAAGGATCAAACAGGTTTCTTCTGTCGGTCCGCATCAGTCCGCTTGCTACAGCTGCCTGTACCTGTTCACGGAACTGTGTTTTCTGCAGATCTTTTACATTTGCGTTCAGACCGTCTTTTTCATATCCCATCAGGTTCATCAGGGTGTACGCCGTCCATTCTCTGGACAGTTTCTCATCTGGATCAAAGGCATGCCCTCTGTTCAGCACACCCCATTCGACCGCTGCCTGTACAGAATTGAAATACGGGGAATTCTGCGGCACATTGATAAAGTACGGCGTTTTCTGATCATACTGTTCAATTCCTGCCTGTTCTGTCAGTCTGACGATCCATTCACCTAATGTATATGCATCAGCAGGATTCTTACCGGCACAGCCGCAGAACAGCGCAGCCAGTATCAGCACCGGTAACATCTGAAACAGTTTTCTAATACTGAATGCCGGACGCATTGCCGGTGATTGCCGATTCCAGAGTATCGTAGCTGGATACTGTCAGATCTAGATACTTTGCATAAGAATCGATAACTTCTTTCTGTCTTTCAAAACGGGATGCGAACATGTTGAAGCGGGAACGGATCTCTTCGCTTCCGTCTGAGATCCATGTGCCGTTCAGCAGGTTCATTTCTTTTTTCATTTCTGAGAGTTCATCATACATCTGCTGATTCAGTGCTCTGATCCTGGAAGCCGTTTCCGCGACTTCTGACAATGATATTCTGATTTCTGACATACGGTCCATCCTCCTTACTGTTCAAGCCGTGAAGCCTGATTAACAAGCTCCTGCTGCGTCTCTCGGTACGCTCGCGCGCTGTTCTTCAGAAAATCAGCATACTGCGTACAGAGCAGTGACATCTGACGGAAATCTCCCTGAAATTTCCCGATCTGTGTTGCGAATGCGGTGTTGTCTTCGCCCTGCCATGCATTTCCCATCATGTCGACAGCCTGAAACAGCTGCCGTGTATGAAGCAGATATGCGTCATTCTTCTCATTCATTCTTGCGGCACACGCATCAAGCGTTTCCGGACGTACTGTAATACTTCTCATCTTCGTGTTCCTCCTTTTCTGCATTACATATATTCCGGAAAACCGGCAATTCACAAAAAAAGATGAGTTTTTTCACTCATCTTCTTCTGTCATGACTTCTTCTGTTTCAGGTTCATCCTGATGGATCGAAGCGATCAGCTCGTCAATATGACGTCCGTTCATCTCCGTTTCATCGATCAGGAAGATCAGTTCCGGTGTTCTGCGGATCGAAAGTCTCTGACTCAGCGCAGAACGGATAAATCCCTTTGCCCGGTTCAGAGCTTTCAGACCGGCCTGGGCTCTTGCGTCCTTGCCGAGGAATGTCACATATACTTTCGCATAGCTGTGATCATTCGAGACTTCCACATCGGTGATCGTTACGAATCCGATATCGGCATCTTTGACTTCAAACTGGATAATATCAGAAATATTCTTGCGGATAATTCCTTCCAGTCTTTTCTGTTTTACGCTGCTCATTGATCACTCCACAGGAACTTCCTGTTCCTCGTATGCCTCGATCGTATCGCCGACTTTGATATCGTTATAATTCTCTACCGTAATGCCGCATTCGAAGCCGGAAAGAACTTCTCTTGCGTCATCCTTGAACCGCTTCAGTGATCCAAGTCTGCCGGTATAGATGACGATGCCTTCGCGGATCAGACGGATCCTTGAATTGCTTCTGAGCTTGCCGTCGGTGACCATGCAGCCGCCGATCGTGCCGACTTTGGAAGCCTTGTATGTTTCGCGGATCTCTGCCTGGCCAATGACGACTTCTTCGTATACAGGCTCCAGCATACCCTTCATGGCAAGTTCCATTTCTTCCGTTGCCTTGTAGATAATGTTGTGGAGACGGATCTCTACGCCTGCTTCTTCGGCCTTCTTGCGGATATTTGCATCCGGTCTGACATTGAATCCGATGATCATTGCCTTCGATGCATTCGCCAGCATGATGTCAGATTCAGTGATCGCACCGGCTGTGGCGTGAATGACATTCACGCGAACGCCGCTGACATCCAGTTTTTCCATGGAAGATTTGACAGCTTCCGCAGAACCCTGCACGTCTGCCTTGATGATGACCGGGATCTCCTTGATCTCACCTGCTTCGATCTGAGCAGACAGATCTTCGAGCGTAACAGAAGTCGTTTTTCTTCTGTCAGCTTCGATCTTTCTGCGCTTTCTTCTGTCGGCAACGGATCTTGCTTCCTTTTCATCTTCATAGTTTCTGAACATGTCGCCGGCCTCCGGTACATCGTTGAGACCGATGATCTCAACCGGTGAAGAAGGTCCGGCAGATTTCAGCTCATGGCCGTTTTCGTCGATCATCTTGCGGATCTTGCCGAAAGATGTGCCGACGACGACCGGGTCGCCCTGATGCAGTGTTCCGTTCAGGATCAGCAGTGTAGCGACAGGGCCTCTTCCTTTATCCAGTTTTGCTTCAATGACAGAACCGGTCGCGATCTGAGACGGATCGGCTTTCAGTTCTTTCACGTCAGCAACAGTCAGGATCGTCTCCAGAAGGTCGTCAATACCGTCGCCGCTCTTGGCGCTTGTCGGAACAAAGATCGTTTCTCCGCCCCATTCTTCAGGCATCAGACCGAGGTCGGCCATTTCCTGTTTGACACGGTCGGGATTGGCATCCGGCTTATCCATTTTGTTGACAGCGACAATGATCGGAACATTTGCCGCTTTGGCATGGTCGACAGCTTCTCTTGTCTGCGGCATGACACCGTCATCCGCTGCGACAACGATGACTGCGATATCCGTCACGCTGGCACCGCGGGCACGCATGGCAGTGAATGCCTCGTGACCCGGTGTATCCAGGAAGGTGACTTTTCTGCCGTTGATCTGCACCTGATAGGCACCGATCGCCTGGGTGATGCCGCCGGCTTCGCCCTGGGCAACTTTGGTACGGCGGATGGTATCCAGCAGTGTGGTTTTACCGTGGTCAACATGACCCATGATGGTTACAACAGGAGGTCTCTCCTCGAGTTTTTCTTCGTCGGAAGTGTTTTCAACTTCCAGACTGTCCTCTTCACGTTCTTTGACTTTGATCGGTTCAATATCATAACCGATGCAGATCAGTTCAACGGTTTCGTCTTCAAGGGGACTGTTGATCGTGACCATCTTGCCTTCCAGAAACAGCATCTTGATGATTTCTGAAGACTGACGTCCGACCTTATCTGCCAGCTCACCTACAGTGATTCCATCCGTGTATTCGATTTCATGGATATCATTCACCTTCTTCGATGACTGTGAATAATTGTTTCTTCCGCGGTTATCCGGTTTCTTCTTCCCGCGGTTTCCGTTTCGATTCGCAGGCTTACGCTTGTTTGGCATATCTTTACCTCCTTTTCCATTTATCGGGCTGCTGCCCTTGTGCATCATTTCATTTCGTCACTGCGCTTCTGATCTCTTCCCAGAATTCATCCGGAATATCTGTTTCAAGCGCAGATTTCAGAGCTCCTTTTTTCTTCGCTGCCTCTACTGCAGCAATGTCCTTTTTCAGGTATGCACCGTGACCGTTTGCTTTCCCGGTCAGATCGACTTTCAGTTCTCCTTCCGGAGTTCTGACGATCCTGAGCAGTTCTTTCTTGGGAAGCTGTTCACCGGTCGCAATACACTTTCTCATCGGTATCTTTTTTGGCATAGATCAGAAATTGTCCTCATCATTGTAGAAGTCTTCGTATTCATCGTAATCGATGTCATCGTAGTCTTCCTGTTCAGCCTCTTCGATCTCAGCAAGTTCTTCTTCAGAATATACCGGACGGTTGTCGACCGCATTGAGGTTCTTCTTGATCTGTTCTTCAAGATCTTTGTTGCGGACTTTGTACTCGTCTTCATCAGACTTCTTGCGGCTCTTCTTTTTCTTGTTGTCTGTCTGCTTCGGCTTGGAAGTATCAGCCAGTTTCTCAAATACAGATACGTATGTATTCTTGGCTGCCATGTCTTCCAGGTCGGCATGCTTCTTGGAAACAGGCTTGACAACTGCAGGTGCAGGAGTTTCTTCTTCCTCTTCCTCAGGCTCTTCTTCAGCCGGTTCTTCTGCAGGTTCAGTGATCTGCTCTTCCTCGACTGTCTCTTCTGCCGGTTCTTCCGCAGGTTCTTCCGGCTTCTCTTCCGGCTTGGCTTCTTCAGCAGGTGTTTCTTCCTGTGTCATATCGATCTCATGACGGATCTTTTCCTTCATGACTTCCTGCATTTCCTCAGGGATCTCATCTTCTTCAACAGGTTCATTCTTTTCTGCACGTTCCGCAGCCAGCTTCGCAGCAGCTTCCTGACGTCTGAGTTCAGCTTCTCTGTTTTCAGCTTCAAGACGTTCGATTTCTTTTCTCTCAGCTTCTCTGCGGAGTTCTTCTTTTCTTTCTTCCGCTTTTCTTGCCAGCTCTTCGTAATCAAGACCCATTTCTTCGATCTCTTCGCGTGTCTTGATATCGATCTTGTGGTTTGTCAGCTTGACAGCCAGACGGGCATTCTTTCCCTTTTTGCCGATTGCCAGAGACAGCTGATCGTCTTCAACGATGACAAGCAGACTGCGGCCGTCTTCACCAGGGAGAACATTGACGATCTCCGCCGGAGCCAGCGCATTTTTGACAAGCTCTGTCAGATCTTCATTCCACTGGAAGATATCGATCTTTTCACCGCTCAGTTCTTCAATGATGACCTGAACGCGGCTTCCTCTCGGACCGATGCAGGCGCCGATCGGATCGATTTCAGGATTGTGGCTCATAACAGCCATCTTTGTACGCTCACCGGCTTCTCTTGCGATCGCCTTGATCTCAACGATACCCTGATAGATCTCCGGAACTTCCTTTTCAAACAGACGTTTGACAAGGATCGGATCTGCACGGGATACGAGGACCTGAGAACCTTTTGTGTCTTTATTGACTTCGGTAATGACAACGCGGATCTTCTGGCCTTCCTGCAGTCTTTCCTGCGGGATCGCAGCAGAGTGCGGCATCATTGCGACTGTCTTGCCGAGATTGATCAGTGTGAATTTGTCCTTCACGGATTCAACAATACCGAGGACCATCTCATGAAGCTGATCGATATACTCTTCGTAAACAGCAACCTTCTCTGCTTCACGGATCTTCTGACGCATGACGTTTTTCGCAAGAGACGCAGCAGCGCGGCTCATTGTCGTGATCTCGATCGGTCTGCGGATCGTATCACCCAGAACAGCGTCAGCTTTGATCTCACGCGCATCTTCGAGAGAGATCTCCATCTCATCATCTTCTACATCTTCCACAACCTTGTAGTTCTGGAAAAGATCGATGGTCTCCTTCTTTTCGTTGATCTCGGCAATTACGTCGATATCCGGCAGTTCGGCATCTTTTTTATATGCCTTCGCCATCGCTTCCTTCAGCGCTTCAAGAATCACGTCAGCGGGAATATTCCGTTCTTCTTCGACAGCATTCAGCGCTTCGATCATCTTTTTATACTTGAGTTCCATACCTGTCTCCTATATCCTAACCGCCATGCGGATGAATTCGATATTGTCCTTTGCAATTACTGCTTTCTTCTTCACTGCCTTGTCACGGTATTCGATCGTGATCGAAGCGTCATCCGCTTCCGTGATCTCACCGGTCACTTCGTGCAGCTTCCCAACATTTTCATGCATTCTGACGAATACATATGAGCCGGTCATATGCGCGAGCTCATCCAGATTTCTGATTTCACGTTCAGCGCCGGGACTGCAGACTTCAAGCGTGTACTCCTGGGAGATCGGATCTTCTCTGTCAAGCAGTTCGCTGATCTTTTCACTGACGTCACAGCACGTATCAAGATCCATCGACCCGTCAGGTCTGATGATCGAAAGCTGCAGCGTTTTTTCCTTCCCGTTCCAGATGAGATCATACAGGTCTACACCGCATTCATCCAGGACGGGCCGGAACAGATCTTTAAGTTTATCTAGTTTTTCCATATGCCTCCGGACATAACACAAGGAGTGCTTCCGCACTCCTTGTTTACGCTGTAAATATAAACGTTTTTCTTACTATTTGCAATACTTTTTTTGCATTCATTCCGTTTCTGTAAACAGTCTTGCTGCACTGACAGCACGCTGCCATTTTTTATACAGCTTTGCGGAATCCTCCGGATCCATCTTCGGAACAAATGCTGTATCAGCTTCTTCGGCAGTCAGATCGTCAATATCTTTCCAGAATCCGACAGCCAGGCCGGCCAGATACGCAGCACCGAGTGCTGTTGTTTCAACGTTCGCAGGTCTTCTGATCTCACACTGCAGCAGATCGCTCTGGAACTGCATCAGGTAATTGTTTGCGCAGGCACCGCCGTCTACTTTCAGACATGCGATCGGAACAGAGCTGTCTTCTACCATCGCGTCCAGAACATCTTTTGTCTGGTATGCCAGGGAATCCAGCGTTGCTTTGGTGATGTCTTCCCGGCTTGTTCCTCTGGTGATGCCGAAGATCGCGCCGCGGCATCTGTCATCCCAGTACGGGGCACCGAGTCCGGTAAATGCCGGTACGATATATACGCCGGAATTGGGATCTGCCTCATTTGCATAGGCTTCGGAAAGCGAGGATTTCGGGAAGAACTGCATCTCATCACGCAGCCACTGGATCGCGGAACCTGCGACAAAGACAGAGCCTTCCAGCGCATAAGTGATCTTTCCGCGGTATCCGCAGGCAATGGTTGTGACCAGGCCGTGCGAAGACAGCTGCGGTTCTTCTCCAATATTCATTAACAGGAAGCATCCGGTTCCGTATGTATTCTTTACAGATCCTTTTTCAAAACACTTCTGTCCGAACAGAGCGGACTGCTGGTCACCGGCAATACCGGCGATCGGGATCTCATTGCCGAAGAAATGATACGGCGCTGTTTTCGCATAGACTTCTGAGCATTCCTTCACTTCCGGCAGCATGCACATCGGAATATTCATGATCCTGCAGAGCTCTTCATCCCATTTCTTTTCAAAGATATTGTACAGCAGAGTACGGGATGCGTTCGTATAGTCAGTGACATGGACTTTGCCGCCGCTCAGGCACCAGACAAGCCAGCTGTCGATCGTTCCCATCAGCAGTTTTCCTTCCTCCGCCAGCTGCTGGGCACCCGGAACATGATCCAGGATCCATCTGACCTTCGTCGCTGAGAAGTACGGATCGATGCGCAGTCCTGTCTTCGACTGGAAAAGATCTTCATAGCCTTTTGCCTTCAGATCATCACAGATGTCAGCAGTCTGCCTGGACTGCCAGACGACAGCGTGATAAATGGGAAGATTCGTTTCCCGGTTCCAGACGACCGTCGTCTCACGCTGATTGGTAATGCCGATGCCGGCTACCTGTGCCGGATTGATACCCGCATTCTGCACGCAGGACGCCATGCAGGAAAGAACCGAAAGCCAGATCTCATTTGCATCGTGCTCAACCCATCCCGGATGCGGGAAGAACTGCGTAAATTCCTTCTGAGAAGACGCGATCATCCTGGAATTGCGGTCAAAAAGAACCGCACGGGAACTTGTCGTCCCCTGATCGATAGCCATGATATATTGTTCCATTGTATACACCTCTTATTAATACAATTATCAGATTGTTTGACAGCAAATGCAATACAGAAAAAAGACTGTCCGAATGAGAACAGTCTTTTATAATGCTTCTGATCCGGATACAGAAGACAGACGCTTTCTTAGCAAACGCACATGTCATTCCGCATCCTTTACAAAACAGAATTACTTCGCTTTCTTAGCTGCTTTTTTAGCAGGCTTCTTCGCTGCTTTCTTAGCAGGAGCCTTCTTTTCCGGAGCAGCCTTCGGAGCTGTACCCTGTCTGATAGCAGCCTGAGCAGCAGCCAGACGTGCGATCGGTACTCTGTACGGTGAGCAGGATACATAATCAAGACCTACGCTGTTGAAGAAGTCGATGGAAGCCGGGTCACCGCCGTGTTCGCCGCAGACACCGAGGTGGAGGTCAGGACGTGTTGCCTTGCCTTCAGCTGCAGCGATCTTGATCAGTCTGCCGACACCGTTGACGTCAACATGAGCGAACGGATCGTTGTCATAGATGTGCTTGTCATAGTAGTCGCCCAGGAACTTGCCGGCATCGTCTCTGGAGAAGCCGAATGTCATCTGGGTCAGGTCGTTCGTTCCGAAGGAATAGAACTCAGCTGTCTTTGCGAGTTCAGCGGACTGCAGAGCAGCGCGCGGGATCTCGATCATTGTACCGACCTTGTATTCCAGCTTAGCCTTCTTTTCAGCGATGACTTCATCAGCTGTCTTCTTGATAATGCCAGCGACATAATCAAGTTCCTTAGGTTCGCCTACCAGCGGTACCATGATTTCCGGAACGAGGTTCCATGTTCTGTGCTTCTTGTTGATGTTGATCGCAGCATTGATGATCGCACGTGTCTGCATTTCACCGATTGCCGGATATGTAACGTCAAGACGGCATCCTCTGTGACCCATCATCGGGTTGAATTCATGGAGGTCAGCAGCTGCTTCCTTAACATCCTTGATCGTAATGCCAAGGTCTTTTGCGACTTCTTTCGCATCTGCGTCTGTCTTCGGGAGGAATTCATGCAGAGGCGGATCGAGCAGACGGATCGTAACGCTGCGGCCCTTCATTGCCTCGAAGATTCCTTCGAAGTCTTCCTGCTGATACGGTTCGAGTTCAGCAAGAGCCTTTGCACGCTGTTCGTCATTGCGTGCGACGCAGAGCATACGGATCGCCTTGATTCTTTCAGCACTGTTGAAGAACATATGTTCTGTACGGACAAGACCGATGCCTTCAGCACCGAATTCAACTGCCTTCTGTGCATCTGCAGGTGTATCTGCATTTGTACGGATCATCAGTGAACGGCGGGAATCTGCCCAGTCCATGAATGTCTTGAAGTTGCCTGTGATCGTTGCCGGAACAGTCTTGATGGCTCCTTTGTAAACCATACCTGTTGTACCGTCAACAGAGATCACATCGCCTTCCTTGAAGGTCTCACCGTTAACAGTGAATTCCTTCTTTGCTTCGTTGACAGAGATGTCACCGCAGCCGGATACGCAGCATGCGCCCATACCACGGGCAACAACTGCAGCGTGAGATGTCATACCGCCGCGAACTGTAACGATCGCTTCGGAAACGTGCATGCCTTCGATGTCTTCCGGAGAAGTCTCAAGACGTACCAGAACGACCTTCTTGCCTGCATCTGTCCATTCTTTTGCTTCTTCAGCTGTGAAGACGATCTGACCGGAACCAGCACCCGGAGAAGCTGCGAGTCCCTTGGCGATGATGTCGCCTGCATGAGCCTTCAGATCAGCTGCGTCGAACATCGGGTGGAGCAGGTCATCGAGCTGCTTCGGCTCAACCATCAGCAGAGCCTGATCAACAGTAACGAGTCCTTCATTGACCATGTCAACAGCAACTTTCAGAGCAGCAGCAGCTGTTCTCTTGCCGTTACGTGTCTGGAGCATGAAGAGTCTTCTGTCCTGAATGGTGAATTCCATATCCTGCATGTCATGATAATGTTCTTCCAGCTTTTTGCGGACATCATCAAGTGCCTGGAATGTTTCCGGCATGCTCTCTTCGAGAGACGGATACTTCGCTTTTCTTTCCTTCTCGGAAATGCCCATTCCCTTTGCCCATTCCTGGGAGCCCTTCTTGGAGATCTGCTGCGGTGTGCGGACGCCGGCAACGACGTCTTCGCCCTGTGCGTTGATCAGATATTCACCATAGAAGTAAGCATTGGAACCTGTGGACGGGTTTCTTGTGAAGCAGACGCCTGTAGCGCAGTCTGTTCCCATGTTTCCGAAGACCATGGACTGAACGTTGACAGCTGTTCCCCAGTCACTCGGAATGTCATTCATCTTTCTGTAGAAGATCGCGCGTTCGTTGTTCCAGGAACGGAATACAGCTTCGATCGCTCTTTCCAGCTGAACTGTCGGATCCTGCGGGAAGTCTTCGCCCTTTTCGGACTTGTAGAATTCCTTGAATCTCTTTGTCAGATCCATCATGTCATCAGCGTCGAGTTCAACGTCGAGCTTAACGCCCTTTGCTTCCTTGACTTCATCGATGATCACTTCAAATCTCTTCTTGGAGAGACCCATAACTACGTCAGAGAACATCTGAACGAAACGACGGTAGGAGTCGTAAACGAATCTCGGATTGTTGGATGCTTCCGCCATCTTCTCAGCAACTTCGTCGTTGATACCAAGGTTCAGAATCGTATCCATCATACCAGGCATTGAAGCACGGGCACCGGAACGAACCGAAACCAGCAGAGGATTCTTCGGATCGCCGAGCTTTTTGCCCATTTCTTTTTCAAGCCATGTGAGATTCTTGCGGACCTGTGCCATGATCTCATCATTGATCTTTTCGCCGTCAGCATAGTACTGGTTGCATGCTTCAGTTGTAATTGTGAAGCCCATCGGGACCGGAAGTCCAAGGCTTGCCATTTCAGCGAGGTTTGCACCTTTTCCGCCTAAAAGCTCACGCATGCTGCCGTTGCCTTCGGTAAATTTGTAGACATATTGTTTTTTTGCCATATAGCCTCCATTTCTTTATGAAAATTATAAAACACGCATTTTCATTAAACAAGATTGGAACGTTCAAAACAGTATAAATATGGAACTTTCCAACACAAAAAACAGCAGAGATGCGTTCTCCATTCTCTGCTGTCTGACGTAAATGAATTGATTCTTTATTCTTCCGCGCTGATGTACTTTTCAATAAACGCGAACACCTGATCGAAGTAGCCTTCCTGCAGATATGTTTCCGCAAAGCCGCAGCCTTCAACTGTGAACAGATCCTTCTCTGCCGCGCAGGCATAATAGTTGTCAAAAACCATTCCAGCCGGTACGACATCATCTTCTGTTCCATGAACGAACAGGGTCGGCGTGACGGACTGTTTCAGCTGCCGTTCAACGCTGACATCATTCATGGAGAAATGCAGGAACTGCTTGACATACAGGTCAACGGAAGGCATCAGGATGGATCCTTCCACTTTCAGCTTTTCCCGGATCTGATAAAGAATGATCTCGCGGATCCCCGAGAAGCCGCCGTCTTCAACTGCGCATTTCACGTTTGCCGGGATGTAGTCGCCAGTCGCGTTCATGACTGCCGCAGCTCCGGCATTGAGACCGAACAGAACGATCTCCGACTGCGGATCAATGGTCAGAAGATGATTGATCCAGCTGATCAGATCATAGTGTTCATTCCAGCCAAGTCCGGTGTACTTGCCCTCGGACATGCCGCAGCCTCTTGCGTCAGGCGCCAGAATATTGAAGCCTCTGTGATCTGCTTCCCACAGGAAGTCCAGCATGCCGCCGCTGTAGGAGCAAAGACCATGCTGAAGCACCATCCATCTGTGGCCGTCTTCATGATTTGTGATCCGCAGCGCATGCAGCTTGAGTCCGTCATAGGAATCCAGGAATTCATCATCTCTGGTGCAGTGCGCAAACCATTCGTTCTTTTCTCCGATCCCTGTGCTCAGCCGCTTCACACCGGTCTTGCCGGCATAGTTCGGACTGTTCGCAAGATCAAACGCATTTCTGAAAATATAGTACCCGGTGCCGGCGTATGCAGCAGCCGCGGTTGCAGCAGTCAGACCGACTGCCTTCAGTAATCTGTGCTTTTTTTCTGCCATATTGGATTCTCCAGTTTATCTTATTGATTCCGTTACAGAAATTATAGCATGAATATCAGCTGTTCAGTACATTCAAACGATCAACAATTACCTGATATTGTTTATTATATGCATCCAGTTTTCTGCGTTCTTCCGCTACCTTTGCTTCCGGAGCCTTTTTCAGGAAGCCCGGATTGGAAAGAATTCCGCTGGAACGTCTGATCTCTGCTTCAAGACGTTCTTTCTCAGCTGTCAGCTTTTTCTTTTCTTCTTCCGGATCACTCAGCTCGCTGCTCGGGATATAGAGGTTTCCGCCATGGATATTTTCAACTGTCAGGTCGCCTTCCAGACTGTCGATCCATTCTGCCTTTGCCATCTTGGAAAGGATCGCGCTGAGTCCCGGATCCGCCTTGATCACATTGCCGTTGAGATCCTTCAGCATGACATGGATCACTGCGGATGGCTTCAGGTCATTCGTATTCTTGACTTCACGGATCTTCTGGATCGCGCTGATGACGCGCTCCATGGATTCCAGATCACTTTCCGGAAGATCATTCAGGATCTTCGGCCAGGATTCCAGGTTGATGCTTTCCTTCGTATGCGGAATCGCGAGATAGATCTCTTCCGTGACGAACGGCATGAACGGATGGAGGAGTCTGACGATGGCATTCAGGCAGACATACAGCGTGCTCTGCGTTGCCCTCTTTGCTTCCTGGTTGTCGCCGTTGAGAGAAGACTTGGACATTTCCACATACCAGCTGCAGAAATCATCCCAGACAAAGGAATACAGTTCATTGCCGACCAGGGCAAATTCGTATTTCTCCATGTTAGCTGTTACATGTTCAATGACCTGATTCAGACGGTTCAGGATCCATGCGTCATACACGCTCAGACTGCTGAGGTCAGCGTCGGATGCCTTCATGCCTTCCGGCAGATTCATGATGACGAAGCGGGATGCATTCCAGATCTTGTTGATAAAGTTCCAGGATGCTTCAACCTTTTCAGGGATATAGCGCATATCCTGACCCGGTGTGCTGTTTGTCGTCAGGAAGAAGCGCAGCGCGTCAACGCCGTATTCATCGATGACCTGCATCGGGTCAATGCCGTTGCCAAGTGACTTGGACATCTTGCGGCCCTGCGCGTCACGGATCAGGCCGTGGATCAGAACATCTTTGAACGGTCTGTTATGTGTGAAGTGACGGCTCTGGAATGCCATTCTGGCAACCCAGAAGAAGATGATGTCATATCCGGTGACCATCGTGTCATTCGGATAATATCTCTGGTAGTCTTCCGTGTTTTCCGGCCAGCCCAGCGTTGCGAACGGCCACAGAGCGCTGGAGAACCAGGTATCCAGAACGTCTTCATCCTGGACCCAGTTTTCCGGATCTTCCGGTTCGATCTCAGTGACGAGTACCTCACCGGTCTCCTTGTGATACCAGGCAGGAATTCTGTGTCCCCACCAGAGCTGTCTGGAAATGCACCAGTCTTCGATATTTTCCAGCCACTGTTCAAATACGCGGCTGAAGCGCTCAGGATAGAAATTAATGCGCTGATCCGGATCATTCTGATTCTTCAGAACGTCTTCCGCAAGCGGCTTCATCTTGACGAACCACTGTTCGGAAAGATACGGTTCAATGACGCAGTGCGTACGTTCAGAGTGCGCGACATTATGTGTAATGTCTTCGATCTTGATCAGATTGCCTTCACTCTTAATTCTCTCGACCAGTCTGTCACGGCATTCATAGCGGTCCATTCCGTTGTATTCGCCGGCCAGTTCATTCATCGTTCCGTCCGGATTCATGCAGATCGGCTTTGGCAGTCCGTGCCGTTCCGCGATCGCAAAGTCGTTAGGGTCGTGGGCAGGCGTGCACTTCATGGCACCGGTACCGAATTCAACATCGACATAGCTGTCAGCGATGATCTCGATCGCTTCGCCGTTTGCCGGATTGATCGCGTGTTTGCCGACCAGGTGACGGAATCTGTCATCATCCGGGTTCACAACAACGCAGACGTCGCCGAACATGGTCTCCGGTCTTGTTGTCGCAACGGTAAAGCAGTCGTTAGTCTCTTCCACTTTGTAATTAAAGTAATACATCTTGCCGGGATCGTCCTGATAGTACACTTCGATGTTGGAAAGCGCTGTTCTGGCTTCCGGATCCCAGTTGATGATGCGCCAGCCGCGGTAGATCAGGCCTTCATTGTAAAGCGATACGAAAACGTGTCTGACAGCATCGTTGAAGCCGTCGTCCATCGTAAAACGTTCTCTTGTATAGTCGAGACTGTTGCCGAGCTTGCCCCACTGTTTGCGGATCACAGCAGCATATTCTTCTTTCCATTCCCACGCTCTTTCCAGGAACTTTTCCCTGCCGATGTCATAGCGGGAAATGCCTTCGCTCTTCAGACGCGCGTCGACTCTTGCCTGGGTCGCAATGCCGGCATGGTCCATGCCCGGCAGATACAGCATGTCAAATCCCTGCAGTCTCTTGTAGCGGGAAATGATATCCTGCAGCGTGTTGTCCCATGCATGACCGATATGCAGGATGCCTGTGACATTGGGCGGCGGGATCACGATCGTAAACGGATCCTTGCTCTTGTCACCGGCGGTAAAGTAGCCTTTGCTGACCCATTCGTCATAACGGCCTTCTTCCACTTCCGTGTGATTGTACTTCTGTGCCAAATTCTTTTCCATAAACCCTCCCGAAAAATAAAAGCATCCTGATGCACAGGACGCTGTATGCGTGGTACCACCTTTGCTTGCTTCTCAAAATGCGTAACGGGCATGACGCGTCATTCCTTACTGAACGTTCAGGAACGCGGCTCCAAGATGACTTCATTTCCCGCAATGCAGCCGTTTTCATCTGCCACGGCCTTTCTGCAGCGATTGACGCGGAAATTACTGGTTCTTTTCTTCGCTTTGATAATGATTATAACAAAAAAGCGGTGTATTTCAATCTTTCTTTCACCGCCAGTAGATAAAATCCGTGATCCTCTTCGTATAACACAGCCGCCTGGATACAAGCGCCGACAATATCATCAGAATGACCAGCACCACCGGTCTGAACAAAGGATTGAGAGGAACCAGCGCGCCGATGATCAGCCAGATGAGAAACAGGATCAGAAAAACCGCAAGATTCAGAAGAAGCGCTGCCAGGAAACAGCGCAGTTTCATATTCCGTTCGATCGCTTTCTTTTCTGCCGGACTCATACGAATATATTACAATCTTACGGTATGAAATCAATGCCAATTTGGCTAAAATATGTGTATGTGCGGAAAATACAGATGTCTTGATGAAACAAATGAGGAACTGCGGGATCTTGCTGAGCGGCTGAAAGGAAAGCTTTCGCCTGCCGAGTTTGACTCAGTTTCGCTTTTTGAGATCGTTCCTTCTCAGAAAAGCATTGCCGCGGCAATGAACGGGAAGAAAAAGATCTGTACGTATACGATCCTGACCTGGGGATTTCCGGGACCGAAGAACAGGCTTGTCATTAATGCCCGCAGCGAAACAGCATTCAGCTCCTTCTTTTTCCGGGACTCGCTTCCCTGCGTTCTCCCTGCCTCAGCGTATTATGAGACCGACCGCAGCACCGGAAGAAAATACATGTTTACCTGCAGCGAAGGAACATTCTATCTGGCCGGCCTGCACAAAGTCATCGACGGGACCGACCGGTTCGTGATCCTGACAGAGGAAGCTGCGTTTCCTCAGAGCAGGATCCATGACAGACAGCCGGTGATCTTTGATTACCAGAATGCAAAAATGTGGTGTGCCGCAAAGGACCCATCCACATTTCTGAAATATTCCATTCAGCAGCGCGCGATCACAGAGATCTGAATCTTCAGAACAAAGCATGCGGGTGAGCGATCTTCAGATGCTCGTATGCTTTTTCTGTTACCGTTCTGCCTCTGCTTGTCCGGTTGACGAATCCGATCTGGATCAGATACGGCTCATACACATCTTCCAGTGTTGTCGTTTCCTCACTGATCGAATTGGCCAGCGCTTCCAGACCGACCGGTCCGCCGTGAAAACGCTCGATAATGCCGCGCAGATAACGGATATCGACTTCATCGAGACCAAGACTGTCAACATGCAGACGGTTCAGTGCCTGCTCGGTGATCTCCTTTGAGATCACGCCGTCATTCAGGACCTGCGCGAAATCACGGATCCGTCTGAGCAGACGGTTGGCGATACGCGGCGTTCCTCTGCTGCGGCGGGCGATCTCAGTAACTGCCTCTTCCTCGATCTCTGTATTCATGACCCTGGCTGTTCTTCTGACGATCGAACCAATCTGTTCCTCATTGTAGTATTCCAGTTTGGAAACGATCCCGAATCGATCGCGCAGAGGAGCCGACAGATCACCTGCCCTCGTCGTTGCGCCAACAAGGGTAAACGGCGGCAGATCCAGGCGGACGCTGCGGGCGCCTGCCTGTCCTTCGGAACCGATCATAATATCCAGTTCAAAGTCTTCCATTGCCGGATACAGAACTTCTTCCACAACTTTCGGCAGTCTGTGAATTTCATCGATAAACAGCACGTCGCCCGGTTCCAGGATCGAAAGGACAGATGCAAGATCACCTGGCTTGGAAATACTCGGACCGGATGTCACCTTTACTTTCGAATGCATTTCATTTGCAAGAATGAATGCCAGTGTTGTTTTGCCAAGTCCCGGCGGACCGTACAGAAGGACATGGTCCAGCGATTCGTTCCTCTGCAGGGCTGCCTTGATATAGATCCTGAGATTTTCCTTCAGAATATCCTGGCCGACATATTCATCGAGCGACTGAGGACGGATCGTTTCTTCGATGACAGCATCGGACTGATCCGCTTCAGCAGACAAAAGACGTTCCTGTTCTTTCATAGTTCACCTGCTTTCTAGCCTCTTCCGAGATGCTTGAGGCCGATCCTCAGATACTCCTGCGTGCTGAGATCCGGTGTCTGCACCATCACTTCAGCGGCAGAGCTGACTTCCGAAGGCTTGTAGCCGAGCGCTTTGAGTGCATCCAGGGCGTCTCTGACAGCTTCCGGATATTCCGGCTGCGCTGCTGTCTTACGGGCTGCGGGAACAGCGACCAGCTTGCCTTTGAGATCAAGAACGATCTGGCTTGCCGTCTTCGCGCCAATGCCCGGCATCTTCTTGAGCGCCGCAACATTGCCGGCTTCCACAGCGCCGATGATATTCTCATAGCCTGCCGCAGCCAGCATGTTCATCGCTGTTTTCGGACCAAGTCCCTTGACTGAGATCAGCCGCATGAACAGCTCTTTTTCTTCCTGGGACGCAAAGCCATACAGCGCGATATCATTCTCCGTGATATGCATATACGTATGCACTCTGATCTCCTGATTCAGTCTGACCTGATCCGTATGCGGATAGGAGATCTGCCAGCCGAGTCCCTGATGATCGACGACAATATAATCTGTTCCGTAAGATGCTACTGTACCCTGAATAAATGCAATCATATTTTTACTCCGTATAATCCATTATATACGTTCCGACGATGACCTGGTCGCCGTTTCTGGCGCCGGCGTCGTAAAGAGCCTGGTCGATGCCCATCTTCTGCAGTGTCATCGCAAACTGATAGGTATCTGCTTCCTTATCAAAATCAACCTGTTCGGCAAGTCTGTCGACTTTGTCGGAGACGACCTTGAACCGGTGCGGTCCCTGTACCTCGATCGTGAAGTCCGGACGCTTCGGTTCATATCTGTATACAACAGTTTCTTCCGCCGGTTCAGCATTTTCTTCTTCAGCTGCGCGGACTTCTTCAATGACTTCCATTGTTTTATACAGAACTTCATCGATCCCTTTATGTTCCAGCGCACTGATCTCATAGATCTCAAGATCGGGATATGCCTGTCTGAATTCCGCGAGATATTCCGGACCGTATTCATCATCCATTTTGTTTGCCACGACGATCTGCGGTTTTTCGCTCAGCGAAGGATCGTATGCCGCGAGTTCTTCGTTGATGATCCGGTAATCTTCGACAGGATTGCGTTCGCTTCCGCTCATGTCGATGACATGGATCAGAACCCGGCAGCGTCTGATATGACGCAGGAATTCATGGCCGAGTCCCCTGCCTTCGCCGGCTCCTTCGATCAGACCCGGCATATCAGCGAGAACAAAGCTTCTCTCATCCGGAAGCGAAACGACTCCGATATTCGGTTCGATCGTGGTGAACGGATAATCAGCGATCTGCGGTTTTGCGGCAGTCACAACAGAAAGAAATGTCGATTTGCCGACAGACGGGAAACCGATCAGACCGGCATCCGCCAGCAGACGCAGTTCAAGAACAACGTCCAGACTTTCACCGATCTCACCCGGCTGGGCATATTCCGGCGCGTCATTGACAGCCGTCGCGAAATGCATATTGCCGAGGCCGCCTTTGCCGCCGTGGGCGATCAGCACTTTCTGATGCGGCACGGTCAGATCTGCCAGCAGATCATGATTCGCCTTGTTGCGGATCATCGTTCCCAGCGGGACTTTGACGATCACGTCCTCACCGGATTTTCCGTGCATTTTCTTTGTCATACCGGGAGCGCCGTTTCCGGCTTTCACGGTTTTTGTAAAACGGAGTTTGGTCAGCGTTGTTTCATTCGTGTCCACCTGGAACCAGATGCTTCCGCCGTTTCCTCCGTCGCCTCCGAACGGACCTCCGTTTGGATAATATTTTTCATGACGCCATGCGACGCATCCGCGTCCGCCGTCACCGGCCTTCACATGAAGCTGTACAAGATCGATCATGTTTTCCGCCTCCTTTCCAAAAAAAGCTCCTGATTACTTCAGGAGCGCTGATTCAGCAGTCTTATGCTTCTTCGGGATAAACAGAAACCTGTTTCTTGTCTTTTCCCAGACGTTCGTACTTGACGATACCAGCTGCAGTCGCAAATAATGTATCGTCGCCGCCGCGCATAACGTTCTTGCCCGGATAGATCCTTGTTCCTCTCTGACGGTAGATGATGGAACCGGCATTTGTGTATTCGCCGTCAGCCTTCTTCGCTCCGAGTCTTCTTCCGGCAGAATCACGTCCGTTCTTTGTGGAAGAGACACCCTTCTTACTGGCAAAGAACTGAATATCAAGTGTGAATCTCATATCATTGCACCTCCGTAATTTTAATAAAATTCTGATTTGTTTCTGATACCGTCTTCAGCTGAACGATACCGGTCCGCAGGATCAGCTCCGTTTTTTCATCCGGAACTTCAATTCTGATTTCGATCCTGTTGTTTCCGATCTCGATCGTCTGCACACCCGCCAGCTCATCCAGCGCGTTGCAGAGTCCGAAGACGATTCCGCTTACAGCCGCACACACCAGATCTTTTCCATGTTCTGCCGAACCGGCATGGCCTTTCACGGACAGAGCACAGATCTGATCCTGCTTTTCTGTAATACGGACACTGATCATTTTATGCCTCGATTGCTTCGACCGTCAGTTTTGTATACGGCTGACGATGACCCTGCCTGCGGCGGGTAGAGCCCTTCTTCTGCTTGTACTTGAAGATAATGACTTTCTTTTCCTTACCCTGTTTTTCCACTTTGCAGGTTACTTTGGCACCATCCACATACGGTGTGCCTACCTTTGTGGCAGCATCCGATACAAGAATAACCTTGTCAAATACTACTGTTTCGCCCGGTTCAACATCCAGCTTCTCAACAAAGATAGCCTGACCTGCTTCAACCTTCAGCTGTTTTCCGCCTGTTTCGATAATTGCGTACAATTTCAACACCTCCTGACATTTATCTTAAGACGCGCCATTAAGGGGACATTTCGTACTTAAACCCTTGTCTGTGCGGTTACAGACCTCACCATGAGGGCTGATAACGAATCAATAATACAGGCAAACACTTTCACAGTCAATCATTTTCATGCTTTCAGAAGGAAATTTTCTTCCCCGAAGCTGACTGACTCTTTCGTGTCCGCATCATCGCGGCAGAGACGGACAGATGCGATCGTATGAAAGCCGCATCTCTTCAGGAACAGATAGCCTGTGTGATCCGGATAATACTCGATCACTGTGCTTTTTCCGTACTCATCCCGGCAGTATTCATCCGCGTATTCCAGCAGTGTTCTTCCTGCGCCGGAACGCCGGTTTTCCTTTCGGACGTACAGACATTCCAGAACAGCCGCATTCTCTTCCGGACGCACGATGCAGATGCCGGAGAATCTCCCTGCTTTCGCGCAGGCAAAGACACCGTAACCTTTATCCAGATATTCATCAAGCAGCTGTCCGGCTTTTTCAATATCCTTCTGCGGCTTCCTGCCTCTTCTGGCCCCGGCCGCATCCAGGGCGTCAGCGTAAAGATATACCACACCGCTGACATTGCTGCGGCTGATCTTTGCGATCCGCCACTGCGGTTCGTTATGCAGAACAGGAGCCGGTTCTTTTTCTTCTTCCTGGATCTCATCCTCTTCGTACGGATCGAAGTAAAGATCATCTTCCAGATCAGCGTATTCCTCGCTCAGATCATATTCAAAGCCATTCTCCAGGCACCAGGAAACAGCGGTCTCCGCATGTCTGCGTTCGCGGAATTCATACCAGTCACTGAGCAGATGGAACCTTTCACACGCCGCCCGGAACATCCGGAACGCTCCTCTTCCGTGAATCGCATTGCGCATCCACTCCGCAGCTGTTTCGTCATCGCACGCTTCGATGAACAGCTCCATATTATGATAGTCGTTGATCTCGAACCGATCCGGCAGCGGCGTCAGTGAATCTTCTGAGATCACATTTGCCTGGTTCATCATCCGGTCATAATACCGTCCCCGTGTCAGAAACACGACGCTTCCGGCTTCGCTGTTGTAAAATGCCTGGGTGTCCTGATCGTTCATGTCCATCGCGTCAACGATTTCCTTGATCTTCACCTTTTCCATCGGGATCCCTCCTGACTGCTAGAGCAGTTTCACTACTTTATTGACGTATTTTTTTCTTTCTTTTTCAGCACAGTTGCTTAAAGAAGTGATCAGCGAATAAATCTTGAGAAGTTCTTTTGTCGTATATGTCGTATCATGCTCGACAGTCAGGATCGTTGTCTTGATCTTGTCCTGCAGATCCTTCTCGCTCATTTTTTCGCAGCCCTTCATATTTTCCGCAAATGTCTTTGCGGTCTCAGGATTGTGTTTTGCCATAGTTTTCAGCCTCACAGATAATCTTCCGTACCGGCGCCCGGCTGCGTGATGACAGTTTCCATTTCTTCAATCGCCTTCGCGCAGAGCGTCTGCCAGTCAAAACCAGCTTCATAATATTCGCTCTTTTTGATCGTCGGTTTTGTGACAGGGTTCTTCGGGTCGAAGATCGTGCAGCAGTCTTCAAACGGAAGGATCGATGTTTCATATGTACCGATCTTTTTGGCAAGATCGATGATCTCAAGTTTGTCCATGCAGATCAGAGGTCTGAGGACCGGGATCTGAACGACGCTGTTGATGCAGGCAATGCTTTCCAGTGTCTGGGACGCGACCTGACCAATGCTTTCGCCGGTGCCGATTGCCAGGCAGTTGTATTTTTCACAGGCTGCCTGGGCCAGACGGAACATCATGCGGCGCATCAGCGTGACCGCATAAGGATCTCCTGCCCGTTTATAGATCGCCAGCTGCAGATCAGTAAAGTTCACGATATGAACCGGCAGATGCCCCTGATACTCGCTGACCATGGCAGCCAGATCGAGCACCTTCTGCTTTGCGTTTTCACTTGTATACGGCGGTGAGGCAAAATGGATCGCCTCGACCCGCAGACCGCGCTTCATCAGCTCATACGCCGCGACCGGGGAATCGATGCCGCCGGAAAGCATGAGCATGACCTTGCCGTTGATGCCGGCCGGGAAACCGCCTGCTCCTTTGATCTTTTCGGAAGTGATATATGTGTCATTTTCCTGCACTTCCACCCGGATCTGCAGCTGCGGATCATGAACGTCAACTTTCAGGTCTGTATTCTTCAGGATCTCGGCAGCGCACTGACGGTTGATGTCATCGCTGCGCAGCGGGAACGACTTGTCATGACGGCGGGTGATCATTTTGAACGTCTTATGTTCTGTCTCCTGGGCGATCCTCAGACATGTTTCCTTGATCGCTTCAATGTCAGAATCGACGCGCTCCGTGAATGAGAAAGAGCTGATCCCGAATACTCTGGAAAGCTTTTCACGGATGATCTCAGGATCGGCGCCATTCAATTTAATATAGATTCGGTCATACGTCCTGCGGAATTCAAGACCTCCGATCTCTCTCAGCATGTACTTTGTATTGCTGAAGAGACGATTGATAAAGTCTTTTCTGTTTTTGCCTTTGGTGCTGAGCTCACCGAAGCGGATCAGCACAGTGTCATATTTAACCATAGTGCGAAATAATCTCCTTTAATGCCGCAAGAAACGCGTCTGCCTCTTCGGCTGTATTGGCATGGGACAGCGAGATGCGGATGCAGGAGGAAGCCCTGACATCCGAAAATCCCATGGATTTCAGTACGTAGCTTGTATTCTGCGATTTTGATTCGCAGGTCGATCTGGCGCTGACCATGAAGCCCTTCCGGTTCAGCGCGTTCTGCATCACTTCACTCGGGATCTTCTCATAGGAGAAATTGATCGTGGATGCAATGCCGTTTTCCGGACTGTTGATCAGAACGCCGTCAATTTCCTTCAGACCAGCAAGCAGTCTGTTTTTCAGAGCGAGGATCTGATCATGATATTTCTTTTCTTTCTCCAGTGCCAGCCGCAGTGTCTTCGCAAAAACGATATCCGCGCACGCGTTCGCGGTCCCTCCGCGGATGCCGAATTCCTGCTCGCCTCCGCAGATCAGCGGTTCAAACGGCACGTGGCTCCTTTTCACCAGGATACCGCTGCCCTTCAGTCCTTCGATCTTGTGAGCGGAAATCGAAGCCAGATCGATGTTTGTGAGATCCAGCGGGATCTTTCCGGCTGACTGGGTCATGTCACAGTGCATATACGCATGCGTCTTTTTCTTGACGAATTCCGCGATCTCCGCGATCGGATTGATCGCTCCGGTCTCGTTGTTCACATGCATCAGCGATACCAGCGCTGTGTCTGGCCGGACTGCTTTTATCACATCCTCAAGGGAAACTGTCCCGTCATGGACAGGCGCAAGGTATGTCACCTTCCAGCCAAACACGCGTTCCATCTGCCGGCACGCGTTCAAAACAGAGGAATGTTCGCTCATTCCGGTTACGATATGTTTTTTATCCATCTGTGCGAAGCAGACACCTTTCACCGCCGCCGAATTATTTTCGGCAGATCCTGAGGTAAAGATGATCTCTTCCGCCTTTACTCCCAAAAGCCCGGCCGTAGCTGCCCGGGCTTTTTCCATCATTCTGCTGATCTCGCTTCCTTCATCGTACAGTGATTCACTGTTGACGTAATACTTTTCCAGAAGCGACTCATATGTCTTCAGAATTTCAGGATCTGTTCTGGCGGTGCTTGCACTGTCAAAGTAGACCCTGTTATGCACTTTTCGCATTCTCCTTGATCATTGATTCATAGTTTCCCGGATGGATCTTTTCGATCGTCGCGATCGCGATCGTCAGAGCCTGGGTGTATTCGCCGTTGCGGAAGCACAGTTCGCTTCTTGTCAGTTCGGAATCAATATCCGCGTATGTGGAACGATATCTGTTTCCGAAGACGATCGTGTTTTCGACCATCACGACAGTTCCGACAACATTGTTGACGTTGTTGTACAGCTGATAGATGAAATTCAGAGCTTCCTGCAGCGTTGAATTCAGAAGCTGGATATTCAGAGGAACTTCATCGATCAGATCCTGAATGCGGTGAATGTACTCATTTCCTTTTCTGAGGTCATCCTGATATGTTTCGGAAATGTTCGGCAGCTTGTATTTTCTGATCCTGACCTGGAGCTGGTTCATGATGATCTGAAGTTTGACAAGCTGTTTCTTCGCTCTGTCTTCATCACCGGAAATGCCTTCCAGACGGCCGCGGATCTCTTTCAGAGAATCGTTCGCATCGCTGAATTCATGACTGATGGTGCGCAGTGAATCAACGATGACAGAAGCCGGTACCTGGTAGTTGTTCGTGTTTTCCAGAACGGAAGGAAGTTTCTCATTCAGGGCGTTCAGCGCGTCTGTCTGAGTATTCAGCGTATCTGCCATGGAATCCAGTCCGAATCTTGTTGAATTCTTCGCGTAAGCTTCTCTCACAAAAGCAAGATTTTTATTTGCTTCGGCGGCAGCAGCTTCCGTTTCTGTGCTGAGCCGGCGGATCTCATCAAAGGATTCTGATTCTTTTCTGGCAGCTTCGCTCATCTGCCCGATGCGTGTCTTATAATCTTCCAGATGCTCAGCGATGCCGTCGCACATGCCAGCTTTGATCTTCTTCATGTCATCCTGCAGTGAATCGTGAATGACCTTCAGATTATTCTCAATATCCAGATGCTTGAGATAAACGCCTCTCTTGCGTGCCTTGACGTAATCCTGATGCAGATTCTCTGCCATCTGAGGAATGATGCCGCGTGAGTCCTCGATCAGACCGGGCAGCTTTTCCAGCATGTCGGAAAGTTCATCCATTCCCGTACGGATGCTGTCAAGTTCCTGATTGGCTTTGTCGAAATCGTTCGAGAACATCCATTCCTCAAACGTCGAGAACATCTTTTCGGTATCAGATACTTTCTGCTCGACCATCGGCCATCCGAATGAAAGCCTTGTTGAGTTTTCCTGTGCCTGGGACTTCAAAGCGCGGAAACGGTTCTTCAGTGCGTTGACTTCCTGACGCTGTGCTGTTTCTTTCGCAAGCAGAGCATCGAGCATGACTTCCAGATCGTGCACCTGGGAATCAGATACTTTCAGATCTGTCTCCAGGCTTTCCATCATCTGCTCGGCCTTCTTCAGCTTGCCGGCGCTGATCAGGTCTTCCGCATCAGCCAGGGACTGGCCGATCCTGGACAGGTCTGCCTGAACGCTGTCAAACATATCCTGGGCACTGCTGACCTTGCCGGAGGTTTCTTCATCCACACGGCCGATCGCGACCGCCTTATTCATTTTTAATGAAACAGGAATTCCTTTTATCCTTTTATATGTCTCTTCCAGTTCTGACAGTTCAGAACGGTAATGTTTTGTATTGACCCGCTGTATGATCAGCCATATAAGCAGCAGAACGACAATGACCGCGATGGCGATCACTACCCGGATATCACCGATTGCATTCATAAACTCTTTCATTTTCGCTCTCCCTTCATACCAAAATATTCTACCACAGAAAAACATTGTTTCATTGAATTGACTTTCAATTCTTACAATGTTACAATCTTCTTCGCGTTAAATAATGGCAGCATGCAGAGCCATGCACCAGGCGTTGCCGACACGCGGCTGTATCTGAGTAACCCGCTGCGAATGGTGAAAGGATTTATGGCAACACCCTGCATCGGTGATCTGTACCTGTTGTTATTTCTCAGCCATATAGGAGGAAATAACACATGGCACGTTACACAGGTCCTGTTTGGAAGAAGTCCAGACGCTTGAGCTTCTCCGTTCTCGAAACAGGTCAGGAGCTTAAGAAAAGAACTTATGCTCCGGGTCAGCACGGCCCGACAAAGCGCATCAAGCTGAGCGGCTACGGCACACAGCTCCGCGAAAAGCAGAGGATCCGCAACATGTACGGTCTGAATGAACGTCAGTTCGCGAATCTGTTCCAGAAGGCATCCAAGATGGAAGGTATGGCAGGCGTCAACTTCCTGATCCTTCTCGAAAGCAGACTGGACAACGTTGTTTACCGCATGGGCTTTGCAAGAACACGTAAAGCAGCAAGACAGCTTGTTAACCACGGACACATCGAAGTCAACGGAAAGAAAGTTGATATCCCCAGCGCACAGGTTTTCCCTGGTGATGTCGTTGCCGTACGTGAAAACGCACGCAACATGAAAGTTATCGCTGAAGCTCTGGAAGCAAACATCACTATCCCTGCCTTCGTCGATGTCGACAAAGAGAACAAAAAAGGCACATTCGTCCGTCTTCCGGAAAGAAGCGAACTGAATCAGGAACTCAACGAAGCTCTCGTAGTTGAATACTACAACAGATAAGTCCAGTACCAGAAATGCCTGAAAACGCAGAAGACCGCTGCGTTTTTTCTGTTTTATGAAGAAAAAGAAAGAACAGGTTTCCCTGCTCTTACAGTTTTATTGTTTGTTCCTGCCCGTCCAGCACATAGTCGACAGTACCGTCCGCATGGTATACGACAGACTGCGCTTCGCTGAGATGTCTCAGACGCTGATAGTTCTTTACTGTCCCGTCACTGTACTGACCGGCATCGTCGCTGGTCATGAATACGCCGCCCAGCAGTGCACAGAGCGCAGCGAGTTTTTCTTTCTGTCCGGGCGAAAGCGTCGTGTTTTCATCCCGGAGGAAGAAGACATCAGGATCAGACATGTACGCCCTGCCGTTCACCTGTCTTCTGGAAATGATGTTGGCGATCGCGTTCTTCGTTGACGGACGTTCTCTGTGAATGATCCGCATGTACGGCTTGTCATTCCAGTCCAGCGTTACGTCACAGCCGATCCGGCAGTAATCAACAATGCCGAATGCCGGCATGACAGGCACGCCGCAGCCAAGGATCAGTTTGTCGCCGCACAGTTCACGCAGCAGCTTCATCGCCCGGATCATTCTGCCGGCTCTTGTCTCCCGCTCATTGCCGAATGCCGCAGCGCCATAAAGGAAGTCCAGCTTGACCAGATCATATCCCCATTCATTCAGCACTCTGTCAAAGACTTTCTTCAGATAGTCGATGACTTCCGGATGATCGATATCCAGTCCGTAGAAGCCGGACCAGTTGCAGCCGCATTTCCAGGGGCTGCCGTTTTCTTTCACGAACCAGTCCTGATGATCGCGGAACAGCCGGGATTTTTCTTCGGCGGCAAACGGCGCCAGCCAGATGCCTGCCCTGAATCCTTTTTCATGAATGCTGTCAGCCGCATTCTTCATGCCGTCCGGGAACTTGACGGGATCAGGTTCCAGCCAGTCGCCGATAAATGGCTCCCAGCCGTCGTCGATCTGAAACAGGTCACCCGGCTTCAGGATCTTCATACTGCCTTCCAGATCGCTCAGGATCGCTTCCTGATCGATATTCTGGTAGCGGTTGTACCAGGAACTGTAGCCATACAGTTTGCTCGTTGTCCGCGGTCTGATCTGCAGAGCCGCAAACCATCTGTCAAACACTTCATCTTCACTGCCTTCCGCATAGAACAGATCGAACACATGATACTCACCGCTGACCCGGAGGCCGGCACAGTCTCTGCTGATCTTCAGACTTCCGGTATTTGCGTCATACCGGAACATGGTGTATCCGGGCTCTTCATCCAGTGAAGCAAACAGACGGTAGAATTCACCCTTTTTCAGATACATCCAGGAAAACCCGTGCAGGATCCCCTTCTGATTCGGATACTCAGCAAAGTGGTAATCCGAATATCTGTCAAAGCTGTAATGATTTACCGCGGCACGGGGAATGCCATGCAGACCGCGGATCGAAGATGACGGCGTATACTCCGGACATGTTGTCCACGTCTGATATCCGTTCATGAAGATCGTTTCATGGGCGGAACAGGGAACTCTGAGCTCCATCTCACAGGACGTAAGAATACCGTCTGCTTCAGCGGTAATGATGCATTTTCCTTTCCGGATATCTGCTGAACCGCTCAGTATTTCTTTACCGGCAGTCAGTTTCCATTCGCCTTTCATTTGATCAGACTCCCGCGCTTCTCAAGCAGCTCCTGAGCGATCTGCTCGGAATATGCATCGGTCAGCAGGAACTTTTTGCTGAAGACAAACAGCGCGCAGATCAGTCCGCAGATCGGGATGATCGTCATCAGAAGACGGAGACCGAAGATCGTTGAAGCGCTCTGCGCAACGATCTCACCAACATCTTCCGTATTGCCTTCCAGTCCGATCAGATCCAGACCGACGCCGGCCAGGAATACTGCCACGCCCGACGCAGCCTTGACAACAAATGTCTGCATCGAGAAGATGACGGATTCCTCACGGGTCCCGGTCTTCTTTTCGCCATAGTCTACGGATGCAGAAAGGAATACAGTTGTCAGAACTGTCAGGATACCGTTGGAGACAAAGACCAGGACACCCGGGATCAGCAGGACCACGATGTTATGAGCAAAGCCGGCAAGGCAGACGCCAAGCAGGATCAGGTATCCGGTGATCGCCGAGATCAGGCAGATCCTGAAGATCTGTTCATTGGAACGGAATTTGCGGAGCAGCGGATACAGCAGCATCATGCCGAGGATCTGGGAACCGCCGCCGACAGAAGAGAAGATCGTATATGTTCCCTTCCAGCCTTCGCCGCCGAAATCATATTTGAAGAAGTAAATGATCAGTGTAGATGTGATATACAGCGCACAGTTGATCAGAATGATCGTCAGGACAGTGACCATTGCCTGGTCATTGCGGAACAGTGAAGTAAACATTTCCTTCACGGATGTCGTTTCCATCTTTTCGTCTGTTTTCTTCTCATCAATGGACTTGCAGAGGAAGACTTCCGTCAGTACAAAGATCACGGAAACGATCAGGGCAAACAGCAGGAAGCCTCTGCGTTCGTCGCTGCCGCCCAGCATGCCGACAGTGATGACAGTGCCGATGGTGATCAGCGCGTTGCCGACGCCAGCGCAGGTACGGCCGATAACGGACAGGTTTTCCCGGTCGGAAGCCGTATCCGTCACAGCCGGGATCATTGACCAGAACGGGATATCCATCATCGTATATGTCACGCCCCAGAGAATATAGACGACCGCGAAGTATACCATCAGTCCGGCCTGAGAAAGATCCGGAGCCGCAAACAGAGCAAACAGGACAAATGCGTTGAGAACTGTTCCGCTGAACAGCCAGGGACGGAACTTGCCCCATTTGGAATTCGTCTTGGCGACAAGAACTCCCATAAACGGATCGTTTGCCGCGTCAAAGACACGGGCGATCATCAGGATCAGACCGACGAATGAAGCTGAGAGTCCGAGAATGTCCTGGTAGTAATACATAACATAGGAAGCGGACAGCGCATAGACCATGTCCTTGCCGACTGCGCCGATTCCGTATGCCGCTTTCTGTCTGGCACCGAATTTCATGATAGATTACCTCCTTTGCAGATCAGATGGACGGTGACGTCTTCGATCCCGTCCGCGTGTATAGTAACGGCCGCCTGGCCGCTTTCGCCTGTTGTTCTGACATATGTGCCGCACATGCCGCCTTCCGCAGTGACTGTATCAGGTCCGACGATCGCAGCCGGACCGCTCACGCTGATGTGCACAGGCACCTGAGCATATGACGCGGTATTTCCGTTAGCATCACGGATCACGATCCGCACAGCCGCCATATCATAGGTGTCGCTGTCATACAGCACATCGCCGCTGCACTTCACATCCAGATGAAGCCTGGTGTTCGGCGACTTGATCACAGTCTTCACAGGGTGACCGTCTTTCATGGCGTCAAACCGCCATTCCACAGCATCGCCGCCCCAGTTGCCGACATATTTGCCATACAGTTCCACACCCTTTTCATACGTCATGCCGTATCTCAGCATGCACCAGGCAAGCATGGACTTGTATCTGACCGGAAGGTCTGCCATGCCGTATTTTGCGGCACCCTGCAGAGCTTCATGTACATATTTTTCCTTGGTTCCGGTAAAGCCTTCGTTGTTTGCGATCAGGCAGCCGATCGTATCGTCGATCAGGATCGGACCGTGCTTCAGACCATCCCAGCCTTCACTGATGAAATCCCGTACAAACTGTCCGTTCTTGTACAGCCGTACACTGTCCGCATTGGTAAACGCATAGATGTCGGAAAGATTGCCGGCTGCGTAATCGCCGATATCCATCGGTGACCCGATCTCGAGAACAGGAACATCATCCTGCTGTGCTGCGTAAACATACGCTGCTGTCTTGGGATTGCGGAAGGAATCCATGACGCCGTGATAGCAGATCCTGTCGCCGCTTCCAAAGTCTTTATGGGTCGGATAGTCAAACATGCACCACTGGAAGCATCCCATATGTTCGCCGTCTGCCATCGCTGCATTCAGTACTCTGGCATGACGCAAAGCGTGTTCCTGACGCTTCAGCCACGGGTCAAAGGACTTTGTCGGGAACATATGTCCGTTGGCTTCCGTGATCATCAGCGGCTTCTTTTCTTTTGTGACGTCTTTCTTGGGCTTGCAGCCGGGATTTGCTCCGCTGTGCGAGAAGTCGTTGTATCCGTAAATATCTTCCAGCAGAGAGCTGTTTTCAATATAGCGGACGCCGGAGGTCGGTCTTGTCGGATCCAGTCTGTGTGCCATTTCATTGGTCATTGTATAAAGTGCGTCATTGTCGACAGATTCATTGATGCGCACGCCCCAGATGACGATCGAAGGATGCTGACGGTATTCCGTGACCATCTCTTCCGTATTCACGACAGCCTGTTTCTGCCATGCTTCATCACCGATATGCTGCCAGCCCGGGATCTCCGTGAAAACAAGCAGACCAAGTCTGTCGCAGGCATCGATGAAGGCATGCGACTGCGGATAGTGCGATGTGCGCACAGCGTTCACGCCAAGCTCTTCTTTCAGGATTCTCGCGTCTTCGACCTGCAGGGAATCACTGACCGCATAGCCGACATACGGATAGCACTGGTGTCTGTTCAGACCTCTGATGAATACTTCTTTCTCATTCAGATAGAAATGATTCTCATCGATCCTGACCGTCCGGAATCCGAATGTGATCTGTTTCTGATCGCTTCCTGCGGTGATCGTACAAGTATACAGGACGGGATGATCGATCTCCCATGCCTGCGCGTCAGGACAGCGCATCCGGAAGGTGCAGTTCTCCGCCCTTCCGCTGTAGCTTCCGATCACTCTGCCATCGCTGTCAGTGACCTGCGCGCTGAGTGTTTCATTGTCATACGGACCGTCCATTTTCAGCTCACAGACTGCAGTATGGAGATCAGGCGTTGTAATATATGCGTCCGCGATCATCAGCTGCGGTCTTGATTCCAGCCAGACGTGACGGTAAATGCCGCCGAATGTCAGATAGTCCACAACATATCCGAACGGCGGGATCTCACCGTTTTCCGTCGTATCCAGACGGACAGTGACAACATTATCTTCACCGTAATGAATATGATCCGTGATCTCAAAGGAGAAAGCAGTATACCCGGAACGATGAGTTCCCAGATATGTGCCGTTAAACCACACGTCCGCAATATGAGCAGCTCCGTCAAAGCGGATAGAATGACGCATGTCCTTTTCGCTTACATCGAATTTCAGATGTCTTCTGTATCCGGCTGTCATCTGATAGTCAGCCGGATCAATATAGTGAAGCGGCAGTTCTTTTACCGTATGCGGGATCCTGACCCTGCATTCACATCCGCTTCCTTCCAGGAATGCATCATCCCAGTGTGATGTAAATTCCCATCCGTCATCAATTCTGATTTTCATGATTGATCACTCCTTCCATAATGATATCCATCATCTCCTTTAATGCTTCGCTGTACGGCACCCCTGCCTCGCGTTCAGAACGGGAGAGGAACTGTTCGATCGAAGCAGTAAACATCATCTGCATGATGGGAATATTGAATTTTCTGAGGACACCGCTTTCCATGCCTTCCCGCATCAGCGCTACCACCGGTTCCCAGTCCGCTTCCAGATGACGGACAAGGTGCGCTTCAACGGCTGGATACATCTCGTGCAGCTCTTTCAGATGACGCAGCTCGATCCGTGAGTAATCCTCCGGCATCGCGATCATCACATATCTCAGCTTTTCCGTCAGTTCAAGATCTTTCTCAAGGATCTTCCGCTTGGTGTCCTGGATCTCCGCAAAAAAACTGTCCAGCATCGCGATCAGCAGCTCTTCCTTGGACTTGAAATAGACATAGATCGTCTTTTTTGAAATATGAAGAGATTCGGCAATGTCATCCATTTTGAATTTCAGACCGGCTTCAGCAAACTGCCGTATGCCTTCTTCAATGATGTTTTTACTGTCCATCAGGAAACCTATATTCCTTTCTCAGTTTCCATTATAGCAAATGTAAGCGCTTTAGCAATGATTCAGACAAAAGAAAACCGGACATCAGTCCGGTCTGGATCAGAATTTCTTCTTCATATGGTGGAGAATGATCACACGGATAATATCCGCTGCCAGATCGATGTCGTCATTGCAGACAACGTATCTGTACTGGGAAACCATCTGCATTTCCCGCTCTGCCTTGGCAAGCCGTTCCTGCACGATCTCTTCCGGTTCGGTCGCTCTTCCCCGGATCCGCTTCTCCAGCTCTTCCATATTCGGCGGAACGATGAAGATCGTCAGGGCATCTTCTACTTTCTCAATGACCTGCCTGCATCCCTGCACTTCGATCTCCAGAAGAACATTTCTGCCTTCTGCTCTGAGACGTTCCACTTCCTTCAGAGGTGTTCCGTAATAATTTCCGACAAATTCCGCTGACTCCAGGAGTTCGCCGTTTTCCCTGGCTCTGAGAAATTCCTCTTTGCTGACATAATAATAATTTACGCCTTCCTGCTCTCCCGGACGCATCTCTCTGGTTGTCATGGAGACAGAGAAAGACAGCTTCAGCTCCGGATCATCCATGATCCGTTTCAGCACCGTTCCCTTGCCGACGCCGGAAGGCCCGCTCACTACGATCAAAAGTCCTTTTTCCATGTCATCATCTCCTGAATGTACAATAATCATATGCATTCTGAATCCTTCCGTCAATCGTGTTATAATACGAAAGCTACAAAGGAGAACATATGGCATTAGACGGTATTCTGCTCAGCAGGATCATTCCTGAGATACGCAAGGAACTTCCCCTGCGGATCCAGAAAATCTGGGACATATCCCCCAATGAAATACTCTTCCAGGTTCACGGCGCTTCCGGAAAACAGCAGCTTCTGATCTCCTGTCATTCTGTCTACAACAGAATGCTTCTGACAAAGCGGAGCTATCCGACCCCTGCGGAACCCGGTAATTTTGTCATGCTGCTGCGAAAATATCTGGAGGGAGCGGTATTTGAAACAGTAGATCAGCCGGAATACGACCGCTGGTGCGTCTATTCCATTACCCGCCGGAATCACCTCGGTGATCTTGAAAAACTGTTCCTGTATGTTGAGCTGATGGGCAAATATGCGAATATGATCCTGGTCAATGCAGAAGGAAGGATCATCGATGCTCTCAAGCGCATTCCGCCCTTTGAAAACAGCCGCCGGATCATTATTCCCAATGCAGTATTCCCTGTTACACCCTCTCAGAACAAACAGGATCCCTTCCATTCTTCCGCGATCGATCCCGCGAAGACGCTGACCGCACAGTTTGCCGGTTTCTCACCTTTTCTTTCTGCAGAAGTCGAATACCGGATGGCGCACGGCCAGTCATTTGCTTCCGTGATGGAAGAGATCCGGGATTCCAAAATGCTGTATATCGCCAACAAGAACAACGAGCCGGTCTTCCACTGCATTGAGCTGAAAAGCATCGGACCATGCGTCAGCTATCCGGTCTTTGAGGCGTTTGACATTCTCTATTACCGGCGTGAGGAAAAAGAACGGATCAAGCAGGTCAGCGGCGATCTGTATCACTTTGCCAGAAGACAGCTGAACCATTATCGGCAGAAACTTCCCCGCCTGCTGAAAGAATATGATGAGGCGAAAGACTGCGGCAGATGGAACAAGTACGGTGAGCTTCTCTATACGCATCAGGTCAGTGACACAAAAGGCATGCAGTCCATCACGCTGGAAGATTATGAGACCGGTCAGCTGGTAACAGTACCGCTTGACCCGAAGCTGGACGGCAAGGGAAACGCCAGAAAGTGCTATCAGAAATATTCCAAACTGCGCAAGGGACAGACCTATCTGCAGGAACAGATCCGCATCTGTGAGGAAGAACTGTCGTATTTCGAGGGGATCCTGGAACAGCTTGATCAGGCTGACTTCACGACCGCCTCAGAGATCCGCGACGAACTGATCCGTCTTTCCTATATGAAAGACAGCCGGAGCGTACGCAGAAAAAAGAAAAAGGAAACAGCTCCTTCTGTCACTTCTGTACGTACCCCTTCCGGAGTTGTGATCTCCTATGGCAGGAACAACCTGCAGAACGAACAGCTGACATGGAAAACAGCGAAAAAAGATGAAGTCTGGCTTCATGCCAAAGACTATCACGGATCACACGTCGTGATCCATGATCCGTCTCCTGATGAAGATACACTCCGACTTGCAGCCATGATCGCTGCCTATTATTCCGCCGGACGGCAGTCATCCAGCGTTCCCGTTGTCTACTGTCCCGTCAGAAACCTGAAAAAAATACCAGGTGCGAAACCCGGTATGGTACAGCTTGGTTCTTATAAAATGATCTACATCGATCCGGAAGAAGAAACGCTTGAGAAAGCCGGCATTGAAGTCCGCTAGCTTCTGGCGATCGCCAGCAGTTTCTTCACTTCATACATGCGCAGTTTCCGGTATTCTCCCTGCCGCAGACCGCCCAGTTCCAGGCATCCATAGGCAATGCGGTTGAGTTTCCGGACTTCGCAGTGAAAGTATTCCATCATTCTCCGTACTTCACGGTTGCGTCCTTCATAGATCGTGATCCGCAGTACGGTTTTCTTTTTGCCTTCCAGACGGCTGACGATCTCGACATCAGCCGGCAGTGTCTTACCGTCATCCAGCATGATCCCGTTGGCAAGGAGTCTGGCCATGTCATCGGTGATCACGCCGTTGAGATGCACCTCATATGTCTTGGGAAGATGGGAACGCGGATGCATCATGGCATTCGCAAAATCTCCGTCATTGGTCATCAGCAGAATGCCGGTCGTATCATAGTCCAGGCGGCCGACCGGAAAGATCCTTTCCTTTACGCCTTCAAAACAGTCCATCACCGTTGTCCTGCCTTTGTCATCAGATGCGGAACAGATCACTCTGGCCGGCTTGTTGAGCAGATAATATACTTTTTCCTCCCGGCGCAGCGGTTTTCCTTCTACTGTCACTTCATCTGTATCGCTGACCTGCACGCCCATCTCCGTCACGACTCTGCCGTTGACTTTTACTTTTCCGGCAGCGATCAGCTCCTCAGCCTTGCGGCGGGAAGCGATGCCTGCTTTTGCGATCACTTTCTGCAGTCTTTCCATATTTCAGTTCTCCTAATGCTTGTTCTGTGTATTGCCCCAGTAAGAGCTTCCGGCTTTTGAAAAATCGTTCAGGATCATCACCGGGATCCTGGCAAAGGAAAGATCTTCTTCCGCCAGCACCTGGCAGGCACTCAGCCGCTTCCTTCCGTCCGCACATTCATAATATCCGTCCCGTACATTGACCTGGACAGGGATCGCGATGCCCCGTTTTCTGATGCTTTCGATCAGAGACGAAGGATCGCTGTATTCAAAACGGATCTGATCCAGATTTACTGTTTTATTGATCATTATGATCCTCCAGATAAATGACAGAAGAGACCGGGAACAGCGCATGCTGTTTCAGGAACTCTTCAAATCTGACGTTGTGATTTCTTCTGCCGTAAACGGCATTGTAAAACTGCAGCGTGCCGTCCGGATTGCGCCGGTAGGCAGTATAATGCGCCCCTCTGGCATGCGTGTAGAGCAGAATGCCGGAACTGCTGTGCTGTACTGCCCTGATGCAGAGCAGATCAGACGGCATCGTCATCCTGACATTCAGGCCTTTTTTCTTCAGCCACAGCATGACCATCATGATTTCCGAGCCCATCACGCCGCCCAGGATCGTCCGTTTTTCCAGGCATTCCGCGCATTCCTGCATCGTCGTTTCCCGGCCGTTCATTTTCAGCAGGTTATATGCGGCGATCCATCCGCATCCCTTGGCAGCCGTATCAAACCATCCGTAGGGGATCTCTTTCATCATTCCCTGGTTGATGATATAGCCTTCCTCATCAAACACCCTGTCGTCGAGCTGCAGCCGCCATGGTTCCACGATCTTCATCATGCCCTTGCCCTTGGGATAAAATCCGCAGGCAGAAAAGAAACGCTTTTCCTGGCAGAAGGAAGCATGAAGCTTCTGCGGATGGTGTCTGCGGATCATGAATTCGCACACAAACGCCAGGATCCGTTCTTTTTTATATTCCGGACATTCCGCTTCAAACCAGATCCCGAACTCCGCTTTTGTCCCGCTGCAGGTGTACTGAAACAGTCCGTACGGAATCCTGTCAAAGCTGACGACGAAGATCTCTTCCTCGCTGCGTCCTTTTAAAAAACCATCAGGACAGAGATCCCGATGAGTTTCAAAATAGCCGCATGCGTAAGATACCGGAACGGCCGATATGACTGTCAAAACAGTTCCTCCATAGCCGGATCATTGTCTTTCAGCCAGCGGATCGCTTTCCGCAGAAGAGAGGCGTCATTGTCGTATGTCAGAAGCGCGATCGCATCGACCAGCTTTGCCCACTTCATCTCAGAGACTTCATCTTCCTGCACTTTTTCGCAGCCGCCTGTCGGACTCGCAAGGAAATAGACGACTTCTTTCTTGACGTCTTCCGTCGGATAATACTTTGTCTTCTCACGGAAGCCATCAATGAAATCTACATCAAGTCCGGTTTCTTCCCTGATCTCGCGTCTCGCTGTATCTTCCTCTTCTTCGCCGTCCTTCATATGGCCTTTCGGGAAACACCAGTGTCCCTGATTCTGTCTGATCACCAGTGTATACAGCTTTTCATTTTCAGTTTTCACGATGACTGCACCGCAGGATTTTTCTCTCTTCATCTTTATTTCTCCGTCACTGCAAACCATTATACCAAAAAATAAATAGATATGGAAAAAACTGACTATACATACGAAATATGATTTTAATGTTTTTTTAACTTCGCTGATAAAAATCACCAATTTCAAAGTACAATGAATCTGAGGTAACTTTACTATGAAATATCTGAAACAATTCGGGATCATTCTTCTGATTACATGCATCGGTGAAATACTGAAGCATCTGCTCCCCCTGCCGATCCCCGGGAGCATATACGGACTCGTTCTGATGTTTCTTCTGCTGGTCACCGGCGTTCTGAAGCTGGAATCGGTCAGGGATACAGCAATGTTCCTGATCGAGATCATGCCTGTCATGTTCATTCCCGCTGCTGCCGGACTGATCGATTCCTGGGCTGATCTGCAGCCGATCCTGTTCCAGGGGCTGTTTATCACACTGACATCAACGATCATCGTCATGGCAGTGACTGGTCTGTGTGCACAGGCGATCATCAGAAAAAGCAAGGGAGGTGAACAGGCATGAATGAACTGTTTGTATCTTCCGCGACGATCGGCGTCGTCATCAGCCTGATCGGCTACTATATCGGCGTGCTGCTGAAACGGAAATTCAAGTACGGATTCCTCAATCCCCTGCTGATCTCCATCGTTCTGGTCGTCATTTTCCTGCTTGTTACCATGACTGAATACCAGAGCTATTATTCCAGTGCGAAATACCTCAGCTGGCTTCTGACACCGGCTACCGTATCCCTCGCGATCCCGCTGTATTCCGAATTCGAACGTCTCAAGAGAAATATCAAAGCGATCATGATCAGCATCTTCATCGGCTGTCTGACATCCATGGGATGTATTCTCATCATGTGCCTGCTGTTCAAAATGAATCATGCGCAGTATGTGACGATGCTTCCGAAGTCGATCACGACCGCCATCGGCATGAGCGTTTCCCAGGAACTCGGCGGCAACGTTCCGATCACGGTCGCCGTGATCATCGTCACCGGCATCTTCGGAAATGTCATCGGCGAGACAGTCTTCAAGCTGTTCAGGATCACAGATCCGATCGCCAAAGGACTGGCACTCGGCACCAGCGCTCACGCCATCGGAACCTCCAAGGCAATGGAGATCGGCGAGATCGAAGGAGCGATGAGCTCTCTCTCGATCGTCACAGCCGGTATTCTCACCGTTGTCGGCGCGAACATCTTCGCAATGTTCCTGTAAAGATCAGACATTTTGAAAGGGAGCAGTTCATTCTGCTCCCCTTTTTTATGCCTTCATTCAGAGAATGCTGTCAGCGATCGCTTCAGCTTCCGCAAGAACTTCCGCGAACTTCGCCAGTGCTGTTTCGATCGGCTCAGGTGTTGTCAGATCGACGCCGGCATGTTTCAGCTCATCGATCGGATACCTGCTGGAACCCATGGACAGGAATTCCAGATAACGCTTCACTGCTTCTTCGCCGCCGGTCAGGATCTTCTGGGAAAGCGCTACGGCTGCGGAATAGCCTGTTGCGTAAACATACACATAGAACGGTGAATAGAAGTGCGGGATCCGTGACCACTCATACTTAACTTCATCATCCATAACCAGCACATCACCGAAGTATTCACGCACCAGTCTCTCATACAGGCTGTTCAGCGTCTCGGCATCCAGTGCTTCATGCCGCTCTGCGATCGCATGCGCTTCCTTTTCAAACTCCGCGAACATGGTCTGTCTGTAGACCGTTCCCTTGAATCCTTCCAGATACTGGTTCAGCAGCGCAAGCCTTGCCAGCGGTTCTTTTTCATCCTTCAGAAGCTGCTCGATCAGAAGATTCTCATTGACTGTCGAAGCGACTTCCGCGACAAACAGCGAATATCCTGCGTACTGCACCGGCTGGGTATGATTCGTATGCCATGTGTGCAGGGAATGACCCATCTCATGCGCGATCGTTGAAACGCTGTCCAGCGTTCCGGTGAAATTCGTCATGATATACGGATAAGACGTATATGTGCCGGCTGAGAACGCGCCGCCGGATTTGCCTTTATTCGGATAGACATCGATCCATCTGTCCGCAAATGCGCTTCTGACGATCTTTCCGTAATTCTCACCGAGCGGAGCGACAGCCCTGAGGACCAGTTCCTGTGCTTCTTCATAAGAATATCTGCGTTCGATCCCCTCAGCCAGCGGCGTGTACAGGTCATAATAGTGCAGTTCATCCAGCTTCAGGATCTTTTTGCGCAGCGCTGCGTATCTGTGCATGACGTCCATATGCCTGTGGATCGTTTCGATCAGATTGTCATAAACGGATACCGGAATATTGTCGCTGCTCATGGATGCCTCACGGCTGGACGCATAATTTCTGACTGCCGCCTCCACGCATGCGGTCCTGACATTTCCGGCAAAAGCCGCAGCCAGTGTATTGTTATGCTGACGATAGGAACGGTAATAATTTGTGAATGCGTTTCTGCGCAGCGTTCTGTCCCTGGAAGTCTGCAGGAGGATAAATGTTGAATCGGTCAGATCATGTTTCCCGCCATTGCTGTCTTCAGCAGGTTCATAGATCATATCTGCGTTCATCAGTGCGGAAGAGACACGGTCCGGTGTCGAAAGAGCTTCGCTCAGATCCGCAAGCAGCGCTTCCCTGCCTTCATCCAGCGTATGCGCTTTTGTCCGCAGCAGGTCTTCCAGCAGGAATACATAGTCTTTCAGAAGCGGATCTGAAATGATTCCCCGGATCTGATCTTCCTCCAGAGAAAGGAATTCCGGTCTGGCAAAGGAGATCGCAGACATTGCCCGGGTATAAACACCCATAATGCGGTCAGACATTCTCTGTCCCTGTGTTTCCCTGGTATCTTCGGTGTGCCGCAGACTTGCGTATTCATACAGGTTCTCCATCTTGAGCGTCAGCTCGTTTCTGGCTTCCAGGAAGCCTTTCACACCTGCAGCTGTATTCAGCTTTCCGCGCCATGACGTACATGCAGCGATCAGCGGTTCAGCCGATGCGACATCTTTCTCCCACGCTTCATCGCTTTCATAAAGCGGCGTCAGATCCCATTCAAAACGGGGATCCATCTCTTTTCTTTCTTTTACTTCACTCATCTTCATTATCCTTTCCGTATATTCTGTATATTTCATTCAGCAGCGGTTCCGGCATGCTTCTGGCTCCCCGCACGCCCTGTACGCCGCATTTCTGCATCATTTCCCGGCTCAGTCCGTGATCCTCAAACTTCCGGATCATCCGGATCTTCATCAGCTTTTCAAAATGAACCGGCCCGTCGTTTACGCCCTTGAACGGTATTTCTGTTTCAAGCACTTCACACTGGAAACGGATCTCTGACTGCGGTGAACCGCAGTATATAAATACAATGTCGCCGGGCTTCATGGAAGCGCTCTGTTTCCAGTGCAGCACGTCACTGACCGAAAACGCATGATCCAGATCAAAGTACGACGGATTGGCAGGGATCAGCCAGATCTTCCGGCTGCTTCTGTCAGCGGCTGTTTCCGTACTCTGCCAGCTTGCTCTGACAAGATCCATGATCTGCTCATCTTCACAGCTTTCATCCGCAATGACCGACAGCCATGTTTTCTTGTTCATATGAAAAGCCGGCATTACACCTGTTCTCATATCTTCCGGCACGGAATGCAGCGGACAGTGCAGATCGATCAGCTGCACATGCCTGGATCCTGTTTCATCCTGGATCTCCGTGTCCAGCAGCACCGCATACCATTTGCCGCTGCCGGCATGCCGCACGACTGCCCAGCCCGGGAATTTCTCAAACAGATATTCCGGAACATCATTGAATTCCTTTCCGATCAGACTGACAATACGATCTGCCTGCGCACTGAGAAACTGTCCTTTTACAAAACATGTTCCAGCGATCTCTTCGAGGATCTTCAGGTATTCTCTCCGAACACCTGCCGCAAATGATCCTGTCTGGATTGTCAGATGGACCGGGACATATTCTTCATTGCTGAAGAGGTCGATCACCCTGCCGGAAACCCTGCCTTCTTTCACAAGAACAGACGCAAGAAACACTCCGTCCATGAATTCCTTCTCATACTGAAAACCGGTCCCGGTTCTTACGAAACCATAGCTGATCAGTTTTTCTTCAACCGGCCGCAGCCGTTCAAACAGGTCACTTTCCAGACTCATATCAAGCTCCGTACCAGAGTATTTTACCATAATGAAACTGTTTTCTTTTGGAAAACACATTTCTTAGTGCTATACTTTCATGGTTAAGGAGATTTCGGTTATGAAAGCCATAGCGTTTGATTCAAAAAAATATCTGTCTATGCAGAGAGACAAGATCCTGGACAGAATCAATATGTTCAGCGGAAAACTGTACCTTGAATTCGGCGGAAAAATGTTCGAAGACTTCCATGCTTCCAGAGTGCTTCCTGGATATGATCCGAACAACAAGATCAAACTTCTTACAGAACTGAAAGATCAGGTAGAACTGATCATCTGCATTAACGCGAACAACATCGAAATGACCAAAGCCAGAGGAGATACCGGCATCAGCTATGACCAGGAAGTATTCCGTCTTGTTGACGCTCTCCGCTCTCTCGATCTTTACGTGGGCAGCGTAGTCATCACCCAGTACACGCACCAGCCTTCCGTTGAGATGTTCCGCAACCAGCTCAGCAAGAACGGCATCCAGAGCTATCTGCATTATCCGATCAAAGGATATCCGACAGATGTCGATTACATCGTTTCGCCGGAAGGACTCGGCAGAAACCAGTATGTTCCGACCCAGAGAAATCTGATCGTTGTCACTGCACCGGGCCCCGGTTCCGGAAAGATGGCGACCTGCATTTCCCAGCTGTATCACGACCAGGCAAAAGGGATCACATCAGGCTACGCAAAATTTGAAACGTTCCCGGTATGGAATCTTCCCCTGCACCATCCGGTCAATCTGGCCTATGAAGCAGCGACCGCTGATCTGGACGACATCAATATGATCGATCCGTATCATCTGGAAGCATACGGCAAAACAGCCGTCAATTATAACCGCGACATTGAGATCTTCCCGGTCCTCAACAGGATCATCGAAAGGATCCTCACAGTCTCTCCGTATAAATCACCGACAGACATGGGCGTCAATATGGTCGGCTTCTGCATCACGAATGATGAAGCTGCCAGAGAAGCGTCCAACAGTGAGATCATCCGCAGATACTACCAGACACTGGTCGATTACAAGATGGACAAAGTCGGTGAAAACTCTGTTCAGAAGATCAAGCTTCTGATGAATGAGACCGGCATTTCGGCAGCGGACAGAAAAGTGACGCTTGCCGCCCGCAACAAAGCACATGAAAGCGGTGAAGCAGCCATGGCAATGGAACTTCCGGACGGACGGATCGTGACCGGCAAGACATCTTCCCTGTTCGGCCCTTCGGCTGCTGTCATCATCAATGCCATCAAGGCCCTTGCCGGAATTGAAAAAGAAACGAACCTGATCGACCCGGAATATGTCACGCCGATCCAGCATCTGAAGGTGAACAACCTCGGCAATTCCAATCCCCGTCTGCACAGTGACGAAGTGCTGATCGCGCTGGCCATCATGGCCAAGACGAATCCCAACGCTGACCGGGCGATGCAGGCGCTGCCCGGACTGCGCGGAGCTGAAGGACACTGCACCGTTATCCTTCCCCAGGAAGACTACAATGTTTTCCGCAAACTCGGCGTCAATGTTACATTCGATCCTGTTTACGAAAAGAAAAAGCTGTATCACAAAAGATAAGAGCCGAAGCTCTTATCTTTTTTTGATTATTTTTCTAATCCGACCGGTCCTTCCCCGCGCAGTTTTCCTTCCATGAAATGCTTCCGGCAAAGGGCGATGTATTCGTCATTGGCGCCGAGCATGACCTGGGTGCCTTCCCGAACGATCCCGTCCTTGTTATAGCGGGCATTGCAGATCGCCTTCTTGCCGCACCAGCAGACAGTCTTGACTTCCTTGATCTCATCCGCGATCGCAAGCAGACGTTCACTGCCTTCAAACAGATTCAGCTGGAAATCACTCCGCAGTCCATAGCACAGTACCGGAACATTCAGATAGTCAACGATATACGCAAGCCTGTCGATCTGTTCCTTCTTCGCGAACTGGATCTCATCGACGATCAGAGCGTCGTATTCCGCGATCGTTTCATCCGGCATTTCACAGACTTCAGAAAGAAGCACGCATTCCTTCTGCAGACCGATCCGCGAACGGATCATTCTGGTACCGTCTCTTGTATCGATATTTGTTTTTGCGAGCAGCGCTTTCTGCCCTCTTTCTGAATAATTGTATTCTGCCATCAGCGCATTCGCTGTTTTGGAGGATCCCATCGCTCCGTAATAAAAATATAATTTAGCCATCGTATTCACACTTCCTGTCTCTGTTATTGTATCCCAACAAACTTCACTCAGAAAGAATATCTTCCGTCTGATATAATCAAAGTCACAGAAAGAAGGATATTTATGAATCATTTTTATGAACAGACAAAGGAGCGGATGATCCGCTACGCCAAGGTTGATACACAGTCCGCAAACGGAACAGACGCTGTCCCGACCACCGCGAAACAGTTTGATCTGGCATATATGCTCAAAGACGAGCTGATCAGGATCGGCGTCAGTGATGTCTGGCTGGACGAAGAAAAATGCGTCGTCTACGGAACGATCCCGGCAAACACCGAAGGCGCAAGACCTGTCGGTTATATTGCCCATATGGATACTGCCCCGGACGCTTCCGGCACAAATGTCAGACCATGGGTATTTGAAAACTATGACGGCTCCGATATCGTTCTGAACAAAGAACAGAACATCGTTATGAAAACAGCGGATTTCCCCAATCTGCTGAATTACATCGGCCAGGACCTGATCCTGACGGACGGAACGACGCTCCTTGGCGGTGACGACAAAGCTTCCATTGCCGCGATCATGACCATGGCGGAATACTATCACGATCATCCTGAAGCAAAGCACGGCGTGATCGCCCTTGCCTTTACGCCGGACGAGGAAGTCGGCGGCCTGGCAAGAGATCTTGATCTTGAACGGTTCGCTTCACCGACTGCGTATACGCTTGACGGCGACTGGCTCGGCTACTATGAAGACGAAACATTCAATGCCTCTGCCGCGAAGGTGACGATCAAAGGCATCAGCGTCCATACCGGAACCGCAAAAGGCATTATGAAGAACGCAGTCGACATCGGCGTTGAATTCGCATCCGCCCTGCCCGCTTTTGAAAAGCCGCAGTATACCGAAGGCAGAGAAGGATTCTTCCATCTGATCTCCTTCAGCGGAACCTGCGAACATACAGAACTGCAGCTGATCATCCGTGACCACAGTCTGGAACAGTTCCTGATCCGGGAAGAGTATCTGAAGAAGATCACGGCATCTCTCAATGACAAATACGGTGCTGAAACTGTCACGGTTTCCTTTACAGAACAGTACCGCAGCATGAAAGAAGTGATCGATCAGGTCCCGTATATGATCGAATACCTGAAACAGGCGATCACTGACTGCGGTATTGAGCCGAAGAGCCTGGCGTTCCGGGGCGGCACTGACGGCAGTGCCCTTTCCCACCGCGGCCTGCCCTGCCCCAACCTGAGCGCCGGATATGAAAACGCCCACGGAAGATTCGAATACGTTCCGATCCAGTCCATGGTAAAGAATGTGGAGATCCTGATCCGTCTCAATGAACTCTACTGCAGATGAAAAGGCCTTCCAGCCTTTTTTCAGTATTCTTCAAATACAACGATCTCACCGTCCGGGATCAGATCCAGCAGGATCTCTTCCCCTTTTGCGAGATGTCCGACCAGATTCCGCTCGCCGTCATTTTCCATCGGCAGACGGACGATCTGTACCTCACCGGTATAGCTCTTGTAATTGTCATTGACCATGACGATATCACCGTGTTCAAAGTATTCCTTCTCACAGGTTCTTGCCGGTATGCTTTTCTGACGGTAGATAAAGCGCGGTCCTCTGCTTCTCCACATCCATTCAGAACTGTCTCCGACATCTGAATGCGGGAAGAACTCCAGAACGACACTGCGTTCGGTCGCTGTCGCTTCCGGATCAAACACAACTTTCATTTTATGCTGGGGAAGTGTATCAAAATCGAGCCCGCCTGCCATCGTCCGGATGAAGTTTATCAGCGGATTATCCTGATCCGCTGTTTTCTTTTCAAGCACCGCCTGCATCGCCTGGAATTCTTCTTCCGAAGCATAGGCGTTGCCGATCAGTATGTCCGTAACATCCTTCGTTGCCAGGATGATGCGGGTCTGCAGATCGATCGGCAGGCCGCGCAGCTTCTCCACTGTCGGCAGACCATGGTGCGCACCCCAGACGCCGTGGGTATCCGGCGCGTTGGAAGAAACGAACGCTGCCACTCTGACATTGCAGGAAGCGAGCCCCCTGTTGACTGCCAGGAATTTATCCCAGCGGTAGCCGGTATATCTCTGCGGATAGAAATTGTGGCAGAACAGCATCCGTTCCGGATCTGCGCCAAGATCGAGCATCTTCTGCACATCTTCCGCTGTTTTCATGCTGGCATTATATTCGATCTTCAGGCCATAGGGATTCTTCAGCAGCTTTACGTCTTCCTCGACCGGAAATGACATATCCATCCGGACGATGTCGCAGCCGATCTCATGGAAGACTGAAAGATCATCAGCGGACGCGCCGATCCTGCGGAAACACTCCGGATTGACATCCAGTGACACCTGCATGCCGAACTCATGAGCGCAGGCATCCAGTTCGGTGAAATACTGCAGCACCTCTTCCTTTGTTCCCTGGACAGTGAACATACTGGAAAAAACTCTTGTAAAGCCATAAGATGACGCAAGTTTCAGATACTCTCTGATCTCAGACAAAGGTCTGAGGTCCGGATAAACAGATACACCAAGTACAGGTTTCATATGCATTCTCCTTTACAGCCATTTCCTTTTCCTGAACCAGATCAGCGATACGACAATGATCATAACGCTGACGATAAATACTGTCAGATACCCGTAATGCCACTCCAGTTCCGGCATATATTTAAAGTTCATTCCGTACCAGCCGGCGATCAGCGTCAGCGGCATGAAGATCGTCGTGATCACGGTCAGCAGTGTCATGATATTGTTCTGCTTGATGCTCAGCTGATCAGAGACCAGTGTTCTCAGTTCCACGATGTATTCTTTCAGTTCACTGACCGTATCCTGCAGACGCATCACGCGTTCTGCCAGCAGGTGGAAGTAACGCAGGTTATCTTCATTGAAAAATTCATTTTCGTTTTCTTCCAGTTCCTTGGCCAGATCAACCATATGTTCGTAATGAGTGTGCATATCGATCAGATCATAGCGGATGTCATTGAGCTGAATGGGATACTTTTCGATATTTCCCTTCATGATCTGATCTTCAATTCTGAAGAGATCACTTTCGATCCTTTCCAGCAGGTCCAGATCATCTTTGATCGTTTCTTCCAGGAAGTCATAGATAAAGCGTTCCAGAGAAGGATATTTCCATTTCCTTTTCCCCTGGATCGCCCGGACAGTATTTTCTGTGTAGTCATCAGCATCGATCAGAACGATGCCCTTTTCATCAAGAACAAACACCAGCTGGAACTTCTTGCCTGAAAACGTAATATGATCCGGAATATTCAGTGTACCGGTCAGCGCGTCGTAGTTGACGACCGCCTTGGTATAAAACACTTTCTGAAGATCAAGATCCATATCGATCTTCATATCAAACTTGTCTTTCACATGTTCATATTCATCCGGCTTCAGGATCGCTACATACGGCACATCCAGAGTCGAAAGCTCAGCAGCGGTGCACTCCGTCAGTGTTTCTTCAATTCTGTAAAATATCATTGTGTTATCTCCTTATTCAGATCAGCTCTGCTGCGTGTGTATCCTGCGCATTCTGTATCCCATAAACGCAGCTGAGGCAACAGTTCCCTGTACGATGATCATGATCCAGAAGATCACGCTGAAAGAACCCGTTTTGTCATACAGAAGACCGATCAGTGCATTCGAGAATGCCATTGCGTAGGATCCGATGAACGAGAGCACCGGATAAACAGTCGTGTAGTTTCTTTCCCCGAACAGATCACTTGTCAGGATCGAAATGCCGACAGATGAATTGGCTGCAGTAAAGTTATATGTCAGCGCCGCTGCCAGAATAACAGCCGCAAATCTGTTCATCGTAAGCAATACAACGATCGACGTCAGGCTGATGATAGCGAACAGAATGATCGCGGTCTTTGCATTGACCTTGTCCGCGATGACGCCGAAGACGATCTTGGAAAGAATATTGCCGGCCAGCGTCATGGAAAGAATGACGCCGCTGATCGCCGCAAGATCAACGGATTCAGCAAAGGACGGAAGATAGTTCGGCAGACTTGCCGCAATGCACACAGCAGCGATAAAGACGACAGCGAGCGCAAATTCCGTCGTTTTAAATGAGAAATCCTGTTCACCGGCATCAAGCACCCGGATATTGCCCTTCTCTTTCTCCGCAAGGAATTCCTCATATCCATACGGTGTCAGAGACTGCGTCTGAGGACGGATCGTAATGCCGAAGAGCAATGCCGGCAGAAACAGCACAGCAGTCGCTGCGGTAACGGCTGTCATCGCGAAACGCCAGCCGAATGTCTGGATCAGATATGTGATCACCGGTGAAAAGATAACACCGGGAATACCGCTGAAGGACAGCACGATGCTTGTGATCAGGCCATGTGATTTATAGTACCAGTTATTGACGATGCCTGTGATCAGAACAAAGCTTGCCAGGCCGCTGCCAAGACCTCTGAGAACGCTTGCGATATACAGAAGCGCCGTCACGGAAGATACCGACATCAGAAAGGTGCCTGATACGAGCAGAATGCCGGCGGTCAGGATGATCCAGCGCAGCGTTTTTTCCGAAAGAAGCTTCGGCACAAGAAGCGCTGTAAAAGAAGACGCTACAGTCAGGATCGTTGTTGTCAGGGAAACAGATCCCACGCTGACGCCCAGGTCAGCGGCGATCGGCTTATAAAACAGACCGGCAGTATTAATGCAAATACCTACGGATGCAGACGCAAGAGCACACAAAGCGATCAGAACAAGCAGATGTTTACTTTTCATAAAGTCATTCCTTCTGTTTTTTATCATACTATAGATACGCTTTTTCTTGACATCGAAATCCCCCGGCGGTAAACTTCTTTTAAATCTGAATCCCTAAAGACATTGACGGAGAGGGTTCTGAAGGAATGCTTCCAGAGAGTCTGCGGCTGGTGCAAGCAGACAGCGGTACTTCAAATGAACTTGTCCCTCCCGAGTTGGAGTGCAGAACGCCTGTGCAAGTAGAGCCTCCCGTGAAGCCGCGTAAGTGCAAAGAGACTTGTCAGAGTCTTAAAGAGGCATCGTCTGATGCAACCAGGGTGGTACCGCGATATGAAAATGTCGTCCCCGGAGTATGTTCCGGGGATGTTTCATTTCTCCGGACTCACTGGATACAGGAGGAAAGAAAGATGGTAATGACAAATCCACTGGAGTTCAAGATCCGCGAGATCATTGAACGAATCAAAGAACTGCGTCTGATCGAAGGATTATCAGAAGCTGAAATGGCGTCCCGTCTCGGCATGAGCGAGGATGACTACATTCTGTATGAAACCGGAGAAAACGAACTGAACTTCGGTTTCCTGTATTCCTGCGCGCAGGTGTTCGGCGTAGACGTCACCGAGCTGATCGAAGGTGTCACTCCGAATCTGAGTTCTTATATACTCACCAGAGCCGGTGAAGGAAGGATCGTCGACAATGCCCATGGCATGACGTATTATTCCCTCGCAGACAAATTCAGAGACCGTGTATCAGAACCTCTGTTCGTGCACAGCATCTTTGATCCGGAAGCACAGCTCAAGCCGATTGAAACGTCGACCCATGCCGGTCAGGAACTTGATATCGTCATCCGCGGCTACCTGAAGGTGCAGCTGGGCAAATACACGGAGATCCTTGGTCCGGGTGATACGATCTACTACGATTCCTCGACACCGCACGGACTGCTTGCCACAAACGGACAGGACTGTGACTTCTACGCGATCGTTCTGGACGGTCCGGGCAATGCTGCTGTACCGGAAGCAGAACCGGCCTTCACGACGACCCGGGCGATCGGACACCATCAGATCTGGGAGAACTTCATTGACGTAACAGAAGACAGTTCCGGCAATCTGCGCTCGATCTCCTTCAAGAACGAAGACAAATTCAACTTCGCTTATGATATCGTTGACCGTCTCGGCCAGGAACAGCCGGACAAGCTTGCCCTTCTCCATGTCTCCAGAGACAAGAAGGAGACCCGTCTGACCTTCCGTGATATGGAAAAGATCAGCGGCAGGACTGCCAATTATCTGCGTTCTCTCGGCATCCGCAAAGGCGACCGCGTCATGCTGGTGCTGCGGCGCAACTGGCAGTGCTGGCCGATCGTCATCGCCCTTGAAAAGATCGGTGCGATCGCGATCCCGGCAGTCGATCAGCTGAAGGAAAAGGACTATCTGTACCGCTTTGAAGTCGCCGGCGTCAGCGCGATCATCTGCACAGCAGACGGCATCAGCACTTCTGTCGCAGAAAACGCGATCCGTCAGTACGGCAAGATCAATATCAAGATCACAACAAACGGTCAGGTCGACGGATGGCATTACTATGATGAAGAATACAAGATGTTCACCAGCCGTTTCCCGCGCACAGACGAATCGATCTGCGGCGATGATATGATGATGGCCATCTTTACATCCGGTTCCACCGGATATCCCAAGCTAGCGACCCATTCCTGCAAATATCCGCTCGGTCACTTTGTGACAGCCAGATACTGGCACTGTGTGGATCCCAACGGCCTGCATCTGACGATTTCCGATACCGGCTGGGCAAAAGCGTTCTGGGGCAAACTGTTCGGCCAGTGGCTGTGTGAAGGAGCCGTCTTCGTCTATGACTTTGACCGCTTCTCCGCTGATGACATCATGCCGATGTTCGCAAAATACAACATCACGACATTCTGTGCTCCTCCGACAATGTACCGCTTCTTCATCAAGGAAGATCTTTCCAAATACGATCTCTCCAGCATCAAGCATGCCTCCACTGCCGGTGAAGCGCTCAACGCAGAAGTGTTCAAACGGTTCAAGGAAGCCACCAACCTCTCCATCATGGAAGGTTTCGGTCAGACAGAAACAACTCTTGTCCTCGGCAACTTCGTCGGTATGAAACCGAAGGTAGGTTCCATGGGCAAGCCAAATCCGCTGTATAAGATCGCCCTTCTTGATCCGGACGGAAAAGAAGTCAAAGCCGGTGAGACCGGTGAGATCTGCATCAACTATACAGAATCGCCGTGCGGACTGTTTATCGGCTATTACATGAATGACGATGATACAAACGCAGTCAGGCATGACGGCTGGTACCATACCGGCGACCTTGCCTGGAAAGATGAAGATGAATACTTCTGGTATGTCGGACGTGCTGATGACCTGATCAAGTCGTCCGGATACCGCATTGGACCGTTCGAGATCGAAAGCGTCCTGATGGAACTTCCGTATATCCTCGAATGCGGCGTATCACCTGTACCGGATCCGATCCGCGGCCAGATCGTCAAAGCTTCGATCGTTCTCGTCAAGGGAACAGAAGGCACAGAGGAGCTCAAGAAAGAGATCCAGAACTATGTCAAGCAGAAGACCGCCCCTTACAAATATCCGCGTGTCATCCAGTTCTGCGACGAACTTCCCAAGACAACAAGCGGAAAGATCATCCGTTCACAGCTGTAACAAAAAAATGCAGTCCTCAGTGATGAGGCTGCTTTTTCATTTTCAGTTGTTCAGTGCTTCCAGCAGTTTCTTTTCGATCCGCATGGTCACTTCCAGATAATACTTGTCTTCTTCCGGCGACAGACTGCTTTCATCGACATTGTCCATCTTCTCCATATAGTCCGTATACTTTGTCATGAAGTCCATATATTTCTGAAGATAAGCTGCGGAAGTGTTTGTGCTGTCATATGTTTTCATAAACGCGATATATTCGTCAAAGAACGCTTCATACGCTTCCATCTGTTCTTTGAATTCAGGCCGGATCCCTGCCGCCGGTTCTGCGGACGGCTTAGTTTCACAGGAGACTGACTGCAGGATCTTATGATAATCCCACAGATGACTCACTGTATTTGATGTACCTGCTCCGTATGCAATATACACCGGTGTATTCTGACCTTCTCCATACAGAACATGGAATTCAGTCATAACATCCTGTCCGTTTTTATCTGTTCCTGCAAAGGAAGCTCCGAGATCCTTTACACCATTGTGTTCTGAGGAAAATGACCTGCTGTCTCTGACATTTGAATAATTTTTCGTGAGTCCTGTCACAAAAGAATCAGGGTTCTTCCAGGAATTAAGAAAACCGGCTTCACTTACATCAAGTGTGTCCCAGAATACTGTCTCATCATACCCGCTGCCATTCAGGATCACTTTGTTGTCTGCGGCTTTCCAGCTTTCCGGAATTTCGAAGATGTATCCATCTATTGTGATCTTTTTCGTTCCTTTTGAGAAATCGTCCTTGTATGTTACCTGCTGAGGCGCTTCAGACGGAGTCGGTGTCGGCGTAACAGCAGCCGGAATGGGCGTCGGTGCAGATGTCGGTTCTGCGGTCTTCCCGGAGGAACTTCTGTTTCCGCCAAGACCGATCAGAAGATATACGATCCAGCATGCTGCGATAATGCCGTATTTCTTCTTCGGATCCATATTCGTCTTTCTGTTCAGGATGATCATGACCGGGATAGGGAAGCAGATCAGGAACCCGAAGAACCAGCCTGCCTTCTTCCAGAAGCTGCTTCTGGCGGCTTCTCTTTTTTCCCGGTAGTACTTTTCCTTTTCAAATTCCAGACGCTGCTGTTCCAGCTGGTATTCATTCTGCTGCTTTGTCTGTCTGTGAATGAAATCAAGCGCCGAATCAACAGCTCCCCGTTTGCCGTTCTGAATATGAATATCCTGGTGCACATCGTTATGCGTATAGTTGATGTTGTAATTCTGGATCGCTTTGTCGACCAGGAACGGTGTGCCGCAGTACGGACATACCGCCGCGTCTTTTTCAGGATCCACATCCAGCTTCGCGCCGCACTGTGTGCAGACAGCCGGCACAGTTCTGATTCTTCCTTCTTCACTCATTGTTTCCATCTCCTTCTGATGATTCTTCCAGAAGACATCTTGCCTGATCCAGCGATCTCTGTATCATGCTGATCAGATCATTCTGTCTCCGTATCACTTCTGTCAGGATTCCCCGTTCGGCTTCCGGTTCTGAGAGAACGCTGCGGATCTCTTCCAGTTTGAGTCCCGCTGCCTGATACCGGATGATCTTCTCCAGTTTCTTCACAGCTTCCTCATCGTATTCCTTCGCCTTCTGTTTCCCCGTCCGTACGGTCGGCTTCAGAATTCCAATTCTGTCATAGTAGAACAGAGTCTTCCTGGTAATGCCCAGATCCCTGCATATTTCCTGCACTGTTTTCATCCTTTTTCATCTCTCGAAGCTATTCTAATTCCGTTCCCCATGGGAACAGTCAAGCCATAAGAAAAGAGGTTTACAGCGCCTGGATCATGCTGGTCAGAAAAATGATCTGTGCTTCCGTTTCATTCTGCTGCCTCTGCAGACGCAGCATGACTTTTGTCAGGAATTCTTTCCGCTCTTCCTCTCTGAGATCCAGATAATCCGTGATCTCCCGTATGGTAAGACCTGCTTTTCTGCATTCCAGGATCTGTTTCAGACGCGCAGTATTTTCCTGTGAGTATTTCTTGTGGTTCTGCGGTCCGCTCCGGACAGCCGGCGTCAGCAGACCGATCCGGTCGTAGTAAAACAGTGTTTTTCGGGTAACTCCCGTCTCTTCGCATATCTCACTGACTGTTTTCAGATGTCCGCTGTTCATTCCGTTCTCTCCGCTTTTATACTAGCGGCAGGTTCAGACAGGTTATATGCCCAAAATATTTCCAAAAAAATCCTCATTTGCACAGTGGAGCTGATAATTGGCTTAATCACTGTGTTTTTTACTCATCACATCTCTGTATTTCACTCTTTTTGGCGAATATATCGCCAAATTGATGAATTTGTATATCTTCTCATACCGGTTCTT
>JAILCN010000090.1 GCA_024680365.1 Solobacterium sp.
CTAGTACGAGAGGACCAGGGTGGACGTTCCTACGGTGCACCAGTTATCACGCCAGTGGTACAGCTGGATAGCCGAGAACGGACCGGATAAACGCTGAAGGCATCTAAGTGTGAAACCGACTCCAAGATTAGATTTCCCATCATTTCAAATGAATAAGACCCCTTGAAGACGACGAGGTTGATAGGTCAGAGATGTAAGTGTGGCGACACATTGAGTTGACTGATACTAATAGGTCGAAGGTTTATTCACGAGAGAACGAAACGTCATACTGATCGAAAGATCGATCTGTCAGCAATACTGTTATTCAGTTTTCAGGGAACGAACATTCCTGAAACGATCTGGTGGCGATAGCGAAGTGGTCACACCTGTTCCCATCCCGAACACAGAAGTTAAGCACTTCAGCGGCGGACATAGCCTTACGGCAAAGTATGCACGCTGCCAGGTCATCGAGGAGTGAGTTCACTCCTCGTTTTATTTTATACAGCGGAGGTCGTTATGATCGTTAAAGCAGAACTGAAAGATATGGAAGATGTTTACCGTCTGGTCTGTGAATTGGAACGGACCCAGCTGGACCGTGCTTCTTTTGAAGAGATCTATAAAGAAGAACTGTCATCCGATGATTATGTCATTCTTGTGGAAGAAGAAAACGATGAGATCCGCGCTCTGATGGAGATGCGCTGCCTGCGCCAGCTTCATCATGCCGGAAAAGTTGCTGAGATCATGTGCCTGTATGTCTGTGAAGAATACAGAAATTTCAGGATCGGTCACCGTCTGTTTCATACAGCCGTTCAGTTTGCAAGGGAAGCCGGATGCGTTCAGATCGAACTGAACAGCAGCACCTGGCGGACAGACGCGCATCGTTTCTATGAAAGAGAAGGAATGCGTAAAGATCATTACAATTTCACAATGGATCTGAGGTAAAATATAGCCTGTGCTGAAACACAGCACAATGCGAGGTAATTATGAAGAATCTGACACTGACGACAGGCAGTGTGGAAGAGACCCACGCGCTTGGAAAAAAGCTCGGCGAAGCATGCCGGGAAAATATGGTATTTCTTCTGGACGGTGATCTTGGGGCCGGCAAAACGACTCTGACCCAGGGCATTGCCAAAGGACTTGGTATCAGACGGAACATTACAAGTCCGACTTTTACCATCCTCAAGATCTATCACGGCAGAATGCCGCTGTATCATATCGACGCTTACCGGCTGGAAGGGATCGTTCAGGATCTCGGCTTTGATGAGCTGATGGAGGATGAAGGTCTGACGGTCATTGAATGGTCGCAGTTTGTGCCTTCGCTGATCCCTGAGGAATCACTGACTATTTCCATCACCCTGCTTGAGGGTGATGCAAGGGAATTCCGCTTTACAGCGGAAGGAGCGCAGTATGAAGCGCTCCTGGAGGAAATCGCATGATCACGCTTTGCATGGACACGAGCCACATTTATCTTGTGCTTGCCCTGATCAGGGACAACACTGTCATTGGAAAAATTCAGGAACCGTGCTGGAAGAAGCAGTCGGAAGAGATCTTTCCGAAACTGCAGGAACTGATGGATCAGACCGGTACGGTACCTCAGGATATTGATCAGATCGTGATCACAAAAGGTCCGGGAAGCTATACCGGCGTGAGGATCGCGATGACGGTCGCGAAAGTTTTCTGCGCCATGAAGGAGATTCCTCTGTATACTGTCGGCACGCTGCAGCTGTATGCCGGAAACAGGACCTGCCGTGTCCTGACCGATGCCAGAGGCAAACGGGCATATACATGCGTGTTTGAAAATGGCAGAGCTGCGGAAGAGCCGCATGCGGAAGAACTTGCGCAGATCCATGCTGAGGAAGACCTGGCGGTCATCGGCGACGGTCATCTGATCGGCCGGGAAGACTGCTGGCCGGATCTTGCGGAAAACTTCCTGGCAGTAAAGGAGAACTGGGAAAAAGCAGAGTCCGTGCATACAGTTGTGCCGGAATATCTGAAAAGCTCTCAGGCGTATCTGCTGAAATGATCCGGAAAATGTGTGAAGCGGATCTTCCTGCTGTCCTGGAAATGGAAAAAGATCTGTTTCCGTCTTCACCATGGCCGGAACATGAATTTCTCTATGAGATGCATGAGAATCCGTTTTCGACTTTGTGCGTGGAGGAAGAAAACGGCGTGATCCGCGGCTACATTGACTGGTGGATCACCTATGAACAGGCGCAGATCGCCAACATCGCGGTCCTGCGCCCGGCCCAGAAACAGGGGATCGCGCAGAAGATGATCGATCTCTGCGTTGAAAACTGCGTCCGTGAAGGATGCGAGATACTCAGTCTGGAAGTCAGGATCAACAATGATCCGGCGATCCGGCTGTATGAGAAAAACGGATTTATTACGGCGGCGCGCAGAAAGGCATACTACGAAGACGGAACAGATGCCTGGCTGATGATCAAGCCGCTCGGAGGACTGGAATATGACAGTAACACTGCTTGCGATTGAATCCAGCTGCGATGAAACAGCATGTGCCGTCGTCAGAGACGGCAGAGAGATCCTTTCGAATATCGTCTCAAGTCAGATCAACGTTCACACCCTGTACGGCGGCGTCGTGCCGGAAGTGGCCAGCCGCATACACGTGGAAAATATCTCCGCCGTCATTACGGAAGCACTGCAGGAAGCTGCGGTGACGATGGATGAGATCGACGGCATCGCCTATACGCTCGGACCCGGTCTGATCGGTTCCCTGCATGTCGGCGTGCAGGCTGCGAAAACACTGGCCTGGATGTACAATAAGCCGCTGATCCCGCTCAACCATCTGACCGGACATATTTACGCCAACGCGTTTGTGACCGAACTGAAATATCCGATGATGGCGCTTGTGATCTCCGGCGGTCATACCGAACTTGTCTGGATGGAAAGCGACTGGGATTTCAAAGTACTTGGCACGACAAGAGACGACGCGATCGGCGAAGCCTATGACAAGGTCGCCAGAGTCCTCGGCCTTGGCTATCCCGGCGGTCCGAAGATCGATAAGATCGCAAAAGAAGGGAAGCCGCACTATACACTGCCGACGCCGAAAACGGACACACCGTTTGATTTCTCCTTCTCCGGACTGAAAACAGCAGTCCTGCAGATGATCGCACGGGAAGAGAAAAAGGGTGAAGAGGTCAATGTTGCGGACGCGGCATACTGTTTCCAGGAGACTGCACTGCATATGCTGGTGAGCAGAACGCTGGCGGCAGTGAAAGAATACAGGCCGGCCATGCTGGTGCTGGCAGGCGGCGTTGCGGCCAATTCCCGTCTGCGCGTGATCATGGAAGAAGAAATGAAACAGTTCCCGGATACGCAGCTTGTCATCCCGCCGCTGAAATGCTGCACGGACAATGCCGCAATGATCGGTGCAGCCGGATACATCGCGTATCAGCACGGACTGTTCGGAACACTTGACGCCGCGGCTGACCCGGGACTTCCGATGCCAGGTGAAGAAGAGTGAAAGATTCTTAATATTTTCACAAAGTCTGATTAGTGATACTATTGTTAGGACAAGGTGAATGTTATGTCAGACAGAAAAGTTCCAAAGGCTACACTCCACAGGTATCCCGTATATCTGAAAGCTCTCAGAAAACTCAAAGCGGAAGGCGTCGATAAGATCATGTCCAGAGAACTGGCAGATTATGTATCGATCGAAGCAACGACGATCCGCCGTGATTTCAGTTTTCTCGGAAGCCTCGGAAAACAGGGGTACGGCTACAACGTGGATGACCTGATCGCGATCTTCAGCGATGAGCTCGGCGTCAGTTTTGACGAGAAGATCATCCTGATCGGAGCAGGCAACCTCGGCAGGGCACTGCTGAATTACAACAACTGGCATCATATCGTCGGCGAGATCGTCTGCGCGTTTGATATCCATCCGGAAAACGTGAAGGATTCGCCGGTGCCGGTCTACAGCCTGGAAGAACTTGACTGCAGGATCCCTGAGGGATGCCGCATCGCGATCCTGTGTATCTCGCGTGATGTACAGCAGACCGTTGATCTTCTGGTCGGATACGGGATCCGCGGATTCGTCAACTTTACGACCGAGCATTTCCAGGTGCCGCAGGGGATCAATGTCAGACATGTCGACGTCGTATCGTCGATCCAGGAACTTGTCTTTGAAACAAATGCACTAGATAAAGAAAAAGGAGTTATGTAACATGCCAACAGAAATGAGCATCCGTGAGCTTTACGCTTTGACAAGCGAAGGGACAGAGCTGGAAAAGGACCAGACGGAATACGTGCAGCTGCAGGGCTGGATCCGTACCAACAGAGCAGGCAAGAATGTATCGTTCATTGCCCTCAATGACGGAACCTACTTTCAGAATGCGCAGGTCGTCTATTCTTCCGATACACTTCCCAACTATGCTGAAGTCAGCAAATATCTGACCGGAACGGCCATTTCTGTCATCGGCAGATATGTTGTCACGCCCGATGCCAGACAGCCGTTTGAGATCCAGGCGGCCGAGATCAATCTGGAAGGTGAATGCGGTGCAAGCTATCCGCTGCAGAAAAAGAGACATTCCTTTGAATACCTGCGTGAGATCGGACATCTGCGTCCCCGCACAAACACGTTCTCCGCTGTGTTCCGCGTCCGTTCCGCTCTGGCGATGGCGATCCATCAGTTCTTCCAGGAACAGGGCTTCGTCTATGTCAACACGCCGATCATTACCGGCAACGATGCAGAGGGTGCCGGCGAGTGCTTCACGGTAACGACCCGCGGTGATCAGAACTATGAGGAAGACTTCTTCGGCAAGCATGCCAGCCTGACTGTTTCCGGTCAGCTGCAGGGCGAAGCGTTCGCGCTCGCGTTCCGTGATATCTATACATTTGGCCCGACATTCCGTGCGGAAAACTCCAACACGACGACACACGCGGCAGAATTCTGGATGATCGAACCGGAAATGGCATTCGCGGATCTGGAATATGACATGGACGTCATTGAAGACATGCTGAAGTACTGCATCGACTATGTCATGGAAACATGTCCGGAAGAGATGAAGTTCTTCAACGAGCGCATCGACACAACACTGCTCGAGCGTCTGAACCATGTCCGCAATTCTGAATTCAGAAGAATGCCTTATACCGAAGCGATCGAGCTTCTGAAGAACGCGGATGTCAAGTTTGAAAACAGCAACATTTACTGGGGCATGGATCTCAATACCGAACACGAAAGATACATCACCGAGAAAGTTGTCAAGGGACCTACATTCCTGATCAACTATCCGGAAGAGATCAAAGCCTTCTATATGAGAAGAAATGATGACGGCAAGACTGTCGCTGCCTGTGACCTGCTGGTTCCGGGCGTCGGCGAACTGGTCGGCGGAAGCCAGAGAGAAGAGCGCCTCGACATCCTGGAAAAGAAGATGGATGACCTGGGCATGAACAAGGAAACTCTGGAATGGTATCTTGATCTGAGAAGATACGGCGGCTGCCAGCATGCCGGTTTCGGTCTGGGCTTTGAGCGCCTTGTCATGTATGTGACAGGCATGGAAAACATCAGAGACGTCATTCCTTTCGCGAGAACACCGCGGAACCTGATGTTCTGATCCGTTTGTTTATCACAGGGAATGGACTTCTGTTCCATTCCCTCTCTTTGTAAAGGAGTACTATGCTTTATCAGGTCAGCAGAGCATCCAAATACTACGGCGCTGACGCCGTATTTGAAGATGTGAATTTTGAAATCAGAGGTACGGAGAAGATCGCTGTCGTCGGCCGCAACGGATGCGGCAAAACGACCTTTCTGCGCTGCATGTGCGGCGAAGAGAAATTTGACGGCGGCAGTATCTCCATGCAGAACGGCACGACGATCGGCTATCTTGCCCAGAAAGTTCTCGAACATGACGACTGGACGGTGGAAGAAGAACTGATGACGATCTATGAGCCGGTTTTTGCGCTGGAGAAAGAGATGAACCGTCTGGAAGAACTGATGAAGGAAGACGTCAGTGAAAAAACACTGATGCAGTATTCCCGGATACAGGAACAGTTTGAAGCAAAAGGCGGCTATCAGTGGGAAACGGAGATGCGCACCGTTTTCACCCGCTTCGGCTTTGGTCCGGAAGACCTGCAGAAAAAGATCGGCGAGTTCTCCGGCGGCCAGAAGACGCGCATCGCGTTTGTCAGGCTGCTTCTGTCCAAACCTGATGTTCTTCTGCTGGACGAACCGACAAACCATCTGGATCTCGATGCCATTGAATGGCTGGAAGGATATATCCGGAATTATCCGAAAGCAGCTGTCATCGTTTCCCATGACCGGATGTTCCTGGACCGTGTTTCCGACTGTGTTTATCACATGGAATTCGGAAAAATGAAGCGTTATGCGGGAAACTATACGTCATTCGTCACCCAGCGGGAAAATGATCTGGAGCGTCAGCAGTCTGCCTATATGCGCCAGCAGAAGGATATTGAGCGGCTGCAGGCTCTGATCGAGAAATTCCGCTACAAGAAAAACAAAGCAGCTTTTGCCCAGTCAAAGATCAAATATCTGGACAGAATGGAAAAGATCACGCTGGACAAAACGGATGAAAAGACATTCCATGCGAAATTCACGCCTCGCTTAAAAGGCGGTGAACGGGTGCTGGAAGTGGAAAACCTGCAGATCGGCTACGACCATGTCCTCAGCGAGATCTCCATGAAGCTCAGAAGGGGAGGCAGGATCGGCGTCATCGGCCCCAACGGCACCGGCAAATCGACCTTCGTCAAAACGCTGATGGGGATCGTCCCGGCGCTCGGCGGCAGTTTCCTGTTTGGCCACCAGATCGAAACAGGATACTTTGACCAGCAGCTGGCCCAGTTCTCCAGCGGAAAGACCGTACTGGAAGAACTGTGGGATGAAAATCCCGAGCTGGACCGGACTGAGATCCGCAGCGTCCTGGGACAGTTCCTGTTTTCCGCGGACGATGTGTTCAAGACAGTTGATGTGCTTTCCGGCGGTGAGAAAGTACGGCTTTCCCTGGCCAAGCTGCTGCTGAAACATTCCAACTTCCTGATCCTCGACGAACCGACGAACCATCTGGACATTCCCGGGAAGGAAGCGCTGGAAGAGGCGCTGAAAGGCTTTGCCGGATCGATCCTGTTTGTTTCCCATGACCGATATTTCATCCAGCAGCTGGCGGACGGCCTTCTGATCCTGGAAGACGGAAAAGCCTCCTTCTTTGAAGGGACCTACCAGGAATACACCGAAAAGAAACAGGCTGAGAACACGCCGCTGATGCAGGAAAAACCGAAGACCGTGCAGGAAAAGAAAAACGCTTCACCGCTGTCTCCCGAATCCCGCCGCCGTCTGATCGCGTCTCTGGAGAAGAAGATCACTGCCAAGGAAGAAGAACTGGAAGCCATGCGGGCACTGCGTTTTGAACCTGAATATTATCAGGATTATCAGAAGATGAATGCTCTGGACGAGGATATCGATGATATCCATAATGAACTCGCTCACCTGATGGATGAGTGGGAAGCGCTGAACAGCGATGAATAATGATGAGACTCTGCAGTTTCATCATTTTTTTCTGTGCTTTCATCCATCCGTCCGGCGGAGAATCAGATATAATGAAAGAAGAGAATAATAAGAGAGGAAATCATATGTCAAACTGCATCGTTGCCCAGTCCGGCGGACCCAGCGCCGTTATCAACGCTACCCTGGCAGGAATCATTAAGGCGAACCAGCTGAACCCGCTCTATGAGCATGTATACGGCGGCCTCAACGGGATCGAAGGCATTCTGCATGAGAAATTCGTCGATCTGACAAAGATGACGGAACATGACAACAACGTGCTCCGCCAGACACCGTCATCGGCACTCGGCTCCTGCCGTTATAAACTCAAGAGAAGCAATGTCGAAGACTTTGAAAAAGTCATGGCGATCATGGAGAAATATGATATCAGCACGCTGTTCTATATCGGCGGAAACGACTCCATGGATACCGTTGCGTCTCTTACCCAGTACGCAAAGAAAAACAATATCACCAACCGGCGCTTTATCGGCTGCCCGAAGACCATTGACAATGACCTGATCATCATCGACCATGCGCCTGGCTTCGGCTCTGCCGCCAAGTTCATTTCCACGACGGCTCTGCAGTGCTGGCAGGATCTGCATGTCTATCCGGTCACCCGCAAGGAAGTATTCATTCTGGAAACGATGGGAAGAGACGCCGGCTGGCTGGCTGCCTCGGCATGCCTTTCCGGCATCGTCGATGTCCTGATCGTTCCGGAAATCGTCTTTGAAAAAGAAGTCGTGCTGAACAGGATCCGCGACTGCATCGAAGTCAAATCCAAGTGCTTCGTCGTTATTTCCGAAGGCGCTCACTACGAAGACGGAACCTACGTTGCGGCTGGCGAAGCGAAGAACGATCTCTTCGGCCACGCAGTCCTCGGCGGCGCCGGCAAAGCGCTCGAACAGATGCTGCTGGACGAATATGTATGTACAAGGATCAAAGTACAGAATCTTTCCACCGCGCAGCGCTGCCACGCGACCGAACAGTCAGAGACCGACGTAACGGAATCCTACCGTCTCGGCATGAGCGCGCACATGAGATCCGCCGATCCTTCCTTCACCGGCAAGATGGTCTGTCTGAAGAGACGGGAAGACATGGAAGAATATGATGTCGAGTATGTCGCAGTCGATGCGGAAAGAGTCGCGAACTATGTCCGCAACTTCCCGAATGAATGGCTGCTTCCGGATTACTGGGGCGTTTCCGAAGAGGCGATCAACTACATGAAGCCGCTGATCCAGGGCACGCCGAAGATCATCATGAGAGACGGACTTCCGGAACAGACCCTGCCGTACTACATGACCTGGGAAGGCCTGGAAGAATAAGCACCATGAGACCTGCAGACGCAGGTCTTTTTGAATTCATTGCAAAATCCAGGCAGCGGAAATAGTATGAATAGTGAGAAACAGAAAGTGAAAGATCATATGACTCCTGAAGAGAAAGCCGCCCGTTATCTTGCGCTTGCCGGCGGAAAAGAGAATATCAGAGCCGTCACAAACTGCATGACCCGCGTCCGTCTGTCACTGCGAAACGGCAGCAGCGCGGATCCGGAAGCGCTGAAAAACGAAGAGGATGTTCTGGGTGTCATCGCGGAAGGCAATGATCTGCAGATCGTTGTCGGTCCCGGAAAATCTTCGAAGATCGCGGCGGAAATGGCAAAACTTGCAGAGCCTGCCGAGACGGATCCGGCCGCGGCGCTGAAGAAAGAAGCGGAAAGCCGCGGTCCGGTGCCGTTCAAACTGTTCATGAAGCGGATCGCGGGTATTTTTGTTCCCCTGATCCCTGCCTTTATGGGATGCGGTCTTCTGCTTGCCCTGTATCAGTTCTGCGGCATCTATGCACCGCAGTTTCAGACTTCCGCCCCGGGGATCCTTCTGGGCATTGTCTCTTCCTCTGTTTTCAGCATCATGTCTGTCATCGTAGGCTATAACGCCGCGAAAGAATTCGGCGGATCGCCGGTCATCGGAGCTGTCCTCGCGTATGTTCTGACTTCTCCTGCCATCGACGGCATTCAGATGATGGGAATGACATTTGCGGCCGGCAGGGGAGGCCTGATCTCGGTGCTGGCTGTTGCCGGGATCGGCGCGCAGCTGGAAAAGAAAGTCCGCTCCGTAATGCCGGATGCCCTGGATACGTTTCTGTCTCCGCTGATCGTTATCTTCGTGATGACATTTGCCGGCCTGATCGTACTTCAGCCTGTCTGCGGGATCATCTCCGAAGCAGTCGGCAGCTTTGTTTCCTGGGTGATCACTCGTGTGCCTGTCCTGGCCGGACTTGCCTCACTGATCTTCCTGCCGCTGGTCGCGACCGGCATGCACCATGGTCTGATCGCCGTCAATACCCAGCTGATCGCTGACTTCGGCATGACCTATCTGCTTCCTGTCACCTGCATGGCCGGCGCCGGACAGGTCGGCGCGGTGCTGTATATTCTTCTGAAGACCAGAAACAAAAAGCTGAAAAAGATCTGCGCCAACGCGCTTCCGGCCGGCATCCTCGGCATCGGCGAACCGCTGATGTGGGGCGTTACCATTCCGCTCGGCAGACCGTTTATCGCTTCATGCATCGGCGGCGGGATCGGCGGCAGCGCCATCGCGGTCATGAAAGTCGCCGCGAAGATCCCGACGCTTTCCGGCATTCAGCTTTCCCTCGTGACCAATTCGCCGCTCAGATACCTGCTCGGTATCCTGATCTCCTACGCCGCCGGATTTGCGGCCTGCATGCTGCTGGGGTTTGACGACAGCCAGTTTCAGTAAAGAAAGGACAGCGCTATGATGGATCAGTTCAGCCTGAAAACAGAAGAACGCAATGAGAATACAAAGGATCTGGATCAGCTTTCACTGCGTCAGATCCTGACCGTCATGAATGAAGAAGACCTGCATGTGATCTCTGCCGTCAGAGAGGCGATCCCGCAGATCGAAACAGCAGCGGAGATGATGATCGAAACCCTGCGCGAAAGCGGCAGGATCATCTATATCGGGGCGGGAACATCGGGCCGGCTCGGCATCCTGGACGCGGTGGAATGCGGACCGACCTTTGGCTGCACCAGTGAATTCAGCGGGCTGATCGCGGGCGGAAAAGACGCTGTCTTTCAGGCGGCGGAAGGGGCGGAAGACCGAAAAGATCTGGCTGTCTCTGATCTGAAAAACATCCACTTTGCCAGGAATGATATGCTTGTCGGCATCGCGGCAAGCGGCCGGACGCCGTATGTTATCGGAGCAATGGAATACGCGAAGCAGACCGGCGCAAAAACAGCGTGCATCTGCGGCAATTTCAATACGCCGATCGCGGCGCTCGCGGACTGTGCGATCGAGTTTTCCGCCGGACCTGAGATCCTTGCCGGATCGACCAGACTCAAAAGCGGAACATGCCAGAAGCTGATCCTGAACATGCTGTCGACATCCGTCATGATCCGGATGGGAAGAGTATACAAAAACCTGATGGTCGACGTCAGAGCGACAAATGAAAAGCTGCGGGAAAGATGCCGGCGCATCGTGACAGAAGCCTGCGGATGCGATCGTGAAACGGCAGACAGAGCGCTGAAAGAGACCGGCAATGACTGCAAAACAGCGATCGTGATGATCCTGCTGGACACAGACCGCGAAACTGCGGAACAAAGACTTGCCGCGGCAGGCGGCTTTGTCAGAGACGCCCTGAAAGACTCCTGAGACAGCGGACAGATCCGCGCACAGAATGACAGGATATCCAGGCAGCGGCAGTCTATGATATGAATGACAGAACAGAGGAGGAAGTCAGATATGGAGTGGCTGGCATGCATCAGGAGATCCGTTCAGTATATCGAAGAACACCTGTACGACAATATCAGTGCGCAGGATATTGCCGCACACGTACACATGTCACCGTTTTTCCTGCAGAGAGGATTCGCTGTAATGACCGGATACGGGATCGCGGAATATATCAGAAACCGGAAGCTGTATCTGGCCGCCATGGATCTGAAGAACAGCAGTGAGAAGGTGATCGATACCGCGTACCGTTACGGCTATGAAACACCGGAAAGCTTTGCGAAAGCATTCTCGCGGTTCCACGGCTGCAGTCCGCTTCAGATCAGAAACGGCACCGGAAAGATCCGTACATTCCTGCCGCTGACTGTCAGTATAACTGTACACGGAGGTGATATCATGAAGTATCAGATCACAAACATGTTCTCATTCAGAGTCATTGGTTTCCAGAAAGAATTCAGCTATGAAGAAGGCTATCGTGAGATCCCGAAATTCTGGGATGAGATCTGTGCAAAGTATGCGGACAATATCTATGCCGGAAATGCGCCGGAAAACCCATATGAAAAAGCGATCGCTGACAACTGTATCGGCGAATACGGCATCTGCATTGACGATATCGGCGACGGAAAGTTCCGCTACCTGATCGCCGGAAAATATGCCGGCGGGGAAGTCCCGGAAGGCATGATGCTGTATGAATTCCCGAGAGGGGACTGGGCTGTCTTCGACTGTTACGGTCCGATCCCGGAGACACTGCAGGCACTGAACACAAAGATCTTCCGCGAATGGCTGCCCGGCAATCCCGATTACGAGCTGTCAGGAAATGCCAACGTTGAATGGTATGACACCATTCACGGTGAAACGAAAGATCCGGATTATCATTCCGCGGTCTGGATCCCGGTAAAGAAAAAAGAGAACGAATAAAAAACAAAGATCTTTGGGCGTCTTGCTCAAAGATCTTTTCTGTTTCGTTCATCGGTGACGATGTGTACGATGCCTTCCGGTCTCTCCTGCAGATACTGCTTCAGAAACGAAGGATAGCATGTATATCTGTCAAGGTCTTCAACGGGGATCCAGCGGGTGAATTCCCGCACTGTGCCAAGTGTCGTGCCGTCCGGAAACACCTGTTTTCTGCCTTTCGGCTTCATCAGGAAATAGAACGCGATCTCGTGACAGTTCAGCCCGCCGTGAAACGCTCCGCGGCCGTCCCAGAAGTTTTCGTGGATCACAGCCAGCCGGTCAATTTCATAGGATACGCTGGTCTCTTCCCGGACTTCCCGGAGGACTGCTTCTTCCGCGGTCTCACCCATGTGCACACCGCCGCCCACCGAATACAGATAGTCTTCCTGATCGTTCCCGGCCAACAGCACACAGTCTTCTTCCATGATGATCGCGGCTGCCCGATAGCGGAACCAGCTGTTTCCCCGGGTCATACAGCAGTCATTTTCCATCATGTTCTCCGATCATCTTTTCCATCCAGACCATGTCATACCAGCGGCCGAACTTCCTGCCGCAAAGCCGGAAGCGGCCAATCAGCCGGTATCCCATATGGGCATGGAAATGCTCGCTGTCATCGGACAGGTATTCATCTTCTTCCGCCGGCACGCCGATGCAGGCATACAGATTCAGGATGCCCTGTTTCTGCAGAGCAGCTTCCAGAGCTTCATACAGTTTTCTGCCGTATCCGTGTCCTTTCGCGTTTCGGTCAATATAGATCGTCACTTCCACACAGTGCGAGTAGGCGGCTCTTGTCTTGAAGGGACCGGCATAGGCATAGCCCTGAATGACGCCGTCATCTTCCAGAACAAGGTACGGATAGTTCTTCCGGATCGTTTCGATCCTGTTTCTGAATTCTTCCAGGGAAGGCACTTCGATCTCAAAAGAGACTGCGGTATCGGTCACATAATAACTGTAGATCTCCAGCAGACGTTCTGCGTCCGCTGTTTCAGCACTTCTTATCAGCATATCTTCCTTCTCCAAAAGATCAGACCGGTGATCTTTTCTTTCCGCATTAACGATACCACCTGCAGGGATACAAAAAAAGTGCCCGCAGGCACTTCGTGCATTACATGCGTCCGTAATACGCCTTCATGATCTTCGCGACCTGATCTTCCGCGCCGCACAGGATCACCCGGCATTCATTTCCATCCCAGTCAAAGGTGAAGAATGTATCAGAAACCTGTTCCATTTCTTTGCAGAAGAATTCTGACAGCGCATTTCCTTCTTTCAGGGACGCGGGAACATCCAGGATCACACAGCTTCTCGCTTCGCCTTTTCTGCGTTCCGCCAGGAAGTCAAAGACGATGCCGGTGCGCTTGATCCGCAGGCCTTCCTTCACATACGGGTCGGCAAAGAACTTCTCAATGTCTTCTGTTCTGAATTCCCATTTTCCGCTGTTCTTTTTCCCGTTCAGGATCCCCTGGTTCAGATATGTCCGCAGTGTCCTTGTTGTAAAGCCGCTCATCATAGCGATCTCATTCAGTGTATATGTTCTTTCCATCTGTTTTTCCTCCGTTCTCTTTCTGCACTTTCATGATAGAGAAGATACAGATCTGCCGCAATTTGAAAAGCCGTGACTTTTTCCGCTCTTCCTTTTCTCCGCCGGAATGAAATACAATAATGGTGATACACAGAAAGTGAACAGCCAGTATGTCTGAAATTGAAGAAAAAATCGCGCACAGGCATTATAAAGCCTTTATCAGCTATCGTCATAAACCTCTGGATATGGAGTTCGCGAAGAAGCTGCACAAACGGATCGAGCATTTTACCGTGCCGGAAGAACTCCGGAAAAACGGTGAGAAAAAGCCCGGACTTGTGTTCCGTGATCAGGATGAGCTTCCGATCTCCGACAATCTGACAAAGAATATCCAGACAGCGCTGGACAACTCGGAATTCCTGATCGTGATCTGCAGTCCCGATACTCCGGGTTCCATCTGGGTACAGAGGGAGATCACCTATTTTCTGTCCCATCACAGCCGTGACAAACTGCTGGCCATGCTGGTGGCAGGGGAACCGGACGAATCCTTCCCACCGCAGCTGACCGAGATCAGAGACGATAACGGCGATGTGATGGAACGCATCGAGCCTCTTGCGGCGAACATCAACGCGAGATCCGCAGTCCAGAGAAACAGGCTGTTCCAGACCGAAAGCCTGCGCATCCTGGCAGCGCTGATCGGCTGTCCGTACGACAGACTGTACCAGCGTGAGCAGAGATACAAGATCAGAAGGATCCTGTATGCATCCCTGCTGGCAGGCGCTGTTGCCCTCGGCTTCATCGGCATGCTGGTGAACCGGAATAACAAAATACAGGAACAGCTGAAGATCACAAAGGTCAATGAGTCAAAAACGCTGGCGGAACTTTCCCGTACTGCGTTCCGGGACGGCGATTACCGCGGCGCGCTGAACAATGCGCTTGACGCTCTGCCCGGAAGAGATCCCGGACGTCCGTACGTCGCGGCCGCAGAAAACGCGCTGGCAGGTGAGCTTTATCTCTACCGGCAGGGCACAGCCAGCATGCGCTATCTGCAGTCATTTGAACAGGAAACAGATATCACGAAGCTGAAGCTTTCTGCAGATGGGTCCCGTCTGGCTCTGAGCGATACGTACGGAAATGTCGCTGTCTATGAAACAGAATACGGACAGCAGCTCTGGAAAGTGAAGCCGGGATCCCCGTTAATGGGATATCTTCTGTATTTCACGGAGGACAACGGACTGCTGGTCAGAGCTGGTTCAAAGAGTTGCTGCTATGATCCGGAAGGAAAAGAGCGCTGGTCGTCGGATAAAATGACGATCCGGGCAGTATCGGAAAAAGCCGGTATATTTCTGTATACGGAAGAAGAAAACTTCAAAGTGTTTATAAAAGCCGGAAAGATCACGACCGGTGAAACGGTTTATGCCAGCGAAGGAACGGAAGTGAGAATGTCTGTCGAAGCTGCTGCGCTTTCTGATGACGGCAGATATGCGGCTCTTCTGGATTATGACTATCAGACCAAAACCGCAGATCTGTATGTCTTTGATCTTGAGACCGGCGTAGTCACGATTGCCGCGGAAGATCTGTTCTGCCGTACGATCGCGGCAATGTACGAACTGCGCTTTACAAATGATCAGAAACTGGCTGCGGTCTGTTCGGGAAGTGACAGCGTCATGGCGGAAAGTGAATACGGAGCTCCGTTTGTCATCCTGTTTGACGGACAGAACGGCTGGCAGCAGAGTTTTGCCCGGACGCTGGATTTCGGCAGCACCCAGCGGAGAAACAATGGACTGATCGACACATCCGATTATCCGGATTATGTCGGCTTCAGTAAAACAGGAATTTATATCGCCGCAAAAACAAGACTGCTCATGGTGGACCGCACAAGCGGTGAGATCCAGTGGCAGAAAGATCTGCCGGGATATGTGATCAGCGGCACAGCGTATGAGAACGGTTCTGTCGGCCTTGTTCTGAACAACGGCGTACTGTCCCTGTGCACGGAAAGCGGAGCGCTTGGCTATGATGTCATGACCGCATCGTATGAATGTGACTATGATCTGCACAACGCTGCCGGTGTCGGCATCAATTACGCACACAGTAAATTTGCGGTGATCTCAGATGACTATCATAACCGCGTCACGCTGATCGGCTATGAGTCCGATCCCAATCTGGAAAAAGTACCGTTCGCGGATCAGATCCCGGCTGATACCAGGCTGTATTATTCACCGTCCGGTACGATCGTAGGCGGTGTCAGGTCGAATACAGACGAGAAGGTCTATGAACTGATGCTGTGGGATACTGCCGAAGAAAATCCATACTTTATGAAAACTGACAAGCTGACATATTCACTTGCCGGTCAGGAACATATCTTTGTGACGGATGACGGAAAGATCATTGCCGGCGGCATGGTATTCGATCTGAAAGCTCAGACGGTCACCGGAATGACGATCAGCAAAGACGCGCCGAAAAAACTGTCGGATGCGTCCTGCCGGACACCGGAAAAGACGGTCGTGACATACACTGCGGACCAAAGCGAATCAGACAAAACATACAGCTATATGATCTATGAAAACGGTGTTCAGACCGGCAGCGGGATCCTGCCCGTACAGTCAGAAACCAGATACAGCTTCTTCAGCTGCGGATTTAAGGCAGCCGGCGCAGCAGGGTACGCGATCCTCTCTGTGCAGCAGGAATATGAAGGTCCATATCTATACAAAGCATATTCCAGACAGGATGACGCATGGTTTGAAACGCCGTATCTGGATCCGGAAGCCAGTGAGGCTGTCGCAGTCGGTGAGAAACATTCCTGGGCCGCTGTCATGCGGACGGACGATACTCTGACTATCTACGATATTCCAACCGGCGAAGCAGTGAAGACGATGAACTGTAAGTTCCCGGGGCTTGATGTAACGAGACTGATCTTCACTTCCGAAGACCGCTGGCTGGCCGCATTTACCAAATCCGGCGACCTCGCCATCTACAGCACCGAAGACGGAACAGAACTGCACAAGTCCGCATACTCCCAGATCAATCTCCACTTCTACGCTGACTCCCGCTATGACATCCTTCAGCTGCCGGAAGAAAAGCGCATGCTGATCATCATAGACGACAACCTGTACCGGGAACCCGGCGCTGTCATGATCGATACGGGATCCATGGAAAAGGCAGGTTTCTACTACGGTGTTTCCGGATACCTGCCCGAGAAGAATAAGATCATTACCACCACATACAATTCTCCTGTCTGCTTCGCACCGCTGTATACGACGGAAGACATCCAGAAGATGGCGGAACAGAAACTTGGCAATGAAGTATCAGACAGGAACGAAAACTGAATCCAGAACAACCGCAGCAGTTCAATATGCTGTGGTTTTTTTGCGCCGCAGGAAAGAAAAATGCCCCGTACAGGGGCATCTGTATCCTATGGCGGAGAATGAGGGATTTGAACCCCCGCACGCTTTCACGTCTAGCGGTTTTCGAAACCGCCCCCTTCAGCCTCTTGGGTAATTCTCCGTAAAAGGCATATAAGAGTATATCATAAACAAACGAATTTTGCTGTGATATATTAGTGGGCGGAGGAAAAAAGATATGCTTAAATTTTCGGAAATGAAATATGAGCGTCCGGATCTGGATGCGCTGAAAAAAGAGGCGGCTGAACTGACGGAGAAACTGGTAAAAGCAGATTCTTTTGAACAGGCAGATGAGGTGTTCCTGGAAATGGAGAAAAGCACCCGCAGAACACAGACACAGGCGACGATCGCTCAGATCCGCCATGATATCAACACAAAGGATGCTTTCTATGACGCAGAATCCAAATTCTGGGACAGCGCGCAGCCGCAGCTGCAGGAAGCGTCTCTGCCGTTTGTGCAGGCGATGCTGGCAAGTCCGTTCCGCAGGGACTTTGAACAGAAGTACGGCACGCTGTATTTCGTGAATGCAGAGATCCAGCTGAAGAGCTTCTCACCGGCGATCGTGGAAGACATGATGGAAGAAAACAGGCTGACATCAGAGTATGAAGATCTGCTGGCCTCAGCCCAGATCCCGTTTGAAGACGGCGTCTACACGCTTTCCCAGATGACGCCGTTCAAGAACGATCCCGATGACGCAAGACGTCTGGCTGCGTGGAAGGCGGAAGGGCAGTGGTACAAGGATCACCAGGACAAACTGGATGACATCTATGACAAACTCGTGCATTTGCGCGACAAAATGGGAAAGAAGCTCGGCTATGAAGGATATACCGAACTCGGCTATCTGAGAATGGGCAGAAACTGCTATGACAAGAACGATGTCGAGAAGTTCCGCACTGCCGTACAGAAATATCTTGTTCCGGTCGCATCCGATGTGTTCCGGGGACAGGCAAAGCGTCTCGGCAAAGAATATCCGATGAGCTTCGCGGATAACCAGCTGGAATTCAGAAGCGGAAATCCGAAGCCGCAGGGCACTGCGCAGGACATCCTGAATGCCGGCATGAAATTCTACAGTGAGCTTTCACCGGAAACAGAGAAGTTCTTCCGGACGATGATGGACTATGAGCTGATGGATGTGCTGTCTACGGAAGGCAAGCGGGGCGGCGGCTACTGCACCGGACTGTTTGACTACGGCGTTCCGTTTATCTTCGCCAACTTCAACGGCACCCAGGGAGATGTCGAGGTCGTAACGCACGAAGCAGGACATGCCTTTGAAGCATATATGAACGCGGACCGCATTCCGACGGAATATGTCTGGCCGACCATGGAAGCCTGCGAAGTGCATTCCATGTCGATGGAATTCTTCGCGGAAAAATGGGCGGACGACTTCTTCGGAAAAGATGCCCGCAAATATAACTACAGCCATCTTGCAGGGGCGCTGAAGTTCATTCCCTACGGCACCATGGTCGATCACTTCCAGCACGAGGTGTACGCGAACCCGGATCTGACACCGGCGGAGCGCCACGCGGTATGGAAGAAGCTGCTTGGTGTCTATCAGCCGTACATGAAGCTGGACGGTGAGATCCCGTTCTACGCGGAAGGCGAGGGCTGGCAGCGTCAGCATCATATCTACTCATCGCCGTTCTACTATATCGATTACTGTCTGGCTCAGACGGTTTCCCTGGAATTCTGGGCGATGATCCAGGAAGACATGAAGAATGCCTGGGATCATTACATGCGCTATACGCTGCAGGGCGGTTCAAAAGTATTTACAGAACTGCTGAAGAATGCTGATCTGGAATCACCGTTCGACGAGAACACGCTGAAAGGCGTCTGCGCAAAAGCACACACATTCCTTGCGGACTACGATCTCGAAGGGATCTGCTGATCATAAACCTGCTTCGGCAGGTTTTTCTGTGGTAACATGGGTACCGTATGAAAGGCGGACAGAAATGATGAAATTCAATGAGATGAAATATGAAAGATGCGACATGGACGCAGTCCGTTCGCAGCTGCGTGAGCTCTGTGAAGAGCTGAAAAACGCGGAAACATTCGAACAGGCAGACGCTGCTTTCCTGAAACGGGAAGAGATCATGAGACACGTTGCCACGATGCGCTCACTGGCCAGCGTCCGCAATACGATCGATACAAGAGACGCGTTCTATGACGGTGAAATGGACTTCTGGAACGCGGACGGACCAAAGACAGCGATCCTGCAGAAAGAATGGATGGAAGCGCTGCTGACATCTTTGTTCCGGAAGGAATTCGCGGAAAAGTACGGTGAAGTGATCTTCATCAATGCGGAACTGCAGAAGCGCTCGGTCGGCGAAGCCGTCGTGGCAGACATGCAGAAAGAAAGCGCTCTGGTCAAGAAGTACCAGAACCTGCTTGCCCGGGCTCAGGTCCCGTTCGAAGGAAAGACATACACGCTTTCCGAAATGCAGTCCTTCATGCAGGATCCTGATGATGTCCGCCGCGAACAGGCATGGATCGCTTCCGGACAGTGGTATAAAGATCACCAGAAAGAAATGGATGAGATCTATGACGAACTGGTGCATCTGCGCGATCAGATGGGAAAGAAGCTTGGCTGGGACAGCTATGTGCAGCTCGGCTATGACCGGATGGGCAGAAACTGCTATACGAGAGAAGATATCGAAGTATTCCGCAGCGCGGTACAGAACTATGTCGTTCCGGCAGCGGAAGCGCTGTTCAAAGCCCAGGCAGAACGCCTCGGCAAAGAATATCCGATGAGCTTCGCAGACAACGAGCTGGAATTCCGCACCGGCAACTGCCGTCCGCAGGGAACCCCGGACGACATCGTGAAAGCAGGCGGCAAATTCTATGATGAGCTTTCCGAAGAAACCTCTGTCTTCTTCCGGATGATGCGGGAAAACGAACTGATGGATCTGCTTTCCAAAGAGGGCAAGCGGCAGGGCGGCTACTGCACGAATTTCCCGGACTATAAAGTTCCGTTCATCTTCGCGAATTTCAACGGCACCCAGCATGACGTCGAAGTCGTGACCCATGAAGCCGGCCACGCGTTCGCCTCCTGGACAAACCGGGACAGAGTTCCTTCCTCCACGATGCTGCCGTCGCTGGAAGGCTGCGAATGCCACTCCATGTCAATGGAATTCTTCTCCGAGGAATGGGCGGAAGACTTCTTCGGCAGTCAGGCGCAGAAATACAGATACTCCCATCTTGCCAAAGCGCTGAAGTTCATTCCTTACGGCACCATGGTCGACCATTTCCAGCATGAAGTATATGATCATCCGGAAATGACGCCGGCAGAGCGTCACGCGGTCTGGAAGAGGCTGATGGGCATCTATATGCCGTGGCAGAGACTGGACGGAAAGATCCCGTTCTACAGCGAGGGCGAGCACTGGCAGCTCAAGCATCACATCTATACAAGACCGTTCTATTATATTGATTACTGTCTGGCCCAGACGATCTCGCTGGAATTCTGGGCGCTGATCCGGAAAGACAGAAAGCAGGCGTGGGATAAATACATGAAATATACGCGGCTGGGCGGATCAAAGGTCTGGACAGAACTGCTCAGAGAAGCCGGTCTGGACAGTCCGTTTGAAGAAAACACGCTGAAGGAGATCTGCGCGCAGGCAGCGGAAAGCCTCCGCACAATGGAAGAGGAAAACGCATTCTGATGAAAGAAAAAGAAAAGAAAGACAGATACGCGGATTACCGGAAAAACGCGGACGGATCCTATGAGTATACCGGCGTCCTCTACCGCTATGATGATTCAATGATCTCCTGGAAGAAGGCACTGACAAGACTCTGGACCTGCACCGGCGCGTGTGTCCTTCTGGAAACAGCTGCCGGATGTATTCCGGCTACCGGCATGGTCCGGACGCTGTATGTGCTGATCCCGTACATCATCGGCTACTGCGTAACGCTGTATCTGTGCTACAAGATGATCGAACTATCCTTTTCCGACAAGGATCTGAAGGAAAAGATCTACGACAAAACATGCGGATCGTTCGGCGCGGTGACGCTGGTCATCAAGGTGATGCTGGCAGCCGGAGCGGCCGGGGAGATCCTTCGTCTGTTTCTTGAGACAGAGACAAAACTGACTGCTTCACTGACTGTGACTGGTCTTCTGGCAATGGCATTCCTGATGGTATATCTGTTCGAGCAGGCAGAGAGCCTGATGAAGTTTGACAGGATCGAAGGGAAAACAGCGGAAAACAATAAATAGCGCTTACTGAACCTGTGAAAAAGTTTTCATATTCATGAAAGCACTGCAGGGGATTCTGACTTATTTATACTTATGTATAATTGACACAGAATCCCTTTAATCGTAAAATTTTGGATATGAATGTATCGTTTTTCATTTTTTCGGTACATTTTCTTAGGAGGGAAAAAAGAAATGAGCAATTCCAAAAAGTGGCTTGCTGGTGCGCTCGCGCTCGCTATGCTTACAGCATGCACAGGCGGCAACGGCGGCAGCACAACGCCTACAAACACTCCTTCCGGCGGTGAAGGCGAAGCCGAAATCAAAGTCGGCGGCCAGGTAATCTACGGAAGCACAACTGAACTGTCCGGTGACCTCGGAAATGCATGGTGGACAAACAATGCATCCGACAAGATGGTCCGTGACATGATCGATGACTATGGTGTTATCACAACTGACCAGAGCGGTAACTTCGTTGAGAACAAGACAGTTACTGACGGTGTCGAATCCAAGGCTAACGAGGATGGCACAAAGACATTCACAGTCAAGATCAAGAGCGGTCTGACTTACAACAACGGCGATCCGATCACAGCTGCTGACTATGTCGCATATGCTCTGATCCAGCTGTCTCCGGCTGCTAAGGAAGCTGGCGCAAAGACAACTTCTGCTGCTCAGCAGATCGTTGGCGGCGTCGCTTACCAGAACGGCGAAGCAAAGGAACTGAAGGGTGTCAGACTGATCGATGAAAACACATATTCCATTTCCATCGAATCTGACTATGTTCCTTACTACTTCGAAACAACTTATGCTTCTCTCGCTCCGCTGTCCTTCAAGCTCTATGCTCCGAGCCAGGCTGACATCAAGGTCGCTGACGACGGAAACGGCGCTTACATCACAGGCGGCGAACTGAGTGCTAAAGAAATCGATGCTGCTCGTTATGTATACGAAGACAGAATCTCTGCAGGTCCGTACACACTGAAGAAGTTTGACCAGCAGGCTCTGACAGCTACTCTCGAGATCAACGAAAAGTATGGCGGAAACTTCGAAGGCCAGAAACCTCACATCCAGAAGGTTATCGTTGTTAAGGCTGAACAGGAAACAGAGATCGACTCCCTGAAGACAGGCGCGATCGACTTCCTCTCCGCTCTGACAGATGGTTCTGAAGTACAGGCTGCTCTCGACCTCGAAGCAACAGGCGACTTCACAACAACTCACTATGAGAGAAATGGTTACGGCAAACTGATGTTCCAGTGCGACTTCGGTCCGACACAGTTCAAGGAAGTTCGTTATGCGATCGCTTACCTGCTCGACAGAAACGAATTCGCCAACAAGTTCTGCCAGGGCTTCGGCTCTGTCGTTCACGGACCTTACGGCGTTGCTTCCTGGATGTACAAGGATGCTAAGAAAGAACTCACAGAAAAGCTGAACACATATGAATACAGCCTTGACTCCGCAGTTGCAGTCCTGAAGGAAGGCGGCTGGGTCTACAACGCTGACGGAACAGACTATGTCGACGGTTCCGGTCTCGTTCGTTATAAGGAAGTTACAGATGCTGAAGCAGCAGTTGCTGAAGGCCAGGACTATGCTGGTGTTGTTACAGTCAACGGCAAGAAGCTGATGCCTCTCCACATCGAATGGTCCTCTTCTGAAGGAAACTCCGTATCCGAACTTCTCGCTGTCATGCTCGCAAACGGCGAACAGACAAAGAAGGCTGGTGTTGAGATCAAGCAGAACGTTATGTCCTTCGACGACCTCCTCAACTACATGTACCGTGATGCTACACAGGGCGAAAAGTACGGTGTCAAGACATATGGCATGTACAACCTGGCTACAAACTTCACAGCTGCTTATGACCAGTCCTACAGCTTCACAATGGATCCTGAACTCGTTGCTCTTGGATACAACAGCAACTACACACAGGATGAAAAGCTTGACAAGCTGTCCATGGATATGGTTTACGGCGTAGAAGCAGGCGACGATGCGAATTACCTGAAGACATGGGTTGACTTCATTGACGAATGGAACGACTATCTCCCTGAGATTCCTCTGTATTCCAACGTTTACTATGATGTCATGTCCAAGAAGGTCAAGAACATCAGCTGCAACTCCCTGTTTGACTTCGAACAGGCTGTTGTATACGGCTACATCGCTGAGTAATTGTAATCCGGTTATAACGATGTAATTTCTACCAGCAGGGCGCAGAATTTGTGCTCTGCTGGTTTCGCTGATAAATAACAGTGAAAAAACTGTTATTATCAGCAGAAAAACTGAACATGTTTCAGTTCTTCTGCCGGTAATAACAGATTCAAAAAGGAGGGGTGATCACCTTGAAAAAATATGTATTGAAGAGAATTCTATACATGATCGTGGTTTTCTTCGTCGTCTCGTTTCTGATGTACTGTCTGTATAATCTGATTCCGAGCGATCCGGCCCGTAATCAGCTGGAGGCAATGAGACAGTCACTGAAACCCGAACAGTACCAGGCCATGTATAAACAGCTCAGACTCGAGATGGGTCTGGATGATCCTGTCGTTGTGCGGTATGCGCGCTGGATGGGACTGATTCCTGATATGAAGGGAGCTTTTAACGGACTTCTGGAAGGAAATCTTGGCTATTCCCTGTTCTTCAAAAAACAGATCGCGGAAGTTATCGTCAACCCGATGAAGACAACGATCTTTATGAACATCTTCGCGACGATCCTGGCGCTTGGCATTACGATCCCGCTTGGTATTTACTGTGCTGTTCACAAAGGCAGCAGATTTGACAACTTCACAATGGTATTTACCATCATCGGCTACTCGATCCCGGTTTATATCATCGCGCTGATCTTTGTCTTCCTCTTTGCTGTCCTGCTGAGAATTTTCCCGGTCAGCGGCATGGGAACACCGGGCGCGACATACACAGGCTTCAGAAAGTATCTTGATATGCTGTACTATCTCTCACTGCCTCTGATCGTTTCCACATTCGGATCGCTCGGCGGCATGACCCGTTATGTACGTGCTGCGATGATCGATGCCCTGAGCATGGACCACATCAAGACAGCCCGCGCAAAAGGCGTCAAAGAGAAGACAGTTATTTACTCCCACGCATGGAGAAACGCGCTGCTTCCTGTTATTACGATCATCATCGGCTGGTTCCTGGGTATCTTCTCCGGTTCCGTCATTATAGAGAACACGTTCAGCATCAACGGCATGGGTTCCCTGTATATCAAGGCACTGAATGCGCATGACTATGACCTGGCTCTTGCCATGCAGATGTTCTACTGCGTGGTCAGCCTTGTCGGCGCCCTGATCATGGACCTGAGCTACAGCTTCGTTGATCCGCGTGTCAGAGTGGATAAGTAAGAAGGGGGAGGAAAGAAAATGTCAGATAACAAAAAGAAGACGTCTCTCCTCGGCAGACTGTTCGGCAACCGCAACAAAGTCGTCGACGTAATGGTCGAAGAACAGATCCAGAGCCCCGGAAAGATGATGCTGGATAACTTCCTGCACAACAAGCTCGGCATGACAGGTCTGATCGTATTCGCTTTGATCTTCCTGTTCGTTACGATCGGACCGAACTTCGTACCGATGAACCTCGGCGATTCCGACAACACACAGATGAACGTTCCGCCGATCAACAGCATGATGAAAGTCCCTGCGTCCATGACTGGAAAGATCCAGGCGATCGCTGCCGGCCCGACATTCGGTGTCGGATGTGATACGGACGGAAAAGTCAGCATCTGGGGATATACAAAGATTTCAAGTATTATCGATCTGAAGAATATTCCTTCAGAAGTAAAAGAGGCGAAAATCGTAGATATCGCAGCCGGATATGACCACATTGTCGCAGTCGATGACAAGAACAAGGTCTATGTCTGGGGCAACGACAGACTTGGACAGGCAGATATGCCGACTGAGCTGACCGGTGAAAGCAGACTGCACAAAGCCGGAAAGATCATCCAGCTGGAAGCCGGCTATCAGATCAGCGGTGCTCTCGATGAAGACGGCAACGCCTACTTCTGGGGCAACTCCAACATGGCGGATATCGATATTGATCCTGATTTCCAGGGCCATATCAAGAAGATCGCCATTGCGACTTACAACTACATTCTCCTGATGGATGATGGTTCTGTCCAGTATGGCGGATTCAACAAATCCAATGCGTTTGCCAGAATTCCTTCCAATCTGTCTTCCAACGTTGTAGATATTGCGGCCAGCGGCGAATGCATGGCAGCAGTCGACACAAACGGAAAGATCACAGTCTGGGGCACCGGCACACGCGGTGAAAAGAGTGTTCCTGAATTTGAGTCCAAACCTGTTGAACTGTACGGCGGACGCTATCACTTCACAGCTCTGATGGACAACGGCGACGTTCTCTGCTGGGGCGACAATGCCAACAAGCAGCTGGATGTTCCGTCATCCGTCAACAACGCGCAGATCGCTACTCTCTTTACAGGTTTCTATCAGAACTACGCAGTTACAAATGAAGGCAAAGTGCTGAGCTGGGGTCTGAAAGGACATCCGCTCGGAACAGATGATATGGGCCGTGATATTCTGACAAGAATTATCCACGGCGGCAAGACAACCATGACAGTCGGTGCGATCGCTGAAGTCATCGCCCTGATCATCGGTGTTGTCCTCGGCGCGATCGCCGGCTACTTCGGCGGCAAGGTCGACATGATCATCATGCGTATCACGGAAGTCATCGGTGCTCTTCCGTTCCTGCCGTTCGCGCTGCTGCTGTCCGCGATCATCGGATCCAGCATTGACGTACAGCTCAGAATGTATCTGATCATGGTCGTCCTCGGTCTGTTAAGCTGGACCGGCATCTGCCGTATGATCCGTGCCCAGATCCTGGCTGAACGTGAAAAAGAGTTCGTTCTGGCTGCGCAGGCAATGGGCGTCAAGGAAAGAAGCATCATCTTCAAGCATATTCTCCCGAACGTTCTCTCGATCCTTCTGGTCGAAGCGACACTTGGTTTCGCTACATGTATGTTAACTGAGTCCTCACTGTCATACCTCGGCTTCGGTATCACGCCGCCGACACCGACATGGGGCAACATGCTGACAGGCGCGAACAACTCCATCGTCATCCAGCAGTACTGGTGGAGATGGGTATTCCCGGCAGCGATCTTCGGTATCTGCACGATCTGCATCAACCTGATGGGTGACGCGATCCGTGAAGCAGTTGACCCGAAGTCGCTTGGAAGATAAAGGAGGTAAGGATATGGCATTATTGGAAGTCAAAAATCTTCATACCTACTTTACAACCAAGAAAGGTATTGTTAAGGCAGTCAACGACGTTGACTACTCTGTCGATGAAGGAAAGACCCTCGGTATCGTAGGTGAATCCGGATCCGGCAAGAGCGTTTCCGCGATGAGCATCCTGCAGCTGCTCGACGGCAACGGCTATATCGACAGCGGCGAGATCATCTTCGAAGGCGAAGACCTGACGAAGAAATCTCTGAACGAAATGTACAAGATCAGAGGCAACAAGATCTCTGTCATCTTCCAGGAACCGATGACCTCGCTCAACCCTGTATTCACGGTTGAAAGGCAGGTTGGTGAAACATTCATCATCCACCAGGGCATGACCAAGAAAGAAGCGAACAAGAAGGTCGTTGAGATCCTGGCAGACGTCAAGATCCCGAACCCTGAGATCGTTGCGAAGCAGTATCCGCACCAGCTGTCAGGCGGTATGAGACAGCGTGTCATGATCGCCATGGCGCTTGCCTGCCGTCCGAAGCTTCTGATCGCCGATGAGCCGACAACTGCTCTGGACGTTACCATCCAGGCGCAGATCCTGAAGCTCATGAACGATCTGAAGAAAGAACTGGGCACATCGATCCTGTTCATTACACACGACCTCGGCGTTATCAACCAGATGGCTGACGATGTCGCCGTCATGTACTGCGGTCAGGTCGTTGAGATGTCTCCGAGAAGAACGATCTTCTCCGAGCCTGAATACATGCATCCGTATACGGAAGGTCTGTTCCGTTCCATTCCGCGTCTTGATTCCGATGCCAATGAGCGTCTTGAATCGATCCCGGGCGCAGTTCCTCATCCGCTGAATCTGCCGAAGGGCTGCAAGTTCGCACCCCGCTGCAAATACGCAACGGAAAGATGCAGGAACGAAGAGCCTGATCTCGTTCAGGTGAACGAGCAGCAGCAGATCCGCTGCTTCTATCCGAGAAGGGAGGATCGCCATGTCACAGCCGAATAAGAATGTCCTGATCAGAGTTACCAATCTGAAACAGTATTTCCCGCTGAAGAAAAAAGGCGCGTTCGTCAAAGCAAATGACGGCATTACACTGGATATCTACGAAGGCGAAGTCTTCGGACTCGTCGGTGAATCCGGATGCGGCAAGTCCACCTTCGGACGTACGCTGCTTCAGCTGTACCGTCAGACAGACGGACAGACGATGTATTTCGGCAAGAAGCTCGACGACGTAGCTCCGAAGTACATGCTTGAAACAGTCAGAGATCTTGAAAAGCGCAAGGCAAAGATCAAGGAGACAGCTGAGCATGTCGCCGCTCTGCAGAAAGAATATGACTCGCTTTCTGAAACAGAACAGTACGCAAAACACGCGGAACTGGAAGCTGCCAAGAAAGCTGCGCATGACGCTCTGCATGACGTCACAAACATTGTCGGCGGACTTGTTACGCTCAATGATCTCGGACCTGTCAAGAGCGCTTATGAGAAAAAGTATCAGATCGCGCACAAGAGACGCGAGCTGACAGAAAAGAAAGCAGCGCTGACCGCGAAGCGTGAGGACGCTGAATTCAAAAACAAGAACCTGTCCGGCTATGATCAGAAGATCTCCGAACTTGACAAGGAACTGGCGGTTCAGGAAAAAGAACTTGCGGACGCAAACAGAGCGATCGACGCTCTGCGTGCTCCTCATCTGAATGATCCGGAATTCCAGAAATATGATCAGTATTACACAGACGGCATTGACCTTGCCCGTCTGGAATACAATGAGATCCGTCTCCTCAGACAGGATCTGCAGATCATCTTCCAGGACCCGTATTCCTCTCTGAACCCGAGATTCACGATCGGTCAGATCATCGGTGAAGGTCTGACAGCTCACAACATCTTCTCCGGCAACAGCCCCCGCATGCAGGACTACATCCTGCAGGTCATGGATGACTGCGGACTTGCGCCGTACTTCCTGCACAGATTCCCGCATCAGTTCTCCGGCGGCCAGAGACAGCGTATCTCCATCGCCAGAGCACTCGCAGTCAAGCCGAAGTTCGTCGTCTGTGACGAAGCGGTATCCGCGCTTGATGTTTCGATCCAGTCGCAGATCATCAATCTGCTGCAGGATCTGAGAGAAAAGCAGGATCTGACATACCTGTTCATTACGCATGACCTGTCTGTCGTCAAATACATTTCCGACAGGATCGGTGTCATGTATCTCGGCAACATGGTTGAACTCGCTTCTTCCGCTGACCTGTTCCGCAAGCCGATCCACCCGTATACACAGGCACTGATCGCTGCGATCCCGACAACGGATCCCGATGCGGACAAGGAACTGAAGATCCTGGAAGGTGATATTCCTTCACCGGTCAATCCGCCGAAGGGATGCAAATTCCACACCAGATGCCGCTACTGCACAGAGATCTGCAAACAGGTCGTTCCGGCATGGCAGGAGATCGAACCGAATCACTTCGTGGCCTGCCACCATCCACTCCTCCACGGTCTTGATATCGAAGTACATCACGACAAAACAGGAGAATAAGCGTGCTTCATCAGAACAAAGTCGACCGCGCCCTGGATTACCAGCATGAACAGGCTCAGAACAGGGATGAGGAATACGACGGAAGAAAACTGTATGAACCGACAACTGAGGACCTGATCGAAAAGGGCGATATGCCGGCGCTGATCTTCTCGGCGCTGCTCACCCTCGTTCCGATCAGCCTCGCTGTCCTGCTTGTGATGGTATTTCTGGCAAGACTGTTCTTCAGAATATTCTGAATGACAAGCCCGGATCATCCGGGCTTTTTCTGTGCTGTTTTGCTGAGTGTTCTGTATAATAGAACAGGAAGTGAGGTGCACATAGTATGACAGTCATTAACGTAACATCTCCGCTGCTCAGAGATGAGATCAAGAAGAAACTGCTTGAAAATGAGTCTCCGAAATACCGTTATATCAAAAACAACAGTCCCATTGAAATGCAGTTTGAAGTCGAAGGAAATCTGGAACCGAAGAGAGTCCTCAGTATTACAAAGAAGCTGATCCGCTCCCTGAAATACGGCAATGTCATCATGTTCCGTGTGCTGATCGACGGCCAGTTCTTTGAAGGCGGAAAAGTATACACACCGGCAGACAGGGAATATCTTGCGACAAGACCTGCCGGAAACCCGGTCGGCAAAAGAAAAGCTCGGTAAGAGCTTTTTTTGATATAATGAGGAAAATATAAAGAAAGCTAACTATATAAAAATCAAGCCCTTTCCCATGGGAAAGGGAAGAAATTAAAAAGTCAGCTGAATGAATGACGACAGATCTTTGAAAATGTGAATATGGATTGAAACAGCCGCAATGAAAACAACTGTTCGCAC
>JAILCN010000097.1 GCA_024680365.1 Solobacterium sp.
TGGACGAAAACATTCAGCCGCAGGATCAGGCGCGGTGAGAAAGGCATCCGGATCCTGGCACCGGTGATCCGCCGCAGCCGCATCATGGATGAGGAAACAGAACGGTATGAAAAAAGAGTTGCCGGCTTCCGGGCGGTGACAGTGTTTGACATCTCCCAGACCGAAGGTAAAGAACTTCCCCTCTCGCTCTGTCAGGCAGTGAAAACGGAAGTAAAAGACTATGACCGCTTCCTGCAGGCTCTGCTTCTTGTTTCACCGGTACCGGTAATCTTTGAAGAGATCACGACGGGCGCCAACGGCTTCTTCCGGCCGATCGACAGAGATATCCATATCCGCACCGGCATGCCGCAGGCCCAGACGATCCGCACCCTTCTCCATGAGATCAGCCACGCCCTTCTGCACGCGTCTCTTTCCGCTTCTGATATGGTTTCCGCCATGAAGCGGGAAGTCGAAGCTGAGAGTGTCTCCTACGCTGTGTGCAGCTATTACGGCATCCATACAGATTCTTATTCCTTCGGCTATATCGCCGGCTGGTCAGAAAGTCAGGAACTCAGCGGGCTGCGCCAGTCGCTGGAAACGATCCGGAAGACGGCCGAACATCTGATCCGTCTGATCGATACCGTGCTCTTTCCGTAAAGAGAAAAGAGATGCGTTTCTCCGCATCTCTGTATTTCTGATCAGCCTTTTCTGGCATGTCTGCCGATGGCGGGAATATGCAGCGTATCGCTGTCATCCTCCCTGCGGGCAGTTCTCTGTGTCTGGGTGCGTTCGTTCACGAACGGGATCTTGGATGTAATGATGTCCGGCAGTTCGTCTTCCTCCAGATCATCGTCATCGCTGAGCAGTGATCCGATCAGAGAAAATGCTGTTTCGCCGCGTGCCTTTCTTCTTTCCTCGGAAGGTTCCTCCCGGTCAAACATCAGGTCTTCGATCAGCTGCGGACTGTCTTCATCTTCCACCGGCGCCTTGATCTCAATGACATCTTCTTCCAGTTCATTGATCTCCGGTTCGACCTCATTGAACGGGTCCGGTTCATGATACACAGCCGGTTCTTTCTTTACCGGTTCCGGCACGGGTTCGGGTTCCGGAACAGATTCCGGTTCCGGCTCAGGCTCCGGTTCCGGTGCGGGTTCCGGTTCTGTTTCCGGCGCAGGCACAGCAGCGATCTCCTCTGTATGTTCTTCTTCCGGTTCTTCCGCGAAGAGCACAGGTACTTCTTCTTCCTCTGCCGGAGCTTCTGTCACTTCCGGTTCCTCACTCAGATAATCATCTTCTTCCGGTCTGCGCAGACGGATCGCCATATACTGTCTGGCCGGCAGATCGATCCTGAATTTCCCTTTGAAGACGCCTGCCTTCTCGATCGTCATATTCCATGTGTCGATCACATCGACTGCGAATTCCGTATCCTGATCAATGCAGAAGGTACGGAAGGAAGGACGCATGAAGCCGTAGTAGAAGAGATACTGGCTTTTGACGGGTAAGAGCCATTCCGTTTCCGGTACGCCGGATGTGCTGTCCCATTCCAGGGAAGCGTCGGTCAGGCCATTGCCCGGAACATCCTGGAGGATCTCATGGAGGAAGGCAAACCGCTTCCAGCTTTCACCATGCAGCCTGCCGCCATGGCTCCACCAGATGATGCCGTCATCGTTCAGATACGTTTCGCCGTGTCCCGGATAGCCGCCTCTGACAGCGGTCTCCCAGAACCTTCTGACCATTTCTTCAGCTGTGATGTTGCCCCAGCCGTTTTCCAGATTTCCTTCATACGCGATCTCGTCCATCACGACCGGCTTCTGATATCTCTGCGCCAGTTCGCCGGTCAGCTCCGCTCCTTTGTACAGATCGATGCGCTGTACGCTGCAGTGGGTGATCCAGGGACGGCTGTGATCGTACATGACGCGGCAGTTGTGGATCGAGCGCAGATGACGGTACGGATCACGGCGGACAAGAATATCCGCGAGTCTTTCCCAGTCAGCGATCGTCTTGCGCTTCATGAGATCATATTCATTCGCGAGCGCCCACCAGACATTGTGATATGCCGCGAATCTGTTTACGGCGTAGCGGAAATACAGATCGTCTTCTTCCTGATTCATGCAGGCAAAGCCCCATCTGTCATAGGGATGCAGAAGGATCAGATCGGCTTCAATGCCGCGTTTGCCAAGTTCTTCGATATAATGTTCGATCCGTCTGAAATGAGCAGGATTGAACCGTTTGAAATCAAACTGATTGGACGGATCCGGTTCATTCAGCATCGTGCTGTACTGCATGAAGTTGTCTTCGTTCAGCACGGTGTGATCCATCGGTGTTCCTTCATACGGATAGCTCACCGGTTCCTGCAGGTTATAGACGTAATGTTTCGGGAACACGCAGAAGCGGATCTTGTTGAAAGCGGAATCTTCCAGCGTCTTCAGCGTCTCTTCCGCCAGCTCGTCGTTCTGCAGAGCCCAGGCATAGGCTGTCGTTCCGATGGAAATGTACGGCGTGCCGTCTTCATAGGCAAAATGATGTGTGTTCACGGTTCTGACCGGTCCATGGTTCCACTCTTCCGCCGGATCAACATAGAACTTTCCGGTATAGCTTTCAGCTGTCCATGACGGTTTCAGGACAAACGTATATTTTCCTTCGTAGGACGGCATGAAGCGGATCCTGTAGATCCCTTCTCCGTCATAGAATCCTTCCGTTACCACACTCTCGTTCCGGCTGGTGAAAATACCGCTGACTCTCTGTTCCGCGAACGGATTGCCGTCAGCTGTTCCCTCCAGCACTGCTTCAAAAACGCCCCATTTGTTTACTTTGGCGGTATATTCCTTCAGCATATTCACACCCCCTCCGGATCAGATCCGGCATGTATCTGATATTACTATTATACAAAAAGTGCACAGAATGCGCACTTTGTTCCGTTACAGATTTGTGACCGGTTTTCTCTCCGGTTTCAGGTTATGGGTCTTCTCCGCCCGCTTTTTCATGACTTCTGCGACTTCTGCCGGCGTGATATCCTTCTCTGCCATCAGCACAGCCAGATGATACATCAGGTCGTTGATCTCATTGATCAGGTCCTCTTTGGATTCACCAAGCGAGGCGATGATCACTTCCGTGCTTTCCTCGCCGATCTTTTTGAGGATCTTGTCGAGTCCTTTGGCAAACAGATAGCTTGTGTAGCTGCCTTCCTCAGGATTCTCTTTTCTGTCGATGACAGTGTCATACAGCATCTCGAATTCATTCATAGTATTTCTTCTCCTTCGATCGTCCGGTAGAAACAGCTGTACTTTCCGGTATGGCAGGCAGCTCCGTCCTGTTCCACCTTCAGCAGCAGCGTATCATTGTCGCAGTCGATCAGAATCTCTTTTACATGCTGGTAATGAGAGCTGGTCGCGCCTTTGACCCAGAGTTCGTTTCTGCTTCTGGACCAGTACGTTGCCAGTTTTGTTTCAATCGTTTTCTGCAGGCTTTCTTCATTCATATACGCCAGCATCAGGACCTGTCCGGTATGGACATCCTGGACGACCGCCGGCACAAGGCCGTTTCCCTTTTCAAAATCAACCTGGATCATAAGCGTACGCTGACCCCTCTTTCTCTGAGATATTCCTTGATCTCTTTCACGGTGTATTCGCCATAGTGGAAGATGCTTGCCGCAAGCGCTGCGTCTGCCGCGTTTTCGGAGAACACTTCGGCGAAGTGTTCGGGTGAGCCGCAGCCCCCGCTGGCGATCACCGGCACATTGACGGCGTTCTTCACCGCTTTGAGGAACGGGATGTCAAAGCCCTGCTTGGTGCCGTCGGCATCCATGGATGTCAGCAGGATCTCACCGGCGCCTCTTGCGACGCCTTCCTTGATCCATTCGATCGCGTCTTTGCCGGTATCGATGCGTCCGCCGCTGATCACGACGTTCCAGCCGCTGCCGTCTTCCCGCAGTTTTCCGTCTACTGCCAGGACGACGCACTGGCTGCCGAACATGGCCGCCGCGTCCGAAAGCAGCTGCGGGTTTCTGACTGCCGCGCTGTTGAGCGAGACCTTGTCCGCACCGGCTCTGAGGATCCTGCGGATATCATCCGTCGTGCGGATGCCGCCGCCGACCGTAAATGGCATGAAGACGCGTTCCGCCACTTCTTCAATGATGTGCACCATCGTATCGCGGTGTTCATGGGTCGCGGTGATATCGAGGAACACCAGTTCATCCGCGCCCTGGTTATAGTACTCTTCCGCGAGCGAAGCAGGATCGCCGACTTCCTTCAGTCCGAGGAAGTTGATGCCTTTGACGACCTTTCCGTCTTTGACGTCAAGGCAGGGAATGATTCGTTTTGTGATCATAGATCCTCCTTCAGAAGACGGACCGCTTCTTTCAGATCAAGCGTGCCGGAATAGATGGACTTTCCGGCGATGGCGCCGTAGACGCCAAGTTCCTTCAGGTTTCTGATATCATTCAGATCCCGGATGCCGCCGCTGGCTGTCAGATCAAGGCTGACAGTTTTCTTCAGTTCTTTCAGCATCTCCAGATTCGGTCCCTGCAGGGTGCCGTCGCGGGAGATGTCGGTAAAGATGATATTCTTTACACCCATCTTTTCCAGCTGTACGGCAAAATCCAGATACCAGAGACTGCTGCCGGCCAGCCAGCCGGCCGCCTGGGCATAGCCGTCACGGCAGTCCATGCCGACCGCGATCCGGCTGCCCCATCGCTTCAGAGCTTCCTGCAGGAGGTCCTGGTTATTGATGGCAGCGGTGCCCAGAATGATCCGGGAGACACCGTTTTCAATGTAGTACTCGATATCCTGCAGGGTGCGGATGCCGCCGCCGGCTTCCACCGGAACGCTGACGGAAGCAGCGATCGAAGCGATCAGCTCCGCGTTTTCCCGCTTTCCGCTTTTCGCGCCGTCTAGATCCACAAGATGGATATAGTCCGCGCCGGCTTCTTCAAATGCCTTCGCGGTATCCAGAGCAGATCCGGCAACGATCTCCTTTTTCTCATAGTCACCCTGATACAGACGCACCGGGCATCCGTTCATCAGGTCAATGGCAGGCAGAATGATCATACAAATTCCTCCGCGAAGTAATTCAGGATCTTCAGGCCGTCTTCGCCGCTTTTCTCAGGATGAAACTGACATCCCATGATATTGTTCTTCACGACAAGTCCCGGCACCTTCAGATCGCCGTACATGGAATAACCGAGCAGGTCGCTCTCATCATAGCCGGAAGCCCGGTAGGAATGGACATAGTAAACATACGGGGCAGCGGACAGTTTTTCCTGCAGCGGATGGCTGCGGGTGAATTCCAGCAGGTTCCAGCCAATCTGGGGGATCGGAAGATCTGTCTTCATCAGCGTAACGCTTCCCCTGAGGAATCCGAAACCGGCTGTGATACCGTTTTCTTCACTTTCCTCAAACAGCATCTGCATGCCCAGGCAGATGCCCAGCAGCGGCTTGCCGGAAACAGCCAGCTCATAGACCGGCTCTTTCAGACCGCGCTCTTCAATATTGCGCATGCAGTCACGGAACGCGCCGACGCCCGGCAGGATCAGCTTTTCACAGCCTGCCAGCACAGAAGGATCCGCCGAGATCAGACACGGCTTCTGCAGCTTTGCCAGCGCGTTTTCAACGCTGCGCAGATTGCCCATGCCGTAGTCAATGATGCCGATCATTCAAGCATCCCCTTGGTGGACGGGATCTCGTCCGAAGTGACCTTCAGAGCCGCTTTCAGAGCGTGTCCGAGTCCTTTGAAAATGGCTTCCGCCTTGTGGTGGTCATTGGAGCCGTACAGCAGATTGATATGCAGGGTGATGCCGGCGTTGAACGCGAAAGCCCGCATGAATTCCTCAACCATTTCCGTCGACATCATGCCGATGGAATCTCTTGTGAAATCACAGTTGAAGACAAGATACGGACGGCCGCTGATGTCCAGTGATACATTGGCCAGGGATTCATCCATCGGCAGGGAGAAGAAGCCGTAGCGCTCAATGCCGCGCCGTTCGCCCACCGCTTCCCGGAAGGCCTGTCCCATCGCGATGCCGCAGTCTTCGATCGTGTGGTGATCATCGACGTCCAGGTCGCCGTTGGCAGTCAGGGACAGATCGGTCCCGGAATGGAACGCGAGAAGCTCGATCATGTGATCAAAGAAGCCGATCCCGGTGTCACTGCTGCCGTCGCCGCTGCCGTCCAGATTCCAGACACAGCGGATCTCTGTTTCTTTTGTTTTTCTGACGATTTCCGCGTTTCTCATAACGCCTCCTCAAACTGTTTCAGTACACTGCATACAATTTCGTTTTCTTCTTTCGTTCCGACGGTGATCCGGAAATACGGACCGCCGGCATAGTTGCGGATCACGATGTTCTTTTCTTTCAGGCTGGCGATCAGCTGATCTTTCTGACTGCTTCTGCCATACAGGAAGTTGGCTGCGGAAGGAAAGAACTGCGCCTTTTTGCACTCTCTGACAAGTTCGTACATGCGCTCACGTTCCGCGATCGTCTTCTGTGTCATCTGCGCGATCTCAGCCGCGTGTTTCAGCACGGTGGATGCGATCTTCATGGAAACAGAGTTCAGCGCATAGGGAACAAAACTCTTCTTCAGCGGTTCCATATTCGAAGCAGAGGAAACAAGGAACCCGGTTCTGATCCCGGCCAGTCCCCACGCCTTGGACAGCGTTCTCGTTACATACAGATCAGCGTATTTTCCGATCAGTGATACGCTGCTGTCACTGCCGGAGAATTCAATGTACGCTTCATCGATCACGACGGGAATGCCCGCAAACGCCTGCAGGATCTGTTCAATGACCGGCAGGCTGAGAAGATGGCCGGTCGGGTTATTGGGGTTGGAGAACATGATCATGTCCGCCCCGTTTTCCTTTCCGCAGGCAATGAATGCCTGTACGTCAAAGCTGCCGTCTTCCTCACACGCGAAGCGGAACACGTCTGCTTCATAGGATGCCGCGTAATAGTCGTACATGGAGAAGTCAGGCGACAGTGTGTACAGCTTCTTTCCTTTGCCGAGGAAGCTGCCGATCAGATAGCCGAGCATCTGGTCGGAACCGTTGCCAGCCAGCAGATTGTCTTTGGTGACGCCGATGACCTTCGCGTAGGCTTCCAGCAGCTCTGTCTCGCTGTTGTCCGGGTACCTGTTCAGCGCAACGCCGGCAATTGCTTCTGCGATCTCGGCGCGTATCTTTGCGGAGAGTCCTTTTGTATTTTCGTTGGCATTCAGCAGGATGCCTTCCTGCTCGTGTGCTGTATAGCTCTGTGTCTTTTTCATTTCAGCCTCACCCGCGCCGCGTTGGCGTGTCCTTCCAGATCTTCTTCCTGTGCCATAGTAATGATGTGTTTTCCATACGCGTTCACTGCCTCTTCCGTATAGTGCAGGAAGGAAGACGTCTTGACGAACGCGTCAACGCCGAGGGCGCTGGAGAAGCGGGCTGTGCCGCTGGTCGGCAGGACGTGGTTGGTGCCGCCGAAGTAGTCGCCGATCGACTCGCATGTCCAGTAGCCGAGGAATACCGAGCCGGCATTCTGCACAAGATTCAGATATTTCATCGGATCGCTGACCATCAGCTCCAGATGTTCAGGCGCGATGTCGTTGGAGAACTGAATGCATTCCTCAATGGTATCGCAGACGATCGCGGTTCCGTATTTTTCCAGAGACTGCCGTACGATCTCCCGCTTCGGCAGGACATCGCTCTGTTTCTTCAGCTCGGCGTTGACCTGTTCGAGAAGTGAACGGGACGTTGTCAGCAGCACGGCGGAAGCCATCGGATCGTGTTCTGCCTGCGACAGCAGATCGGCTGCCACAAAGACGGGATCAGCGCCTTCATCGGCTGCGACAAGGATCTCGGAAGGTCCGGCGATCATATCGACATCCACTTTGCCGTAGACAAGCTTTTTGGCAGCGGCGACATAGATGTTGCCGGGGCCGGTGATCTTGTCGACTGCCGGGATCGTTTCCGTTCCATATGCCAGGGCTGCGATCGCCTGGGCGCCGCCGATCTTGTAGATCTCGGTAATGCCGGCAAGCCGGGCCGCGAAGGCAATGTTGGGATGGATCGTTCCTTCCTTGTTTGGCGGCGTGACCATCACGATCCGTTTCACACCGGCGACCGATGCCGGGATCGCGTTCATCAGAACAGAGGACGGATACTGGGCTCTTCCGCCCGGGACATAGATGCCGCAGGAGGCAAGCGGAAGCACCCGCTGGCCGAGATAGATGCCGTATTCCTTCTGCTGGAGATAGGAATTGCGCAGCTGCGCTTTGTGGAAGGAGCGGATGTTCTCCGCCGCCAGACGCATCGCTTCTTTAAAGGCAGGATCACATTTGGCTTCGGCTTCATCCAGCTCGGCTTCCGAAACTTTGAAATCATCGATCTCAATGCCGTCAAACTGTTTTGTCTTTTCTTTTGCCGCCGCGTCGCCGCCTTTGCGGATGTCTTCAATAATGCCTGATACCGTCACCAGCACGTCGGTGCTGATCACAGCCGAGCGGCTGTCCAGGAATTCCCGGAAGACCGCGCTGTCATTTTTATTGATCTCTCTCAGCATTTTCTTTCACGATCCTTTCCAGATCTGAGACCACCTGCATGATCTCGTCCCGCTTCATTTTGAACGCCGCCTTGTTGACGATCACCCGGGCGCTGATCTTCGCCACGGTATCGTATACGGTCAGTCCGTTTTCTTTCAGTGTTGTACCGGTCTCCATCAGATCCACGATGCCGTCGCATAATCCCAGCAGCGGCGTGAGTTCCACTGATCCGTCGATCTTGATGATCTCGACATCCATGCCGCGGCTGCGGAAATAGCTGCCGGCGACTTCAGGGTATTTGGAGCCGATCCTGACATGTCCGCTTTTTTCCAGCGGGTTGCTCAGGCCGGCAACGATGAAGCTGCATCTGCCGATGTTCAGATCCAGCAGTTCGTAATAGTCCTTGCCGCCTTCCATCAGCGTGTCTTTGCCGACGACGCCGATATCCGCGACGCCGTGCTCCACATACGTGATGCAGTCGTTGGCTTTGACCAGGAAGTATTTAATATCTTTTTTCGTATCCGGAAGGACAAGCGCCCTCCCCTTGTTTTTCACTTTATCGACGCCGTATCCGCATCGTTCCAGCATTTCCACTGTCTTTGTTTCCAGGCGTCCTTTGGTCAGTGCGATCGACAGACTCATGATCCGCTCCTTTCCGGGATCAGTTCCACCGGTCCCTCTCTGCGCATTTCCTGCGCCTTCCGCATTGCTGCCGTCCGTTCTTCAGGCTTGTAGTACAGCTTCCGCACCGGCGCTTCTTCCGTTCTGACGGCGTCCAGCAGCACGTCCAGCTTGACGCCGAAGCCGATCGCCGGAAGGTCTCTTCCGAGCTTTCTGAGCAGGTCGTCATATCTGCCGCCGGACAGAACGGATGTTCCGATCCCCTGTACATATCCTTCAAAGATGATCCCTGTATAGTAATCCAGATGCGGCACCTTGCCGAGATCGAAGGACACCCTGTGCCCGTAGCCGAGATCTTCCAGATCTTTTTTCAGTTCGCACAGTCCGGCAATGATCCCCTTCAGTTCTTCCGAGAAGCTGTATTCATATGCTTCCTGCAGGGCGTTCCTGCCGTTCATCAGCGGCAGTCTGCGGAAGAATTCCGCCTGTTCCCCGGAAAGAGAGATCTCCTTCAGAAGATCCGCTGTTTCCGGCAGCGCCTTGCGGTCGATCAGATCGGCGAGCTTCTTTGTCGTTTCTTCATCCAGGCCTGCCTGACGGGCTGCCAGTTTGTAGAAATCGGAATTGCCGATCTCCAGAACGCATTCTTCAATGTTCCAGGATCTCATGACGTCCAGCGCGCAGCACAGCACTTCCAGATCGCTGGAGGCGTCCAGGCCGATCAGTTCAACGCCGCAGTCGGTGACCTCATTGCGCTTGCCGGCAAACGCCTGTCTGACCTTGTATACATTGGAACAGTAGGCAAACCGGAACGGCGGCTGTTCGGACGCGAACTTTGTCGCGCAGACGCGGGCGATCGGCAGCGTCATATCGGTTCTTAACGCCAGGATCTGACCGCTTTCATCGACAAATTTGTACAGCGTTTCTTCCGCCAGTGAGGAGAACGTATTCTGATAGGTCGAATAGTATTCGATCAGCGGTGTTTCGATCATTCTGTATCCGTAGGAACGGTATACGGAAAGCATGGCTGCGCGCAGTTTTTCCTTCCCCGCGCAGTCGGCGGGAAACAGATCCCGCATTCCCGATGGTATCTGAATCTGGTTCATAACTGACCTCCTGAAAAACAAAAGACGTCCGCTCTGGGACGTCTCAAACGTGGTTCCACCCGGCTTCGCCGCACCCTCACGGATACGGCCTCACGAAGTACTGACATACTTCCGTGCTGTAACGGGCACCCCCGTCATTCCCTACTGCAGTGTTCGGGAAAGCGGCTCCGGGATGTGTTTCACCGGTTCGCTTCTGATCCCATTCCACCAAGCGGGACTCTCTTGCAGATGCAGGATCCGGTTACTTTTTCCCTTCATCACCTTTGTAAGATAATTCTATCATTGCCGTCATGCAAGTCAACCGAAAGATTTTCATTTTTCCTCTGAAAATATTTTCAATACCGGCATCCCCGGGCAACATACTCTTCCAGACAGAGATCACCTTCCGCCATCTGCCTGGCCGCTTCAGCGCCGACATAGCGGTAATGCCACGGTTCGTTGTTGACGCCGGTCAGCGCGCTCTTGCTTTCTTCATAGCGCTGCACGAATCCATATTCAGCCGCGTGCATGTGCAGCCAGTCAGCCGTCTGCTGCGTCAGACGCTTTTTCTCGGTATTGATATCTACAGCAAGACCGGTCTCATGTTCGCTCGTTCCCGGCACGGAGACCCATTTCTTCGTTTCAGCTTCTGCTTCTTCTTCACTCATTCCTTTATCAAGGTAGGTCTGTTTTCTCTTCGCGAACAGTTCCTGCTGTTTCTCATTGCTGCGGTACCCGCTTCTGACATAGAGCCTGATGCCCTGGCTTCTTGCTTCATCGAACATCGCCTGCAGCTCGGGATAGATCCTCTCATCCACGTACTGGCCGTTCGACAGCTTCAGCAGCGTCGGTTCGTATCCTTCCGGCAGCGGATGATCGCGGTTGACGAGCAGAAGGTTCCAGCCCTGACACTGGCTGAAGGGTTCTGGTCTTCCTTCCCTGTTTTCCAGATATACGATGCTCAGAAAGGCAGATGTTGTCAGTATGCACATCAGGATCAGAAGGCGCAGCCATCTGACTCTTCTTTTTGTTTTCCGTTTTGGCATGACTGTATTATATGCCGCAGCAGGCATTTTCTGCATTAAGATTCGCATAAGAAAGCACAGCTGTCAGAGACTGTACAGCTGTGCGTATTTGCGTTCGATATAATCTGTCCAGCAGCGGATATCGAAATCTTTTCCGGTCGCGCTGCGCATCACTTCATCCGAATCAAGATATCCGGCATACGTATGAATGTGCTCTCTGAGCCAGCGGAAGATCTCTTCCGGCTTTCCTTCCGCGAGCAGTTTCTCCACCGGGACTTCTTTTTCCAGAGCCGCATAGAACTGGGCAGCGAAGGCGCTGCCGAGCGCGTATGTCGGGAAGTAGCCGAAGTAGGCATACGGCCAGTGCATATCCTGCAGAATGCCCTGGGAGGCATCCGGCACGTCAAGTCCGAGCAGATTGTGAACCATCTGGTTCCACACTTCATCGAGTTTCAGGATATCCGCCTTTCCGGAGAACATCATCTTCTCGATCTCATAGCGGATCATGATATGCAGAGGATACGTCACCTCATCCGCAAGCGTGCGGATGAGACCGGGCTTTACCGTGCAGACTGCCCTGCAGAACTGTTCGGCGCTGACGCCGCTGAGCTCAGCCGGGAATACCTTCTGCAGTCCGGGCAGATGAGTCTGCCAGAAGACAAGGCTTCTGCCGATATGATTTTCCAGCAGGCGCGACTGTGATTCGTGCATGCCGGCGCAGATCGAGCGGGCAATGACCGTGCCGTTATAGAGAGGATCTGTATCATGCCCGTACCAGGCATGGCCGATCTCATGAACGGAAGACAGGATCGCTGCCGATATGTCATTCTCCCGGTATTTTGTCGAGAAGCGGATATCACCCTGTGAAACACATGAGGTAACAGGATGCGCGGATTCGTACATCTTTCCCCACTTCTCCGTAAAGCCGAGATACTTCAGGACTTCCGGCATGTACTGCCGCTGTTTTTCAGCGGGATAGTACTGATGCAGGAAGCTGACGTCAGGCTGCTTTGCATCTGCGATCTTCTTCAGCAGCGGCACACAGTGTTCCTTCACTTCCTGAAAGAACGCGTCGTAGCGTTCTGTATTCCAGCCCTTCTCGTGATCTTCCAGCATCAGATCATAGATCGTGCCGGTCCGCTCACGTTTTTCAAACATTCTGCTGTACGCTTCGACAAGATCCTTCAGATACGGCGCATAGGACTTCCAGTCTCCGGCAGTACGGTATTTCAGCCAGGCCTGGATGCTGTCGGCGAGGATCTTCTGATACGCGACATATTCGTCTTTGTCCACGCCTTTCATCCGGTCCGTCTTTTCCAGATACAGCTGTGCCTTGCGGCGCAGCAGCGGATCGGGATCATCCTTCAGTTCTTCCAGCAGTGTATGGATTTCCGGATCATTTTCCAGGGCAAACCGTTCGCCGTGCAGGATGGCAGCCATTTTCTGACTGTATGCTTTTCCTTCTTCCGGCGGCTCGTTGTTTCCGTCAAGCCAGTGCAGATTCAGCGCGTACTGATACGCGCTGAGTTTTTCTTCCCACCGGGCAAACTGTTCTGTTTTATTCATGCTTCCTCCGTGTACGGCAGAGTGCTGCCGCCGTAAGGCATTATGATCACGGACGCGTTCGTTCCGTATTTCTGCATTGCCGCATCGAAGGCATCCTGCAGAGACGGTGCCCAGCCAAGAATGGTCGATCTGACAATGTCAGGATCCATGTCACTGACCAGAACGATGTCCGCATGCAGGGAGACTGCGCCAATGGCTGCTGCCTTGTGCGCGCCGAGGATGAATGTCTTCCGGATATCTTCGCACATTTTCTCCGCGTCCTGATAGCCGCGCATCCATTCTTCGAAGCGGGCGTTGCCGAAACCTTCCCGGCACCTTCCGCAGACAATGATCGTACCGCCGTCCCGAACCGCGTATTTCGCGTTGTCGAGGGCTTTCTGGGTCTGGTACAGGTTGATGTCCTTGGGACTGCCGCCCTGGCTGACAACGACGATATCAGCGCGCTGCGGGATGGACCTTCTGTAGAAGCGGTCCAGATAACGGCAGGCGTCGCGGTGTGCTTCCGTCATATCGCCGGCTGCCGCGTATACGATCTCTTTTTCCGCGTTGAGAACGACGTTGATGATGAAGTCGCCCGGCTTCATTGCCGCAGCTTCTTCGATATCCGCACGCACCGGATTGCCTTCCAGCTTTCCGGCACAGGCATTGGGATCGGTCATGAAGCGGTGGTTGCTCTGGATGGCGGCAGGTACGGACATGCCCGGCATCACTGCCTTGGCACCGCCTGAGTATCCGGCGAAATAGTGGTACTCCACATTGCCGATCAGGATCCGCTTATCCGCTTCCACGTAGCGTCTGTCGAGATCGACAGGCGTTCCTCTTGTCGTCGTGCCCAGATGCACGGTGTTTTCAAAATCGGAGTCGCAGCAGTTCACTCTTTCATACACGTCGTCACCGACAAGATGACGCATCTCCGCTTCTGTCTGCAGACGATGGGAACCGCGGCCGAACAGGACCGTGATGTTCCTGTCCTTTACCCCTGCTTCATTCAGTTCTTCCAGCAGGACCGGCAGGATCTTCCAGGACGGGCATGGTCTGGTAATATCGCTTGTGACAATGACAACTTTGTCATCTTTGCCGAAGATCTCAGAAACGCGCGGACTGCCTTTCGGACATTCCAGCGCTTTTCTGACGATCGCTGCTTCATCAGGATGCACAGGCATCTCATCCGGCAGAAGGACCAGACATTCCTCTTCTTCAGGGATCTGAAGAGCTTCTTTTCTGTCTCCTGTTTTCAGTCTGATCTCCATACGCTCAGTCCCTGATGACTCTGACTCTGATGATGCCGTCGAGATTGTTCAGCGCTCTGACAGACTTCTCGTCTACCTTTGAGTTGACGTCGAAGACAGAGTACGCGTAAGCACCCTGCGACTTATTCGTCATGTTTTCAATGTTGATCCCCTCATCCGAGAAGATCGGCATGATCTTGGCAAGGATACCGGGAATGTTCTTGTGAATGATGCAGATCCGCGCTTCGCCGGTTCTCTCCAGGAATACTGTCGGCATATTGACGGAGTTGCGGATATTGCCGTGACGCAGATATTCATCGATCTCCTGGGCAGCCATGCGGGCACAGTTGCTTTCGGATTCGATCGTCGTTCCGCCCAGATGCGGCGTGAGGATCACGTTTTCTGTTTCGATCAGTCTTCTGGTCGGGAAGTCACTGACGAACTTGGCGACCTTGCCGGACTTCAGTCCTTCGATGATGGCATCTTCATCCACGACACCGCCGCGGGCGTAGTTGATGATGCGGACGCCGTTCTTCATCTTGGCGATCGCTTCTTTATTGATCATGCCTCTGGTATCTTCTTTCAGAGGAACATGCAGGGTAATATAATCGCTGTATTTCAGCAGGTCATCCAGTGAAGAGACACGGAAGACATGGCGGGAGATCTTCCACGCAGCGTCGACGGAAAGGAACGGGTCGTATCCGTAGACTTTCATATTCAGATTGAGAGCGACATTGGCGACCATGGATCCGACGTTGCCGGTTCCGATGACGCCCAGTGTCTTGCCGGCGTATTCCGGTCCGGCAAACTGCTTCTTGATCTTCTCCATGCGCACTTCCACAGGACCTTCACTGTCATCATATGTGTAGACCCATTTCATCGCGTTGAAGATGTCTCTGCCGGCCATGGACATGCCGAACAGGAACAGTTCCTTGACGCCGTTGGCGTTTCCGCCCGGTGTATTGAAGACGACGATGCCCTTTTCGATGCATTCGTCGACAGGAATGGTGTTGTATCCGATGCCGGCCCGGCCGATGCACTTCAGGCGCGGATTGAAGGTATATCCGTGCATATCGGACGCACGCACAAAGATCGCATCAGGATCCTTGATGTCATCTCCGATTTCATAATCCTCTTTGTTCAGGATCTCCCGGCAGGACGGGGAGATATTGTTCAGCGTCTTGACTTTGAACATATGGAAAGCCTCCTTTGACCATTGGGATTATTATACACTTTTTCCACCATACGCAAAGAAAAAAGAACTGCACGCAGCAGTTCCAGGCATGGTGCCCATGGTCGGGCTCGAACCGACACGGCATCGCTGCCGGGAGATTTTGAGTCTCCTACGTCTACCAGTTCCATCACACGGGCATGTAAATTGCGGATTTATTTTATACCATGCCGGACTGAAATACAACCACATGAAAACCGCCCGTATTGAGTACGGACGGTCTTCAAGGGATGTATTCTGATTATTCAGCTTTTGCTTTTGCCTGAGCGATGACTTTGTCAGCGACATCTTTCGGAGCCGGTTCGTATCTGTCGAATGCAAATACGTATCTGCCTCTGCCCTGTGTCATGGCACGCAGTTCGTTCGCGTATGTCTGCATTTCAGCCATCGGAACTTCTGCCTTGATGACCTGCTCGCCTTCGTCGTTCATGCCCATATCCATGATGATGCCGCGTCTCTTTGTCATGTCGCCCATCAGTGTACCTGTGTACTCTTCCGGAGCGTTGACTGTGACTTTGCCGATCGGTTCGAGGAGGACCGGCTTAGCCTTCGGCATTGCAGCGTTGTAAGCAAGTCTTGCGGCTTCCTTGAAGGCAACTTCCTTGGAGTCAACCGGGTGGTAGCTTCCGTCAAACAGGATCGCCTTGACACCGACAACCTTGAATCCAGCCAGAGGGCCTCTTTCCATGCAGTCTCTCAGACCCTGTTCAACAGGCGGGAAGTACTGCTTCGGAACAGCGCCGCCGAATACTTCTTCGCCGAATTCCATTTCTTCGCTCTCGCACGGTTCGAATCTGACCCAGACGTCACCATACTGACCGGCACCGCCGTTCTGCTTCTTGTATTTACCCTGAGCCTCGGACTTGCCGCGGATGGTTTCTCTGTACTGAACAGTCGGAGTAGATGTTTCTACTTCAACCTTGTATTTGCTCTTGAGTTTGGAAAGGATGAGGTCGATCTGCTGGTCGCCGATTCCGTAGAGGACCTGCTCGTGTGTTTCAGCGTTGTTCTCGAGGCGGATCGTTCCGTCTTCCTGCATCAGGTTGCGGATACCGACAGACAGCTTGTCTTCGTCTGCCTTTGTCTTCGGACGGATCGCGTAGCCGAGCATCGGTTCCGGATAAGCGATTGCCGGATAGTGAACGACCTTTGCCTTTGTGCAGAGCGTGTCATTCGTATCTGTGTTCTGCAGCTTGACGACTGCGCCGATATCACCTGTAGCGAGCTTCTTGACAGCGATCTGGTTCTTGCCGCTGAGCACGAAGATCTGGCTGATCTTTTCCGGTCCGTCCTTGACAGCGTTGTAGATCTGGGAATCGCTGTTGAGAACGCCGCTCATGACTTTCAGGTAGGAGATCTTTCCGACGAACGGGTCAACGACTGTCTTGAAGACGAATGCGGACATTGCTTCGCTCTCGTTTGTCTGCAGTGTGACTTCTTCGTCCTTTGCGTTCAGAGCCTTGACAGTGCCCTTCTCGCAGTATGCAGGCAGATAGTCTGTGATGAGGTTCATCAGTGTTTCAACACCGCCCTGGGCAGCTGCGCTTCCGCAGAATACCGGACGGATATCGCCGTTGCGCAGACCGAGTCCGAGTCCTCTGACGAGTTCTTCTTCTGTGAATTCTTCACCTTCGAAGAACTTTTCCATCAGAGCGTCATCTGTCATCGCAATCGCTTCACCAAGTTCAGCGTAGTAGTTCTCTGCCTGATCAGCGAGATCAGCGGGAGCATCCTTTGCGCCGCCCTTGAAATAGTTTGCTTTTCTGGTCAGAACGCTGACGGTTCCGACAGGCTTGCCGTTTTCCATGATCGGGAGTTCGAACGGGAAGACTGTCTTTCCGAACTTCGCCTGCAGAGCTTCGAGGACCTGGTCGAAATGCGCATGTTCGTCATCCATCTTGTTGATGAAGAAAACGACAGGCAGCTTTCTCTTGACTGCTTCTTTCCAGGCTCTTTCTGTTCCTGCTTCGATGCCTTCTTTGCCGTTGACAACGATCAGCGCGCTGTCGCCGACTGTCAGACCGGTAACTTCTTCACCTTCATAGTCCATGTAACCCGGAGTATCGATGAAGTTGATCTTCTTGTTCTTCCATTCAACCGGTGCCAGGTGGCAGTAGACAGAGAGTCCTCTCTTGCCTTCTTCAGGATCGTAGTTCAGATACGTTGTTCCGTCGCCGGCAGCGCCGTAACGGTCGATCTGTTTGTTGAAATACATGCAGGCCTCAACAACGGAGCTTTTGCCTGCGCCTGAATGTCCCAAGACAGTAACATTCCGGACTTCGTTTGCCAAATAATCTTTCATAACCCTTTCCTCACTTTAAGATATCATTGAGATCCGCAACACATTCTCTGCGGATATACTGTACTGCTTTATCGCCGTTTCTGTCTTCGATCTCCTTGTCGGCACCGCCGTCGAGGAGCTGTTTTACGAGTGACGGATAGCCGATGTAGGCTGCTCTCATCAGAGCTGTGCAGCCTCTCGCGTCAGCTGCGTTGACATCTGCGCCGTGGGCGATCAGGAAGTCGATGATGTCTGTTTTGTATCCGTTGACCGCTTCCATCAGAGCTGTTCTGCCCTGTTCGTCAGTCGCGTTGATCTCAACGCCCTGGCTGACAAGGTATTCAACCACGTCGTCCTGACCCAGCAGGGACGCTCTCATCAGTGCCGTTCTGCCCTTATTATCATGGACATTGATATCCGCGCCTGCGTCAACCAGCATCTTCATGATCCCGGCATGGCCTTTTTTCGCTGCGCCCATGACAGCCGCTTTGTTGTTCTTATCGCGCGCATTTACATCAGCACCTTTTTCGATCAGATAGGCAACAATGTCTTCATATCCGCGCTTGGCACTTCTCATCAGTGCTGTACGTCCGTCACCGTTTGCGATGTTTACATCGGCACCCTGGTCAACCATCGCACAGACTTTTTCGAAATCGCCTCTGGCAGCAGCATCGAAAAATTCCTTATTGATTTGATCCATACTGTTTCCTCCTAACTTATTAATGTTTCAGATCTATCAAAAAAGATGGACACGCAAAATATCCATCTCAAAAAACACAAATAATTTTGACTGACTCCCCGCCAAAAAGATTGCCTTCTTTCATTTCATTTTCTACTGCTGATACTAAAACCGTATTTCTGAAATCCATGTGAATCAACCCCAATCTTTACGACGGTTTGCCTAACATCATTTTACCCGAATCCTGCGATTCTTCAATAGAAAGCACCCGGGAAAGGCCTGAAAATCAATGAAAGAAATTTCATAAATGAAAACGTTTTCATTTCTGGAAGACTTCCATCTTCGGGTACGGGATCTCAATATCGTTCTTTCTGAACTCTTTCAGTAGCTTTTCGCGGATGTCGGAAGTGACCTTGAAGGAATCGCCGAACGTATGGCACATGACCGGGAAAGAGACGAGAATACCGCTGTCGAGGTAATCATCGACGCGGATCACGAACGGGATCTCACCTGCTTTTTTCTGTTCTTCCGTACGGGTGTCGATCACCCCTTCAGTGCTTAGAACGGTATCGGTAATGACCTGTTTCATCCGGTCAACATCTGTATTGTAGGCAACGGAGAACGCGATCCTCTTTGTGAAGGAATCCTGACCGAATGCCCGGTCTTCGATCACGACAGAATCGAGCACGCTGTTGGGAATGATCACCCGCGCGTTTTCATATGTGAGCAGAACGGTATGACGCATTGTCATCTCAACGACAGTTCCGGCAATGTTCTTTTCCGGCAGCGAGATATTGTCACCGATGTGGAACGGCTGGTTGATGGCCAGGAAGAAGCCGGAGATCAGATTCCCGAAGGCTGTCTGGGCGGCAAGACCTATGACAACAGTCGCCACACTTCCGGCGCTGAGGATCGCTGTGCCAAGGCCTGACAGCGGCTTGATGGAATCCAGGACGCCAAACAGAGCGAAGCTGTAGATCAGGATGCGGAGCAGGCTGAACAGATAGGCAAACGGGGTCCGGGTACGTTTGTCCCCTTTCTCTATTGCCTTATCGATCAGTTTCTGCAGAACTCTGACAATGATCCATGCAATCAGAAATGAAAGCACTGCCTGCAGAACAAAATGCAGCGCTCCGTTTTTGAAGAGATCCGTTCCGATATCCCAGATCGTTGTTCCTTCTGTCATTTCTTTGCCCTCCGTCTATTTCAGCAGGTCTGAATATGTTTTCCAGGCCGGCATATATGTTCTGATAATATCATAAAATGCCTTTGAGTGATTCGGTACAAGAAGATGCGCGTATTCATGAAGCAGCACATACTCCAAACACTGCACCGGAAAGTGGATCAGCCGCAGCGAGAGACTGATGGAATTCTTTGCCGGCGTGCAGCTTCCCCATCTGCTTGTCATATACTTCAGCCGGATCACCGGCAGCATTTTCCGGTTCTT
>JAILCN010000099.1 GCA_024680365.1 Solobacterium sp.
CGTGCCTATACGGCGATCCTTGAAAACGACGAGGAAAACGCGGAAGCACACTGGAACCTCGCTCTGTCAAGATTCGGCATCGAATATGAATTTGAAAAGAATTCTGCCGGTCAGATCACTGCCATCAAACCGAACTTCCACCGTCTGAACAGAAATCACTTCAAAGATGATCAGGATTACAACCTGGCGCTGATCTACGCGGATGAAACAGCCCAGAAGTACTATCAGGAAGAAGGCAGCCGGATCACCGCCCTGCAGGAAGAACTCCTGAAACTTGTCCAGCGGGAAAAAGATTATGATGTTTTCATTTCCTTCAAGGACAGTGACGGACAGGGCGGACGCACCCGCGACAGCCAGATCGCTGAAGATATCTACCAGAGACTTGTTACCCAGGATCTGAAGACATTCTTCTCACGCGTTACCCTGCAGGAAGTATCCGGTGACATGTATGAAGCACATATCTTCAAAGCTCTGGAAACAGCGAAGGTCATGATCCTGGTCGGAACAGACTATGCCAATATCACATCCGGATGGGTAAAGAATGAGTGGAGCCGTTACCTTGACCTGATGGCAAAAGACAAGGGTGGAAACAAGAAATTCGTCTTTGTCTATGAGAACATGGCGCTGGAAATGCTGGATCAGCTTGGCATTCCAAGACGCGACGCTGTTGACTGGAGCAACAAGGACAGCAGAAACGACCTGATCCACTATGTCAATACAACACTTGGCAAAAGAAGCTTCAATGCTTCTTCTGATGAGATCAAGACACTGGTAAAGAGAGCGAAAGAAGCTCTGGAACAGAAAAACTTCGCAGAAGCGATGCAGCTGGCATCTGATGCGGCACGGAAAGATCCGCAGAACAATTTCGCGTTCCTATATCAGTTCCTTGCAGAAAACCGCGTCAGCGAACCGGAAGAACTGGATGGAAAGATCATCGACTACCACAGCAGCATGCACTTTGATTCCGCATACAGGACTGCTTCTGTGTACCATCGCCAGATCCTGGATGACCTGAGACAGGCATTTGACCGGGAACAGGAACGTCTGCAGAAAGACGATGCAGCGGCTAAACAGGCAGAATGGGCAAAAGAAAATTCTAAAAAGCAGGCAGCCAGAGCCAGGGCGGAAATGATCAGCGGCAATTACGCGGAAGCGCAGAAGCTTCTGACTGACAATATCGTCATGACGCCGGAAATCAGCGACATGTTAAATGACTGTGAGCTCGGTCTTGAATATCAGAAGATCAGTGCCCGACACTATCTGCATGACAGGCTCTCAGAGACGATCCCTGACAAGATGGCAGAACTGGACAAACTAGCCTCGTCTTTGTCACAGAACTTCAGTGGATTCGGTGCTCAGGACGCCGGCATGAGAATGTTCCTTCCGCTGCTGTGCCTGATCTCTCTGGTGGGATTTGTGTTTGCGAATCTGATCCATAACAATGATCTGATCGTGATGTTTCCGATGACTGCGTCGATCGCGGGCGGAATTCTGTTCTACCGTTACTACAGGATCATGGCAGGTCCTGCGAAAAACGCATTCATGCTGATCCTCAGATTCTACATCGCGTCGATGATTGCGGGACTCACAATGATGGGACCGTATGGAATTCTGGGAAAAATGGGTTTCCTTGGCAAACTGCTCGGCGGTCTGATCAGCATCGCCATTTACGGTTTCCTGTTCCTGTTTGGCTATCATGATTACGAGGAATCCAAGAAAGCCGGCAGCAACAAAGCGGAAGACTACTATCGTTCCGTCATTAAACCGGAAGAAGACAAGCTGATCGCAGAATACGAGAAGAAGTATCAGGTGCTTGCGGACAGATATGCTCCGCTGAAGAAGCTGTCTTCTGTCTGGGAAAGTTATCTTGGAAAAAGAGGTGAAGAGTGATGAACAGAAAACAGCTGATTGCTGAATGTGAATCAAGGCTTCGTCAGAATCCGGAAGATATCAAAACACGTCTTAACCTGATCCTGCTGCGCTATGGCGTGATCATGGTCAACGGTGAACCGCTGCTTGGCCGCATCGATGAACAGGATATCATCAATGATTTCGATTACCGTCAGCTGATCAAAACTGCGGATGACGAAGAGAAGATGAAGATCCGTCCTCTGATCCGAAAGATCTATGATGAACAGGAAGAAGTCAGAAAAGTCAGAAACAGCACAAAACCGTTCGATGTGTATCTCGCCTTTGACGGATCATCACAGGAAGACACAGAACTTGCCGCGGAGATCCGGAATGGCCTGAACGCAGAAGGAATCACGGTTTTCTATGAACCGGATATGCCGAAAGACCGTCTGCCGGACGCCTATCGTCTGCATGCTCTTTCGACCGCGAAGCTGATGATCCTTCTGTCTACAGCAAAAGATCATCTGATCAAACCGGAGATCACCGGTGCCTGGAAGAGATATCTGAATATGATGGAGGAAGATTCCTCCCGTCATCTGCTTCCTGCCTATAAAGGCATGAAGCCGGAAGACTTCCCGGAAAATATATCAAAGATCCAGGGTGTCGACCTTGGCCGTATCGGTGCTGTCCAGACCGTTCTGGTTCCCCGTGTCAGAGAACTGACCGGCAAAGAAGCGCAGATCATTATCGTCAACAATGAAACGGGTCAGAAAGTCAACCTGACGAACATTCTCAACCGTATTGAACTTCATGTTGAGGACGGAAGATTCGACGTCGCTGAAAAACAGCTTCGGGCTATCGAAAGTGAATACGGAACAGACTATCCGAAAGCGCATTATCTGCATCTGCTGATCAGATACAAGGCAGCCGGACTGAATGATCTGATCCTGAAGGCTGACAATGCGATCCTCAGCGATCCGGATTATCAGTATGTTCTTGCCAACAGCAGCGGTGAAATCAGGAATACCCTGAGCAATATTGCCGCTCTGCATCAGGAAGCTGTTATCAATGACAGAGACGCGAAATTTGTCAAAGAGATCTCCAGGGCGCATGCTGAAGGCAATTACACGGAAATACTGAAACTGGCAGAAAAGATTCCGTCCATGGAGGGCTTCCGACGCTGGGGCGACGTGCAGGGATTCATCGATGTCGCGAAGGGAAGAGCGGAGAATCAGAAGCTCCATGATGAATACTTAGAACTGATCGGAGACGGAAAAGAATACTTCAAGAAACGGTTCGCAGAGAAACATCCTGATCAATACAAAGAATACTTTGAAAATCTGGGGATCACATCGTTTGAGGATCTGATGAACTGGGAAACGATGTCATTCATGATCGTCGGATTTCTGCTTCTGTTCTGCATACTCTTCAATACCAGATCCAATGACAGTCTGATGATCATTCTCGAACTGCTGAATATTGGTCTTGGTTTCTGGAGACGGTTCAGAGAAAACGAATCAATTGTGAAAGATGTCCTGTACGCTGTCGGCGTGTATTTCCTGATTCCGGCTGTGGTCTATGCAGTGATCTTTGTCGTGGGAGAAAAACTTGGCTTTGCTGATCTGCTCAGGACGCTGCTGTCGTACGTGTTCCGCTTTACCAGATACTCGAACGGAGGAATTGACAGACAGGGTCTGGAAATGTGCACCTATACATTATTCGCTTCCCTGGTCACACTTCTCTCAACCGCGGAAGAAGCTGTTCCTGAGATCAAAGGTTTACTCAATTCCGGGAAAAATAAAAAGATCATAAATGAGTATCAGAACAAGATCCTGCCGGAGTTTGAGGAACAGGAATATAAAGAGCTTTATGACAAGTATCATGACGCTGCAGGCGCCGACTGGATCGAGCCTGTCAGACTCTGGAGGAAAAAGTAATGAAACCGATTTTTGATGTCATTAAATTCGAAGGCGGAAATCATCAGCTGGTCTGGAAACACCCGGGTGAAGACTTCAGCACGCATTCGACACTGATCGTTAATCCGAATCAGATCGCGCTTTTCTATAAGAACGGAACGATCGCTGATATTTTCAAGGAAGGCAGATATGTTCTCAGCACAGAGAATATTCCGATCCTCCGCAAGATCATCGAACTTCCGACCGCCGGTGTATCTTCATTTACATCCCAGGTATACTATGTCAACCTTGTCGAAGCGATGGACGTAAAATGGGGACTTCCTTCCAGGTCTTCCTGGATGGATCCGGTTTACGGTATTCCTGTCACAGTCGGGGCAAGAGGCAATATGAGCCTGAAGGTCGAGGATCCCGCAGCTGTCGTTCTGAATCTTGTCGGTGCCGAAACCGGACTGACAGCGGAAGAACTGCAGAGATACTTCAGAGACCTGATCACAATGCGCGTCAAGGCATATCTTGCGCAGGTCTGTCAGGCTAACCGCATCGATGTCTTCAGCATGACAGCCCAGCAGGAACTGATTGCCGAAGAACTGAAGAAGAAACTCGTGCAGGATTTCCTTGAGTATGGTTTCAAACTCAGAATGTTCACGATCTCTGATTTCATTCTTCCGGAAGATGATCCGGCATACATGAGACTCAAACGCGCCATCAGTGAACGGACAACCGGCATCACAGAGGCACAGACAGACCGCATGAAAGCCAACATCGCTGCTCAGGCAAGCGCTGAAAGCGAAGTGATCCGCTCGCAGGGCCGCGCAGCTTCATTAAACAATCTGGGAACAAATCATGTTCTTGAACGTCAGCTGGATATCGCTGAAACAATGGCTTCCAACGAAAACATGAATCAGTTCTCAGGCATGGCCGGCAGTATGGCGATGATGGGCGGCGCCCTGAACATGGGTGCGCAGGCAGCCGGTGTGATCGGCAGTGCAATGAACGGCGCAGGTATGAACAACATGGCAGGCAATCCATATCTGAACACTGCCAATCCATATATGACCCAGCCGCAGGCACCCGTCCAGCAGACACCGGTTCAGAACCAGAATGGTTCAGCTGAGACAAAAGCATGCATCAAATGCGGTGCTTCTCTTCCGAAATATGCGAAGTTCTGCATGGAATGCGGTACCGTACAGCCGAAGCTGTGCCGGGGATGCGGCGCAGTCCTTCCGGATGGCGCAAAATTCTGCATGGAATGCGGAACAAAGGCTGAATAGGAGATTCATATATGAACAGTAACAGTATGATGCGGATCGGCATTCATGCCATTGTGCTGATTGCCGGCGTAACAGTTGCCCTGATGGTGCCTTCAAAGATCACCACCCAGCATATCATCTCAGTCATCTGCACAGCGTTTGCGTATCTTGTCTTCGCTGCCAGCACAGTACTCGGTTCCATGGATGATCTTCAGCATGCGACACAGAACACAGGCGTTACCATTGCCGCTCTGTTCTATCTGATCGCAGCACTCCTTGTTTCCGTTGTGACGGGTCTGATGCAGGCATCTGTGAAAACCGTGACGATCTTCCAGATCATTGTCATGGCAGCAGGAATTGTCTTCGTCATGATGATGTATATGGCGAAGAAGCACATCGACGGACAGTAAACCGCAGGAATGATCTGAACGAACATGCAGCCGTGAATACACGGCTGTTTTTCTGACTTTGCGGATGAATGCATCTGTACTGCATGTATTGTTTTATATTATGATTCTGAGTATGGAGAAATGCTTATGAAAACGATCATCATTAACGCTGGTCCCCGTAAAAACCAGAACACAGCCATGATGTTAAAAGAAGCGCAGAAGGGTGCTGAAGCAGCCGGCGCAGAAACAGAATACATCGATCTCTTTGACCTGAATTTCACCGGATGCCGCAGCTGCCTTACCTGCAAGAGAAAAGGTGCGCAGCGGAACAAGTGCTACTGGAAAGACGACTGCTCTCCACTGATCGACAAGATCCTGAAAGCAGACGCTCTCATCATCGGAAGTCCGATCTATCTCGGAGAACCGACTGCCCGGTTCCGGGCACTGTTTGAAAGACTGATCTTCTGTGTGCTTTCCTATGATGATTACAAAGGATACTTTGACGGAAAGGTGAATGTCGGGATCATCTATACGATGAATGCGCCGCAGTCTTACTTTGAATCAGCTATGAAACCGGTCAGTGAAGCTATTGAAGGTTCATTCCGGAACTTCCTGAGAGGAACCGTGAAGACAGTATGTGCCTTCAGTACGCTGCAGGTCGCTGACTACAGTCTCTACAGCATGGCCAAATTCAATGAAGCAGAACGCAGAGAAAGAAGAGAAACACAGTTCCCGCTGGATCTGAAAGAAGCATATCAGCTTGGGGAAGAGCTCAGCAGAGGATAGAAGGGTACAGCATATGAAAAAGATACACTCAGGATTCAGAAAGATCTTAGCGGCAGCACTGGCTGTGATCCTGCCGCTGACAAATCTGCCGGCAGTACATGCGGAAGAGGAAGATCCCAATATCTACGGAACACTGACAGAGATCTCCACATCGGATCCGTCAGTTACGCTGAAAGACAGCTTCTATTACAGCGATGACTGGTTCAGCCAGAAGCCGGAAGTGCGCAATGACGCGTTGGCCCTTGTAAGCATGCAGCTGACTGCTGCGGCGATTGACGATAACACTGACGGCTACGGCACAGCTTTCCTGAAAGAACTTGGCTTTTCTGATATCGGTTATTCCGATTTTGACAGTGAAGATCCGGAAGACTGCGCCTATACATACGCGAAGAAGACACTGAAGGACGGCACAACACTGACTGTCGTCTGTGTGCAGAGCTATTCCGTTGATCCAAAGGTCAAGATGAAGGGCTGGAAACAGAACTTCATCGTCAATGGTGAGAACGCGGAAGGAGAACACAAAGGCTTCGGCACCGCGTCCGACAAGGTGATCGATGCTGTTGCTGCCCTGGGCGGTGATAAAGTCTGGATCACAGGACAGAGCAGAGGCGGCGCCATCGCCAATCTGATCGCTGCGAAACTGAAGGAAAAGACAGCTGCTGACATCTACGCATATACGTTTGAAGTGCCGGCAGTCACTGATTCTGTCGCTGATCCGTCCGCGTATTCCTATATCCACAACTATCTGTGCAGTGATGATCTTGTGACCAAAGTGCCGATGTGGAACATGGTACGCTATGGCAATGTATATAAGCTGAACACCGAAGAAACAAATGCCGGAATGCAGGAAGAACTGCAGAAGCTGCAGAGCCCGGCTGCGGAGAAAAACGTTTCAGACAGTGAAGATGCTGTGACAAAGCTTGTCAGTGATCTGGAATCCCGGGTACCTGAAAGAGCAGACTACTCCAGAGTCAGGACGGATGCGTTCACTGATGAAGAAGGCAATGCGAAAGAGATCGTATATACCTATCAGGAAACACTGGCAGGACTGTTCGGATTCATCTTCGGCGGTGAAATGGAAGGCTTTGAGGCATCAGCTCTGATGGAAAAGATCTTTGAAATGCAGCCGCAGCTGCAGTCTCTGATCGATGCGGTCAAGCTGGAAGAAGCCGGCAAAGAAGAGGAGGCCATGCCAAAGTACTGGACAGCCGCCAACGGACTGCGCACAATGATCGGCAGTCTGACAAAGTCAGGGACGATCAGTCTGCCTGCGGAAGGATTCTACGCACTGCTGAGACTTGCCGGACCGGTCGCTGTTGATACATCGTACGAGGAATCAGGCGAAGCGCTCCTGGATCTGTTAGGATACCTTTCACCGCTGCTCCTGACAGCCGCAGATGTTTCGTCTTATAC
>JAILCN010000135.1 GCA_024680365.1 Solobacterium sp.
AGATGAAACCCTATCAGAAATGGTTAAAGGATAAAGGGATAAGACAATCCTTCTCCAGAAAAGGCAACTGTATGGACAACTCCTTAATGGAGAACTTCTTCGGGATCATGAAGAACGAGATGTATTATGATCATGAATTCAGTTCCCTTGAAGAGTTGAGGAAAGCCATGGAGGAGTATATCCTCTACTACAATACCGAACGGATCAACGCAAAAAGAAAAGGATTGTCGCCTTTACAATACAGGCAGCAATCCTTATCTCAAATACAGTTAAATAGTTAAGTCCAACTTTAGGGGCGCACTACAAAGCAGGCGGTTTTTTGTTTCGCACACTCTGCGTGCTCAACAGTCCACTAGGACGAATAAAAAAGATCAGCGGTGACCCGCTGATCTTTTGTTACATCCACTGTTTCAGTAATTCGGGATCTTCCTGGCGCATATACCAGCGCTCATCGTTCCAGGTCTCATATGGCAGCGGTGCCATCGGGATCGCTTCCTGAATGAAATCTTTGGTATACGGGTTATAAGACCGGTCTGCGTTAGCAGTACGTGCGTGCGGGACCTTTGTGTTATACCAGGTCTTCTGCTCCGCCCAGCCCTCGCGATGCGGACATTTGATCGTGGAGAACCAGCGCATATGCCAGATCTTCCAGACGCCATTTTCCTTGATGAAGTCGTTTGCGTACGCGCCGAAACACCAGGCGGATTCCGGATCGGCATCTTCGGTCGGTTTGATCGTTTCGATGCCCGGGCTCCACCACAGCCCGCGGGCGGTCTTTCCGTCGCCGGCAACCTCGATCGCCGGGTTCGTCAGATAGTGCAGAAGCAGGATCCCTTCGTAATTCGGGATATTGTAGAGACCACAGAAGAGTTCCTTGACACCTTCCGGTCCGAGATATGGCTTGCCATCCGCGATCTGGACGGATACGTCCGGCGTTTCCATGGCGAAATCCATCGGATGGAATGCCATGTTTTTCTGATTCTGCATCAGTTCATAGTGAGCCATGAGGTTTTCGATCTCCTGGCGCGCTTTGTAACGTTCGAGCTCCTTTTCGAGCTTTTCCATTCTTTCAAGCAGTTCTTTTTCCATATTTACGCCTTCTTTTCCTTGAGGATCGCCAGAGCCTGTTCGTACGCTCTGTGAGCGACTTCGTCGACGTCGCCATAGTAAGTGTAATAATGGCCGGTCAGAAGGACATCACAATGAAGTTCGCTTGCCTTTTTCAATGTGCTTACAAAGCCTTCCAGAGTAAAGTCCGAGCTGCCCATATAAGCCAGTTCCACGCTTACACCGTCATCCGGGGACTGCGGTCCAACAAAGAACATGTCACCCGCAAACAGGATGCGTTTCCCGTCTGCTTCAATCAGATACATATAGGTACCGGAAGTGTGTCCGGGAGCGGCTAAAGCCTGGACTGTAGTGCCGTTGGCAAAGTGCCAGACTTTTCCATCGACAGGACGTTCATCGACTTTTCCGCAGATCCACTTTGTATTGAAGAGGGCTTCAGATTCCGGGTTTCCATTTTCGATCAGCGAAGCATCCGGCTCCGCACAAACGACATAGATCCCTTCCGCATTTGCGCGGAATACATTTCCGGCATGGTCGAAGTGGCCGTGTGTCAGGAAGGCGTGGGAGATCGGCTTTTTGTCGAGACCTTCTTCCTGCAGGGTCTTTTTCATGCGCTTCCACTGCGCTTCGTTGTAACCCAGATCTAGTAAAACGATACTGTCACCGGTATCCAGTGCATACATGCTGGAGTTGATCCCGTATTCGATGCCGGTGAACAGACCGCAGATCAGGAACGCCGAGAACTTGGTCAGACGGACATTGATGCCGGACAGACGGGCGGATTCGGAGTTGCTGCCGATCGCGAAGAAGTATCGGCCGATGTACATCTTGTTCATAATGTAGGTGCCGATCAAAGCGATCACAAAGAAGATGATGACCGGTACCGGGATCGGACCGAGATATCCCTGACCGAGGACCGAGAAGGATTTCGCGTTTTTCAGGGACTGCGGCAGACCGCCGCTGATCATATAGCTGATACCTTCGATGACCTGACTCATACCGAGCGTAGCAATCATCGGAGCGATGTTTGTTGTAACGATGACGCAGCCGTTGATCGCGCTGACGATCAGTGCACAAAGTACAGCTATCAGAGCAGACACCCAGATGTTGAGACCCAGACGGCCGTTCAGCAGGCCGACCATGACGCTGACTAAGGAGATCTGCGCGCCAACGCTCAGATCAACACCGCCAGTGATTGCGACGAAGGTCATGCCGATCGCGACGATGCCGAGAACAGTTACCTGACGGATCAGTGTCATCAGGTTCTTCGCAGACAGGAAGACCGGGCTGGCGACGCTGAAGATGATGACCAGCAGGATCAATGCGATCGAGATCGCTAATGTCTGATTAAACTTGATCTTTTTCATGTTTTATCCTCTACTCTCCGTTTGGAGTTCAACTCATAGATTGGAGGCTTTCCGCAGGATCAGTTCCTGAGAGAAGTCTTCCTTGGCGACCTCGCCCGTGATCTTGCCTTCCGCCATAACGACAATACGGTCAGAGAGACCCAGCAGCTCTTCCATATCGGAAGAGATCATGATGACAGCCTTGCCGGCTTCACACTGTTCGTTGATGATGTGGTAGATCTCGGAACGGGCACCGACATCAACGCCCTGTGTCGGTTCATCGAAGATCATGACCTTACAGTCTGTTGCCAGCCACTTGGAAATCGCGACTTTCTGCTGGTTGCCTCCGCTCAGGGAGGAAACGATATTGTTGACATCCGGTGTCTTGATCCGGACAACATCCTTAAAGTGATTGACGACTTCGTCCTCTTTTGCGCTCTGGATCGTCCCGAGTTTTGAGATCTTTTCGATCATTGCCATCGTGATGTTCCAGCGGATCGGAAGTACTGTCGACAGAGAGAAGCGGCGGCGGTCTTCTGCAACCAAGCCGATCCCATGCGCGATTGCTTCTTTCGGCGAATTGATGTGGATCTCTTTGCCGTTGAGAAGGACCTGTCCTTCCGTCATTTTCGCCATACCCATCAGCATCATCGCCAGTTCGGTGCGGCCGGCGCCTACGAGGCCTCCCAGACCGACGATCTCGCCCTGACGGACTGTCAGGTTGATGTTTTTATCGCCGTTGCCGGATACGTTTTTCAGTTCCAGAACGACGGGACCGTGTGTGACTTCGCGGGTCGGATAGAGTTCTGTCAGTTCACGTCCGACCATCAGACGGATAAGATTGTCGCGGTCGGTGTCGGATGTATTCAGTGTTTCGATCGTGTGTCCGTCGCGCAGGACGGTAATACGGTCGGTGATCTCAAAGACTTCATCAAGACGGTGGCTGATAAAGACGACGCACACCCCTTTTTCCTTCATCTGTTTGACCAGACGGAACAGGGTATCGACTTCCTTGGTCGCCAGTGAAGCCGTCGGTTCATCCATGATCAGCACACGCGAATTATTGGATACGGCTTTTGCGATCTCCAGCATCTGCTTATAGGCAGCCGAGAGATTTGCGACTTTTGTATCCGGATCGAACTCCATGCCTAGAGAAGAAAGCAACTCCTTCGTCTGACGGTTCATTTCCTTGCGGTCCAGTGTCAGCCCGTGGCGCGGCTCTTTGCCCAGAAAGACATTCTCTGCGACAGTCATGTGCTGGCAGAGGTTCGGTTCCTGATAAATGACGGAAATTCCCAGTTCCTTGGACAGGGAAGGGGTCATGTGCTCGATCTCTTTGCCGTCCACGTAAATCTTGCCTTTTTCCGGATTGATCGCACCGGAGACGCATTTGATCAACGTTGATTTTCCGGCGCCGTTCTCTCCGATCAGGGCATGGACTTCGCCGCCGTGAAGCTCAAGCGAAACATCGTCCAGTGCCACCACGCCGGGGTAGAACTTACTGATATGTTCCAGTTTTAAGATGGCATTCTGCTCCATACTTTCTCCTTATAGGTACGGGAGGATCTCTCCTCCCGTTCTTTTGACAGTGGCGGGCAGAATCCTGAGATCCTGTCCACCAGCCGATGATGTTTTGTCTTTTTACTTCTGAACGTATGTCGATGCGTTTTCAGCTGTGACTTCTGTGATGTTCATGAAGACTTCACCGTTCGCGGTAATGCCTTCGATCGGTTCGCCGTTCAGCATTTTGACACAGATGTCGATCGCGGTTTCACCCAGGACCAGGGAGCTGACATCGATGGAACCGACATAGAATTCGTTAGCCAGGATGGTCTCAGCACCGGTAGAGGAAACATCGGATCCGAAGCAGGCAGCTTTTCCGACTTCCTTGCCGGCAGCCTTGAATGCTTCATTGGCACCCAGAGCAGCGCCGTCGGAGAAGCCGATGATGATGTTGATGTCCGGATGAGCCTGCAGCATGTTTTCAACTGCGTTCATCGCGTCTTCGGTAACGAGTGCTGTTTCTTCAGCAACGATCTCCATGCCCGGAGCGTTTGCAGCCAGGTATTCCTTGGCGGCAGCTACACGGTCGATGAAGTTCTGCATGAGCGGGAAGCCGAGGATACCGACCTGCGCCTTGCCGTCGAGGTTCTCGTTTGTGAAGTCGATCGCCATTTGGGCAACAGCCTTGCCGATCTCGAACGGGTCATTGCAGTACCATACGTCGTAGACTTCTGTCTGGATACCGAAAGCCAGAACTTTGATACCTGCATCCATTGCTTCCTGCAGATAAGGAGTGACTGCGGCGGAGTCGACAGCCTGGATGATGATCGCGTCAACACCGGTCGTGATCATGTTTTCGATCGCTGTGATCTGATTGGAAGAATCGCCTTCGGAGTCAACGACGGTGAAGTTGATGCCTCTTTCCTTGGCGGCAGCTTCTGCGTCCTGACGGATGCGGATCAGAGATGTATCCGTAAGGGACATGAAGATGAAGCCGATCGTCGGCTGGTCATCTGTCGGAGTATCTGTTTCAGCCGGTTTGTTGCCGCTGCAGGCAAACAGCCCGATTACCATAAGCAGAGTGATTGCGATAGTAAGTAAACGTTTCATAGTAATACCTTTCCTCCAGCTTCCTGCAAAGCGCAGGATCTTGTTTATAACTCAAATATAAAGTCTAGAAAGTTCATAAAATAGCACCCTTCACAAGATGTTGATTCAAAAAATGTAACCGATTACACTCTTACTAATATGATAAACTTAATATAGAAATGAACGGCACAAATAGTGATGATCCACAGCTTTTGACCTACCTTTCAGATCTCTATCATCAGGCAGCCATGGAGATCCGGGCAGATTACCAAACACTGCGCGATTATCCGAAAGACATCGGCTTTTACTCCACTTTTGAAAACGAACATGAGTTTCATCATCTCAGTCACGAGATCGTGGTCAGTGTCCAGCATTTTGAGAACGGACATCAGTCCAATCTGATCTTTCTCGGTGACAGATGTTTTCGTCTTATCCTTGAAGACCAGATCGTGGAGGATTATTACTGTGACTATATTGAACTGCGCTATATCCTGGAGGGAAAGCTGACCGTCGCCTTCGGTGATTCGCGCGCTGTGTTCCGGGCAGGGGAGATCTGTTTCATGAACTCGCAGGCATATCATCACGAGGTGCTTCAGGATTCGGAGTGCACCGCCATCAACGTCAATATGTCCGTGCGGATCTTTAACGACCTCTTCCTGAACCAGATCGGCGTACCCAAACTGCAGAAATTCCTGCGGGCTCATCTAATCAAGCGCGGACTTGAGGAACGGTTCCTGTGCTTTACTCCGAAAAGTGAGGACTCCAGAAGCCTGATCGAAGACTTTTTCTGGTCGATCGTCAAAGAAGCAGAACTGAACCGTGTCGGCAAGATGTTCTTTTATCAGGGATATATCCTGCAGCTGATGGACCATCTTTCCAGCCGGTACAACGTCATGCATGACAAACGGGATGTCCAGATGTACAACGACCTGCTGATGGATTCTGTCTCAAACTATATGAAGGACCATCTGCAGGACATTTCGCTGAACGATCTCCGGAATACCTATCACTATCATCCGAATTTCTTCAATTCCCTGATCCGCAAATATCACGGCGTAACATTTTCGGAATACCTTCTTTATCTGCGCATCAACCGCGCGAAAGAGCTGCTGAAGGACACTTCCCTGAACGTCGACGAGATCATCTATCTTGTCGGCTACAGCAACAAGACCTTCTTTACACGCAAATTTACCCAGCAGACCGGCATCAGCCCGGCGAAATTCCGGAGAAATTCCCGTCCTTCCGCACATAATCACGGCGACAAACAGAATTAGGAAGCAAACGACTAAGTACCGTTTTGCAGACCAGACAAAAAACGGATCGCACCGATACACGGTGGATCCGTTCCAATAATCTAGAGGAGGAAGAAATGAATATTCCTGCGGTGCGATCTTAAGATCGTACCGTTATTTTTTCTGCAGATATTTTTCGACCTGCTGCAGACTCTGCACGCCCCCGGTCGCGCCGGAAACGGCGACACTGAGAGCAGCGCAGGCCGAAGCAAATGCCATACAGTCTGGGATCGGCTTCTTATTTAAGTATGCGTGAATGAAACCGGCGGCATAATTATCACCGGCTCCGGTCGTATCGGCGACCTCTGCGGCAAATGCCGGATGGCGGAAATGCTGCGTTGTGTCAAAATACCAGGAACCCTGTTCTCCCGTCTTGATCACGACGGCTTTTACGCCTTTTTTCAGGAAAACATCTGCCATAGCCGCGAAATCTTCTTCATTGTTTCCGGAGATCCCGGAATAATAGGCTGCTTCCGTCTCGTTGGGGAAGATCAGGTCGATACAGGGAAGGACTTCCGCATAATCCTCAAGCGTCAGCTTCTTGTACACAGGCAGTTTTGTATCCGCAAAAACATACGCGCCTTCAGATTTTGCTTTTACGACCAGTTCGAGGACTTTCTTCGGATCGTCCAGCGGAGCGCGGAACAGCGAGGCAAGACTCAGGGCATCAATATCCCGGATGTTTTCTGCAGACAGACTTTTCCCTCCGAGCTTTACCGCGTTTGAATTCAGGGAACGGCGACTGCCGTCTTCTTCCGCAAAAATATCCGCGATCACGGTGTCGATCTCTTCGGTCTGCACCAGCGAAGTATCGACGCCGTTTTCTTTCAGCGCGTTCAGGATGATCTTTCCGGCGAGGTCATCACCGATCAGACAGGCTGTCCAGACTTCGTGACCGAGACGCGAAAGGATCACCGATTCGTTGAGAGCGTCGCCGCCCACGTTGAGACGGATCGATTCTGCTCTGGCAGAACGGTTCTTCAGGCTTTCTTTGTCAACGTTCCGGGTAATGCAGTCAACGACTGCCTGCCCGGCGCAGAGGATCTTCATGCCTACATTGTAGCGCAAAAAAGGATGGTCACGGACCATCCTTTCTGTTTGTTTTTTGTTCTTTGGATTAACGCTTGTTTTCGAGTTCGCCCTGGATCTCGGTAAGACGTTTGCTGAGTTCGATCTCCATCTTGCGCAGTTCAAGCTGAGCAGCAGCTCTCTTTTCGCGGCCGTCCTTCTGGATCTGAGCAACTTCTTCAAGAGTCTGGATGAGCTTCTTGTTGGTCTCAGTCAGAGTTTCGAGATCAACGATGCCTCTTTCGCTTGCTTCGGCTGTTTCAACAGTCGCGATATGCAGGTTTTCAGCATTCTCTCTCAGCATCTGGTTGGTCATCTCGGTGACGGCATTCTCAGCCTTGATGGCTTCCTGAGAATGATGCAGACCGAGAGCGATCAGCATCTGGGACTTCCAGAGCGGGATCGTGTTGACCAGGACAGACTGGATCTTCTCTGTCATCAGGGTATCGTTGTTCTGAACGAGACGGATCTGCGGA
>JAILCN010000142.1 GCA_024680365.1 Solobacterium sp.
GCATGTCAGCATCTGTCTGTGAACTGACGCTCAAAAGAAAGAGATGTCCTGAAACATCTCCTCTGTCATTTATTTCAGCAGTTCTTCCGGCACACAGTCTGCCATCGCCTGATAGCCGGCATCGGAAGGATGCAGGTGATCACCGCTGTCATATTCTTTCCGGAACGCGGCAGGATCATCCGGGTCACGGACAGCCAGATCAAAGTCCACGCAGCCATCGAGCAGATCTGTCGTCCTGAGCCAGTCGTTGAATTCGTTTTTCAGAACTTCCCGGAACGGCTCATAGGTACGCCAGCCCTTGATCGGGATCAGGGTGCCGCCGTATACCTTCAGTCCCAGCTTTCTGGCATATTCAATGTAATACTTCACATAACCCTCTTCCATCTGTTCCGCCGTCGGCAGATCAGACCACGGACGCCAGGGATTCACATCAGTCCCGACCGGATGAATGATATCGTTGATGCCGTGCTGTATGAGAACCGTATCGCAGCCTGCCACATTCATTTCCTGCGGGAATCTTGTTTCGCCTTTGATGCCGTAGGCAGCGTAGGTAATGCAGGAATACTCCCGCAGGATGCGGGTGCCGCTGACAGCTCTGCGGATGATGGAAACATCACGGAAGCCGTTTTCCCATGCCCGGATTGCCAGCATATCCGGCCAGTCCTGGGCAGTGATGGAATCCCCGAAGCAGACAAGCGCATGCTTGTTTTCTTCCGTGCGGACATCGACCGTATTCAGGAAATAAAACCAGTTTGTATGTCTGGTCAGATCCAGGGGAAGAATGTCTTCATGCATCTGATTGCCGTAGGAATAGTAGCCTCTCGAGAGCGGACCGGTGATCAGAACACCGGCGTTCATCTGGGTATAGTCTTCCAGATACATGGAAACACAGATCTCACTGCCGGAAATGACCTTGAATTCAATTTCGTCACTCATCATTTCCTGTCCCGGCTGGATCACAATATCTTCTTCTCCGTTTACAGTGATCGTTTCCGCGGTATCGGGAATGATCACATGTCCCTGGATGCAGGCAGCACATTCAGCGATGAAATGCACCGGTTCCGTACCAGTCAGATTGGAAAAATGGAAACGCAGCGCGTCCCCGTCAAAGCACATCCGGATGGGATAGCGCAGTGTGATATCTTTTGTATAGCGCAGTTCCGTCTGTTCGCGGATCGATGTCGCGTTGCCCCAGCAGGCAACCCATTTTGTATATTCACTCATAAGTTTCCCTCGCCATACAAGTATAACAAAGAAAGAACTGCCCGGAGGCAGTTTTTCAGTCTGTATTCTGATGGAAGCGGATCACTTCGTCTGTAAACTCCTGATCACCCATCGTCAGGATGACCGTGTTCCCGAAGCGGCAGACAACGATAGCTTTTTCATTCGGTTCAGGCGGCAGTCTGTATACGTCGTCTCCTTCGCTGACATACCGGGCAAACGATGTTTCATACGGCTGAAGATGAGCCTTAGTCAGCATCTTTTCCAGGCCGCTGAAGCCAGCCGGAATAAAGCTCTGTTCCGGCTCATATATATACAGTCCATACTGGATAAAGCGTCTGAAGACCGTTTCCGCCACCTTCTCATCCCGGCAGACGACGGCCGTCTCTTCTCTGCCGAAAGGAATGGTATAAAGACTGATCTTCTGGAGCCAGGGATTGCTTGTTTCGGTAAAGAATTCTGATTCCAGAACTGTTTGGATCTCCGTACTTTTTTTTCTTTCCGGAGTGGTTCCGGTATTGATCTGCCGATGCAGGAAGAACCTGAAGCCAAGCAGAAGAACGACCACAGCAGCAGTCAGGAGCCCTCTCTTCGCGTTGTCCGGTATTGTTCCGATAAACCGGTTCATCACCATGCGGGCAGCCCAGAGCGACCCGACCAGCAGCAGCGGAAACAGGATCCTGATCAGTGTGTCATGAAAGAGCGTCCAGTACATGACAAGCACAAAGCCAAGTACAATGAATGCCGCAGCTTCTTCCGCAAAGAACCAGTACTTCAGCCAGTTCAGTTTCACAGTGATCCCTTCTGCTTTCTTCCGGATGCTGTAACGCACCAGAAGCAGTGAAAGAGCGTCCAGAACAAGAAAGACAACAAGAATGACCAGAACTGCCCAGATGATAAATTCAGTGTGGAAGTAATAGAAGGCAAACCTGTCCGGCGGATCAATGGCGCCATGGGCCATGATTATTGTCAGAAAAGCCAGCACACCTGTCAGGATCGCATCCGACAGCGGAAATACCTGATCCAGAGCCATTTTCTTCACGACAGGATCTGTCTGCAGAGGTTCTTTTTCTTCTTCGCTTGCATAAATGCGGACCGTACGTCTGACACCTGCCAGCTGATATCCTTCCGCTTTCAGAACATCGCTGTATTCCGGATCATTGTAGTTGTAGTCAATATAGTAATGCATTGGGCGCGCTTCACCTTTTTCAAAGATAAACCACAGATCGCCGATGCTCTTCAGAAACCAGCCGTGCTGCGCCTGGTCTTCCAGCATCCTGATACATGCGTCTTCGTCATACAGATACCCTGAGATCCTTCTGAACCTTCTCATCTCTGCATCTCCTCCCAGCACTTCAGCATGTGCTTCATCTTTTCGTTTTCTTCTTCCAGTTTCCGTTCTCCGTACGGTGTCAGCTGATAGATCTTTTTGCGGTCTTCTTCAGACACAAGACGGATATAGCCGTCTTCAATAAATCTCGGCATCAAAGCGTACAGGGTGCCGGCTCCCACCTGTACTCTTTCATTCGTGATCCTTGCGATCTCTTTCATGATGTCATAACCGTGCCGGGGCTGTTTCAGCACCAACAGGATGTAATACATCTGAGGTGTCAGTGTCTCAAATTCTTTTCTTGCCATAGTATTTCTCTCTGTATCGATTATCAACACTATCGATTATCGATACACTTTCAATATAGCACCGGACAATACGTTGTCAAGAGACGAAAAAAAGACTGCGTTTCCGCAGTCCTGC
>JAILCN010000164.1 GCA_024680365.1 Solobacterium sp.
GGCAAAGCGGTGCGTCAGGCATCTGCTGCGCCGCTGCTATGATGAAAAAACAGCCGGAGAGATGTGGGAAAAGATCCAGCTTCAGTACGCGGAGTTTCTGAAAGATGAACCTGCGCTGAAGGATCTGAAGATCACTGCCAGCATCTATGATCCGATCCTCATCTTCGCCTGGTACAAAACAGCTTCCCAAAAGCCCCCGCGCGCGGATGTGCAGCAGGAAATCTACAGATGCTTCTTCGGCAGTTTTGACATCATGGGAAAGATTTTTGATCTGAACAGAAAGACGGACAACCGTCTGGCAGCCAGGATCTTTCAGAAAGCCAATGAGATCCGGGCGGAAGAGATCAGCCGGTTCCCGGATTCCTTCCGCATGGGCTCCAGTTCGTATGACAAAGAACACGGCATTGTCCACTACAGTTTTACACAGTGTCCCAACGCAGAATTCGCAAAGCGGCATCATATGGAAGACGCGCTGCCGCTGATGTGCAACTGCGACCATCTGGCAATGCAGAAACTCCATGCCTGTCTGATCCGGGAAGGAACGTGCCTGACCGCAGACTGCTGCGATTACTGCATCGTCGGAGACAGAGATCCGCTGGCAGAACAGTACGAACTGAGAGAGGCGGAGAATGGTCTTCTGCTGAGTGTGAGGAAAGAAAAATGATCGTTCTGCAGCTCATTCTGTACTGTGCCCTGTTCACACTGATGGTGAAAATCGCCGTTGGAAACAATGCATTGAACGGGTTGTACTTCTATCCGGAACCTGTTCAGGAAAAGGTGTTCCAGCTTGGCCTGACAGACCGGGAAAAAGCTGCCCGGAAGCGAAAACAGTTTATGATCCCGTTTTTTCTGATCATGGGTGCCTCGCTGGTGATGATCATTGGGCTTTGGAACGGTATTCATCAGTTCCGGCCGGCGTACTGGCAGGCACTGCTGTTTCTGGAAGTCATGAACTGGTATGACGGGATCGTGATCGACCGTCTCTGGGTCGGACACAGCCGGTTCTGGGTGATCCCCGGCACAGAGGAGATCCCGTTTGTTCAGACCTGGCTGCAGGTGCTGAAAAAGCGCACGATCCTGTCTCTGATCTGGCTGGCCGGCGCAGCATTGACAGCCGGGATCGTCGTTCTGTTATTTTGATAAACAGCGTCTCCTGTTCCTAAGGAGGCGGTATTTATCGCATGCAGGTTAGTTATCTTTAACTGAACTATTCAGAAATTCACAGAAAACAATAGGATGGTAGTTTTATGGACAAAAAGAAAAAAAGTGATGTGGCAGTATTGCTTGAGTATGCCGGCAGCTATAAAGGCCTGACCTTTCTGGGGCTGGGTCTTTCGGCTCTGGCGATGGTGCTGGGAATGCTGCCGTATATCTGCATCTGGCTGGCTGTGCGTGATCTGATCGCCGCTGCGCCTGACTGGACTTCTGCTGCGGGAATTGCCCGTTACGGCTGGATGGCTTTTGCCTTTGCGGCCCTGGGGATCCTCGTATACTTTTTTGCCCTGATGTGTACGCATCTGGCAGCTTTCCGCACAGCTTCCAATATCCGGAAGACCGGCATGGCGCATCTGATGAAAACACCGCTCGGCTTTTTTGACAACAATGCTTCCGGTCTTCTCAGGAACAAACTGGATGGAGCAGCGTCAGAAACAGAAACTCTGCTTGCGCATAATCTTGCGGACATTGTCGGAACGATCGCCATGTTTATTACCATGCTGGTGCTGATGTTTGTGTTTGACTGGCGGATGGGAGCGGCGTGTCTTCTGGCAGCGGTTGTTTCCATCTGCGCGATGGCTGCCATGATGGGCGGAAAAAACGCAAAGCTCATGGCAGAATACCAGGCAGCGCAGGATGTCATGAGCAAAGCCGGTACAGAATACGTCCGCGGTATTCCGGTCGTAAAGGTGTTCCAGCAGACTGTGTATTCTTTCCGCGCGTTCAGACAGGCGATCGAGGATTACAGCAACAAAGCAGAACATTTTCAGGGTGACGTGTGCAAAGTTCCTCAGTCAGTCAATCTGACATTTACCGAAGGGGCATTTATTTTTCTGGTTCCGGCAGTTCTCTTTCTGGCGCCTTCAGCGCTCAGATCGGGAAACTTTGCGGGTTTTGTTACCAACTTTGCTTTCTACGCAGTCTTCTCGGCAGTGATCTCAACTGCTCTGGCGAAGATCATGTTCGCAGCCAGCGGCATGATGCAGGCCAGCACAGCTCTGGCAAGGATCAATGTGGTCATGAGTGCTCCGGTGCTGAATGTAACAGATGATCCGCAGACACCGAAAGACAATACCGTGGAATTCAGAGATGTCAGCTTTACCTATGACGGAGCAGACAACCCCGCCCTTGATCATGTGTCATTCCGGGCTGAACCGGGACAGACAACAGCGTTCGTCGGTCCTTCCGGCGGCGGCAAGACCACAGCGGCAAGTCTGATCCCCCGTTTCTGGGATGTCAGTTCCGGAGCCGTCCTTGTCGGCGGTGTGGATGTGAGAAATACAGATCCTCATGTGCTGATGGATCAGATCGCGTTCGTGTTCCAGAATAACCGTCTCTTCAAAGCCAGCATCCTGGAGAATGTCCGGGCTTCCCGTCCTGAGGCATCCCGCGAAGAAGTGCAGGCGGCTCTTACTGCCGCGCAGTGTGATGACATTCTGGCAAAGCTGCCGGACGGCATGGATACAGTGATCGGAACAGAGGGAACGTATCTGTCCGGCGGTGAGCAGCAGCGGGTGGCTCTTGCCCGGGCGATCCTGAAGAACGCGCCGATCGTGGTGCTGGATGAAGCGACAGCGTTCGCTGATCCGGAAAATGAAGCTCTGATCCAGAAGGCTTTTGCGGCATTGACAAAAGGACGCACAGTCATCATGATCGCGCACCGGCTTTCCACAGTTGTAGGCGCGGACAAGATCATTGTCCTGGACAGCGGCAGAGTTGCGGAGGAAGGGACACATACGGAATTACTGCAGAACAACGGCCTGTATGCCCGGATGTGGCAGGACTACAACCAGGCAGTCAGATGGCGTATTTCCAGGATAGAGGAGGCCTGTTAAATGTTTGGAAAAGACTTTCAGCGCAAATATGCGCTTACGGATCAGGGAATCAAGAATGTGAAACAGGGAACATTCTGGACTGTGATCGTTAATTTTACTGTGATGGGCGGCATGGGGATCCTGTATTTCATGATGGGAAAATTCATGGGCACCCTGACTTCCGGAGATCCGCTTCCGAATGTTCTCACATGTATCCTGATGGTCCTTGCGTTCGTGATCCTTTCGATGTTTACGCATCTGCAGCAGTATCAGTCGACCTACGGACTGGTTTACAGAGAAGTAAAAGCAGTCCGCATCAGCATCGCCGAACGTCTGAGGAAACTTCCTCTTGGATATTTCGGCAAACGTGATCTGGCAGATCTGACGGAAACCATTATGGGTGACGTAAACCGGCTGGAACATGTATGGTCGCACTGCCTTGGATATCTGTATGGTTCGTATATTTCCACAGCTGTGATCGCTGTTATGCTCTTCTGTTATAACTGGAAGCTTGCGATTGCCTGCCTGTGGGGTGTTCCTGTTGCTTTTGCGCTTCTGTTCGGCAGCAGAAAGCTGGCAAAGAAACAGGCAGAGATCACGAAAAAAGCTGGTATTCAGGTATCAGACGGCATCCAGGAGGCACTTGAAAACATCCGCGAGATCCATGCTGTAAACCAGGAAGAACGCTTTCTGAATGATCTGTACCACAAGATCGATCACCATGAGAAAACAATGCTGTATGGAGAACTTTCGACCGGTATTTTTGTCAATGCGGCGAGCGTGATCATGCGCCTGGGAACAGCGACTACGATCCTGACTGGTACGGGTCTGATCCTCTCCGGACAGATCGATTTCATGATGCTGTTTATGTTCCTGCTGGTGATCACACGTGTCTATGCGCCGTTCGATCAGGCACTGGCTCTCATTGCGGAAATGTTCATGTCGCAGATCTCCGCAGGCCGCCTGCAGGAGATCTATGAAACGAAGACTGCCGAAGGAACAGAACACTTCGAACCTGCAGGACATGATATTGTGTTTGAGAATGTCGGCTTTGCGTATGACAATGAACAGGTGCTTCGCGGCGTCAGCTTTACCGCGAAAGAAGGCGAAGTAACAGCGCTGGTCGGTCCCTCCGGCTCCGGTAAAAGCACCTGCGCAAGACTTGCGGCAAGACTCTGGGATACTGATCAGGGGAGGATCACCGTCGGCGGTGTTGATATTTCCGCTGTTGATCCGGAAGTGCTGCTTTCAGACTACTCGATGGTATTTCAGGATGTCGTATTGTTTGACGATACGGTGATGGAAAACATCCGTCTTGGCAGACACGGAGCATCTGATGAGGAGGTTCTGGCAGCCGCAAAAGCCGCAAACTGTGATGAATTCGTTCAGAAGCTCCCGCAGGGATACGCGACGGAGATCGGTGAAAACGGCGCGAAGCTTTCCGGCGGCGAGAGACAGCGGATCTCGATTGCCAGAGCACTGCTGAAGAATGCGCCGATCGTCCTTCTGGATGAAGCGACTGCCTCCCTTGATGTAGAAAACGAAACCAAAGTACAGGGTGCTCTTTCCCGTCTGCTTGCCGGAAAGACAGTACTGGTGATCGCACACCGCATGCGTACGGTAGAAGCAGCGGACAAGACCGTCGTGCTCGCAGAAGGAAAGGTCGTCGAAGAAGGCACACCGGAAGAGCTGTTCCGGAAAGAAAACGGCATCTTCAGACGCATGACGCAGCTGCAGAGCGTAAGCGCCGGATGGAGCATCTGATCCAGAGAATGAACGGTGCGTCTGTTTTCAGTTAAAACCAGCAGAAAAACAGATGATCCGCACAGCTGAAACGACTGCTGTATTCAGAAATCATGTACTGGACACCCTTTTCCGGAAGGGTGTTCTTTTTGAAGTCTTCTTCGTTTAGAATCCTGTCTTTGACAGCACAATAGCGAAAAAACACGAGAAAGTGCCGATGAATACTGGCAAATTCTCGTGTTTTGGTTTTGCGGCGATATTGCGTAAATTATTGAAATCTCTCTTTTGTCTGCCTGATGACAGAGCGGAC
>JAILCN010000220.1 GCA_024680365.1 Solobacterium sp.
TGCAGAATAAAATGAAGGACTGACTCTATGGAAAAGCCATCATTTTATTCTGCATCTCCCGGACCATGTCGAGAGTTTCCTGTGTCGCTTTTCTGGATTTCGGAAGTGTTCCTTCCTGCTGCTGGCGTATATATTCAGGCACATCCACTTTGATCGGCGAGCCTGAGCTGTTTCTGTTTTTGCTGACGGATTTCTTTGCCTGCAGAAGCGCCTGCTCTTTGGTTCCGATCCCGTCCCTCGCCCATTCGCCGGCAACCATGTCGACAAAACGGGGATTCAGGCGGTTGGCGCTGACCGAGAGGATGTATTCCAGCATGACATTGATCACTTCATTGGAGAAATGCATGTCCATGGAAAGATGCTCGATCATCCGTTTGTCGGTCATTGTGACCTCAGCGCCGTTCTGCTTTGCCTGCAGGAATGAAACCGGTGAAAGGCTGTAGACGTCCGCAGAAGCCTTCTGCGTCCCTTCCGTGCGGGAAGCCAGGATCCGCAGCTTGTCGCTGTTGAATTCCATTGTTTTCAGATTGACGCACTTTGAGACAAGAATACGCATCTGGTCCGCGCTCAGGCCGTAGATTGTCGCCAGTTTGCCGATGGTGGCCAGGTTTTCCTGGGTTCTCAGCTCAACCGGGTAAACCAGGGCGCTGGTGGAGGCGATAAAGCGTTCGTAGTCGAAATTGATCGTGGTGTCATCCACGCTGGTAAAGCGGTAGCGGGGTTTGAATGTCGTATAGCCGCTTTCCTCTTCCGCAGCTGCGTCTGCCCTGTGGACAACGGCCCGGGTGATATCCTGGTAGCCCTGGGTGGCGATGGAATCCGCCTGCAGGCGGCTGACTGTCGTCTCCGTCTGTTTCTGGCCCATGACATTCATATAGCGCTTCATGTAGATCGAGGAAGAGATAAAGCTGCGGGCGCTCATCGGTGTGTTGAGCGTATAAATATAGCTGTCATTTCTGTCGCCGCGTCTCTGGTAGACCCGCACCAGCATGTATTCCTCAAGCCTTGCGACGGCCTGGTCAAAGGCGATCGGGTCAAGCCCGGTCAGCGAGAACAGGCGCGCATGCGACTGCTGGGTTTTCAGACTGGATGCCTCCGCTGCCATTGTCAGATAAAGGACAAGGGCCTGGGGTGTGATCAGCGGCTGGTAAAGCTCGCTCAAAGAGACGATCCCTTCAAAGGAAAGACCGCCGGACAGTTCACACCGGTACGTATCAGAGGCTTTGATTTCCATTGCGGATTTCCTTTCTCAGATCACGGACAAACAGATTGATCTCATGATCAAGATCACTTAATGTACTGTTATTATAAATGACTTTGTCAGCCATGGAAATCTGCTTTTGCGGATCCAGCTGGCTTTGATAGCGGGCGCGCGCTTCCTCTTCCGTATAGCCCCTGTCTTCCATCATTCTGGCAATGGCCGTTTCCTCATCACAGGTGATCACCAGCGACATGTCAAACAGTTCCTGCCAGCCGGCTTCAAACAGCAGCGGCACCTCGGCGAAGACAACCGGGCTTTCCGCATGGCGTTCGAAGAATTTCAGCAGGCCTTCGCGGACATAGGGATGGACAATCCCATTGAGGATCTGTCTTTTTTCTTCATCATGGAAAACGGCGTCCGCCAGTTTCTTTCTGTCGATGTCGCCATCGCAGCCGATGATTTCTTCACCGAAGGCTTCCACGATTTTCGCGAAGCACGGATTGTTGGAATTGGTGGCCATGCGGGCATACTGGTCAGAATTGAATACAGAAAAACCGCGCCTTTTCAGCAGGATGGATACCGATGTTTTTCCGGCTGCGATTGTGCCGGTGATTCCGATTTTCTTCATAACGCCCTTTCTTATTTCTGGCAGACCGGACAGTAATAGCTGCTCCGGCCGCCGATCCGTTTTATATGGATTTCACTGCCGCAGCGGCGGCAGGTTTTCTGTTCATGGACACAGCAGTCATTCTGGAAAAGACCGCTGACGCCGAGCGAGGATGTATAGGTTCTGATCGTCGTGCCGCCGGCCGCGATCGCTTCACAAAGAATCCGGCGGGTTTCCCGGACGATGTTCTCCTCGTCATGCCGGGTGATCCTGCGGCAGGAACGGCCGGGCCTGAGTGCACAGGCGGAGAGAATTTCATCGGCGTATATATTGCCGATGCCGGCGACAAAGGACTGGTCCAGCAGCAGCGATTTCAGCGGCTGGGTCTTTCCTTTGCGGTAAGCGTGGATATAAGCCGGGCAGAACGCTTCGTCAAACGGTTCGGGACCGAGATCATGAAAATGCGAAAAGTCATACTCCAGTCCTGTGATGAACATACGTCCGAACTTGCGGGTATCGCGGTAGCGCAGCTGCCGGCCGTCATCCAGGTCAAACAGCACATGCATGTGGCGGTCCAGCGGTTCTTCCGGCTGCTGCACATAGTACTTGCCTTCCATCCTGAGATGCGACACAAGGGTCACGTGATCCATGCGGAAAACCAGATACTTTCCCCTTCTTTCAAACACGTTGAAATGCTCGCCGGCAAGCGCCTGCGCAAACGCGTCAGGATCGCCTTCAATGGTTTTCGGCCAGCGTACAGTCACGGAAAGAATCTGTCTTCCTGCGATCATGTGCTCCAGCGTCCTCAGGACCGTTTCAACTTCAGGCAGCTCAGGCATTACTTGGCCTCATACCAGGTTTCGCCGATGGCGCATTCGGCGCTCAGCGGCACTTTCAGGGTCATTGCGTTGACCATGCCGTCGTTGATGAGCTGCTTCATCTGCTCAATCTCATCCTTCGGCACATTGAAAATCAGTTCGTCATGAACCTGCAGGATCATTCTGCTTCTGACACCGGCTTCCTTCATTGCCCTGTCGATGTCGATCATCGCCAGCTTGATCAGGTCGGCGGCGCTGCCCTGGATCGGGGCGTTCATCGCCGCCCGCTTGCCGAACTCACGGACCATGCGGTTGGAATTGCGGATTTCCGGGATCTCTCTCCTTCTTCCGCACAGGGTTGTGACATAGCCGTTCTTTTCGCAGAAATCAACCAGGGACTTCATATAGGTTCTGATACCCGGATATTTTCTGTAATAGGTTTCGATGAAATCGGCGGCTTCCCATCGGGAAACGCCGAGCTGCTCAGCCAGGCCGAAATCACTGATGCCGTAGACAATGCCGAAGTTGACAGTCTTGGCGCTTCTTCTGTCGGCCGGCGTGACTTCCTCTTCGGTTTTGTCAAAGACGTCCATCGCGGTTTTTGTATGGATATCAATGCCGGAATTGAAGGCCTCGATCAGGCCCTTTTCATCGGCCATATCCGCCAGCATCCGCAGTTCAATCTGATGATAGTCGCTCGAGATCAGCACGCAGCCTTCCTCCGGCAGGAACGCCTTGCGGATTTCCCGGCCCTGCTCATCGCGGACGCTGATATTCTGCAGGTTGGGTTCACTGGAGGAAAGACGCCCGGTCTGGGTCGCGCACTGGTTATAGACAGTATGAATCCTGCCGTCGGTATGAATGTATTTCTTGAGGCCTTCGGCATAGGTGCTGTAAATCTTGGAGAGCTTGCGGTAATTGAGAATATGGTCAATCACCGGATGCATGCCGCTCAGCTTCTCCAGCTTGTCAGCCGAAGTGGATTTCTTCTTGCCGGAGGGAAGACCGAGGCGGTCATACAGGACGTCCGCCAGCTGCTTGGGGGAATTGATATTGAATTCCATGTCAGCCAGGCGCCAGATTTCCGCCTGCTCAGCTTCGATTTCGGCCAGGGTTCTCGCCGCGATCTCATCGAGAATTGCCCGCTCGCAGCGGATGCCCTCGTCTTCCATCGCGCAGAGAATTGTGCTTAACGGCATTTCCATTTCGTAATACAGCTTCTCCATGCCGTACTCGCGGATGGTGTCCGCTGTCTTCTGTTTCAGCACAAAGATATTCTTCGCACTCACGGCGCCGTATGCCGTCTGCTTTTCTTCATCCGCCAGCAGCACAGGTTTGGAGGGCCTGCCGTAGACGTCCTCATAGCTGACCGGCGTGACAAGCTCAAATTTCTCAAAGATCTTATCCGGGCTGGTCAGGGTGGAATCGGAAAGCGCCGCCATGATCATGGCGTCATCGTGCCAGCTGATTTCAATGCCTTCCCTTTCGCACAGATGCATGGCCCGCTTGATGTCAAAGCCGGTTTTGAAAGGTTTTTCCGCCTTCAGCGCGTTCAGGAAATCGTTATCATTCTTCGCGTCTTCCAGGCTGATATAAACAGAGACGGT
>JAILCN010000104.1 GCA_024680365.1 Solobacterium sp.
CCTCCTTTACAGCCGGCTGTCGTGATCTGTGTATGTATATTATGAAGGATATCTGTAAGACAAACATCAAATGGAATTATATGAAAGAGAAAATTCCACTTCGGGTGCCTGGAAGTGGAACTTAACTTTTTACTTCAGCATCATGATTTTTTGAAAAAACAGTTTGACTTGAGGTGCGCATTCGCATAGAATATTAGTCGGCACTTCATGCCAGATGTAGCCCCGGAAACTACATATGGAGGATGAATTAAATGCGTCAGACAACGATGTTAAAGCCCAGTGAAGTCGAACGTACATGGTATGTCGTCGATGGAACAAATCAGACACTGGGACGCCTTGCGACATGTGTCGCAACAGTTTTAAGAGGCAAGCACAAGCCTGCTTTCACACCCAACGTAGACTGCGGTGACTATGTCATCGTCATTAACGCTGACAAGATCCAGATCACAGGCGATCAGGAAGAAAAGAAGTTCTATTACAGACACTCTGGATATCCTGGAGGACTGAAGGTCAGAAGCACAAAGCTCATGCGTGAAAAGTATACAGTTGAATGGGTCGAAAAAGCGATCAAGGGTATGCTGCCGCACAACAAGCTGGGTAACGTTCAGCGCAAGCATGTATTTGTTTACGAGGGACCGGAACACCCGCATGCAGCTCAGAAGCCGGTTGAGCTGAAGGTGAAATAAGGAGGGGTAAGGACATATGGTAACGAAGAAGAAGTCAACAGTAACCTATATCGGAACCGGACGCCGCAAGCAGTCCGTCGCCCGCGTCTTTATGACACCCGGCACTGGCATCATTACAGTAAACGGCCGTACGCTGGAAGATTACCTTCCGCAGGCTACACTGAGAATGGTCGTCAATTCACCGCTCGTACTGACTGAGACAAAAGAACAGTTCGATATCAAGATCAACGTTGCAGGCGGAGGCTATACAGGCCAGGCCGGTGCGATGAGACATGGTATTGCCCGTGCACTGCTCGAAGCAAGCGCGGACTACAGACCTGTTCTGAAGGCTGCAGGATTCCTGACACGTGATTCCCGTGAAAAGGAAAGAAAGAAGTATGGTCTGAAGGGTGCCAGACGTGCACCGCAGTACTCCAAGCGTTAATCGCTTTCTGTACCAGAAAATCAGAACGAAGAAACTCTGCCTGTGCAGAGTTTTTTTGTTCCAAGGATAATGTAAGAAAACTGTAAGGTTCTGTGTGGTTGCGCTGTTATCATGCAAGTGTTATAGTTTTCCTCGGCTGGAAAAGCGGATTTTTCATTTTTTCAGCATAAAACCGGAGAAAAAAAAGATGAACTTACAAACGATTTCTGCTTTGATCCCAGGCTTTGCGGGCAGCTATATCGATCCGGGCACCGGCAGTATGCTGTTTACAGTGCTGCTGAGCATCATCGGCGCGGGCGTATACTCTGTCAGGGTATTCGCGAACAAGCTCATGGCCGGAGCAGGCAGAAGAAAAAAAGCAGACAAAAACAGAATTCCTTTTGTGATCTTTTCCGACAACAAGAGGTACTGGAATATATTTGAACCCATTCTCCGCATTTTTGAACAGCGGGGTCATGATGTGCTCTATCTGACAGCGTCAGAGGATGATCCTGCGTTTTCCTGCGGACTGACCAACGTGAAGGCGGAATACCTCGGGGAAGGAACAAAGATGTTTTCCAGACTCAACAGTCTGAATGCGGACATCGTGCTTTCCACGACGCCGGGACTTGACGTGTACCAGTGGAAGCGTTCCCCGGATGCCGGCTGCTATGTGCACATTCCCCATGCGGCCAGTGAAGTCGTTCTCTACCGCATGTTCGGACTGGATTACTACGATACCGTGCTGCTTTCCGGCGAATATCAGATGAAAGATATCCGGGCTCTGGAACAACTGCGTTCCCTGCCGGAAAAAGACCTGCATCTGATCGGTATTCCCTATATGGATGAAATGGCGAAGCGTCTTGCGGAAGCAGGCGAAGCGCCGGAACATGAGCGGACCGTGCTGCTGGCTCCTTCCTGGGGTAAGAGCGCGATCTTCAGCGTATACGGCGGAAAGATCATCGATGTGCTGCTGAAAACAGGGTATCACGTGATCGTGCGTCCGCACCCGCAGTCATTTACAGCGGAAAAGGACCTGCTGGAAAAGATTATGAAAGAATATCCTGAATCCGAACAGCTGGAATGGAACCGGGACAGAGATAATTTTGAAGTGCTCAGACGGAGCGACATTCTGATCTCTGACTTTTCCGGCGTGATTTTCGATTTCACTCTGATCTATGACAAACCTGTGATCTATACCGATCCGCAGATCGACCTGGCGCCGTATGACGCATGGTGGCTCGATACGCCGCTTTGGACAGTGTCGGCTCTGCCGCGTCTTGGCATGCGCCTGGATGAAGAGAATATGCAGGATCTCAGATCGCTGATCGACAGCTGTCTGCAGGATCCCCGTTTTGCGGAAGGCCGCAGACAGGTCAAAGACGAAACATGGGCATACCGCGGTGAAGGCGCTGTCCGCGCAGCGGACATCCTGGAAGCGAAGTATGCGGAAATCAGCGGAAAGGAGGATGTACAGGCATGACATTCGGTGCGATTCTTGATGCTCTTCTGATCAGTCCTCTGAAACTGTTCTTTGAGATCATTTTCCAGCTGGCTTACGAAGCGATCCGCGACCCGGGAATCTCGATCATCTGTCTTTCCCTGGCAATGAACTTCCTTGTGCTTCCTCTTTACAAAAGAGCGGACGCCATGCAGGAAGCTGCCAGAGATACCGAGGCAAAGCTCGCGAAGGGCATCCAGCATATCAAAAAGACATTCTCCGGCAATGAGCGATTCATGATGCTTCAGACATACTACCGGCAGAATAACTATTCACCTCTCAACGCTCTGAAAGGCTCCGTATCGCTGCTTCTGGAGATCCCGTTCTTCATGGCAGCCTATCAGTTCCTTTCCCATCTGGATATTCTGTCCGGGACATCGTTCGGACCGATCGCCAATCTCGGTGCACCGGACGGCATGTTAACGATCGGAGCACTGACGATCAACGTTCTGCCGGTGCTGATGACGCTGATCAACTTCATTTCCAGTGCCATCTATCTGAAGGGTTTCCCGCTGAAGACCAAAGTGCAGCTGTATGCGCTGGCGATCTTCTTCCTGGTGTTCCTGTATGATTCCCCGGCCGGTCTGGTATTCTACTGGACGCTGAACAATGTGTTCTCGCTGTGCAAGAACATCGTGTTCAAGATCATCGCGGTGCATAAGAAAGATAGAGTCAGAGAAAAGAAAGAACGCAGGTTCAAAGTGAACTGGAAAGCGGAACCTGACAGAAAGTCATTTCTCGCCGCGGCGGTATTCCTGACTGTTCTGACCGGTCTGCTGATCCCGAGCAATTTCATCGCTGCGTCTCCGCAGGAATATGTGGTTGCCGGAATCGATTTCAATCCGATCTGGTACGCGGTGCGTTCCCTGTGCCTTGCGGCAGGCGTCTTCCTTGTCTGGTTCAGCGTGTTCTACTGGCTGGCCGGAAAGAAGGGAAAAGTGATCTTTGAGAGAGCAATGTGGATCTTCTGCGGCATGGCAGTGATCAACTATATGTTCTTCGGAACGAAGCTGGGCATCCTGTCTTCTGTTCTGAAATACCAGGGCGGCCTGCTGTTTACCCTGACCGAGATCATCGCGAATCCGATCGTACTGGTACTCAGCGGCATCGTGATGCTGGTGATCGCGATCAGATACGTCAATCTGCCTAAGACAGTGCTGTCGGTGGCAGCGGCAGCGATGCTGCTGATGTCATTCATCAATGTCCACGGCATCAATGCGTCTTTGAAAGATGTGCATCCGCAGGAAAAAAAGACCGGACCGCACTTTGAACTCAGCACGGAAGGCAACAACGTCGTTGTGTTCTTCCTGGACCGTGCGATGGGCGAGTATATGCCGTATATGCTGAAAGAAAAACCGGAGCTGAAGGAGATCTTCGACGGGTTTACCTACTACGGCAATACGATCTCGTACGGCGGCCATACAAACATGGGCGCGCCTGCACTGATGGGCGGCTATGAATACACGCCGATCGAGATCAACAAACGCGATACGGAACCGCTGGTGGAAAAGCATAACGAATCCCTGAAGGTGATGCCGGTGCTGTTTCAAAACAACGGTTTCAATGTAACTGTCTGCGATGCTCCCTACGCGAATTACAAATGGATCCCGGACATGTCGATCTATGACGAATATCCGGAGATCAATACATATGTGACAAAAGGCTTCTTCGGCGATACGAAGGACAGACAGCAGATCGTCGATCAGAACATGCGCAACTTCTTCTGCTTCTCGCTGATGAAGATCCTGCCGGTGGAAATCCAGACGGGAATGTACGACGGCGGTCATTATCTGGCAGCCGGATCCGGCGGCAACGGCGTCTCCCAGATCGTTCTGAACAGATCTGTTTCCAGAGGCATGAGCGGCGCGTTCATGGAGCCGTTTGAAGTTCTTGAGAATCTGGTTCATATGACGGATGTGAAGAACGGGAAAACGGATAACTTCCTCTTCCTGTACAACGATGCTCCGCATGAACCGATGATGCTGAAGGAACCGGAATATATGCCGGCGAGTCAGGTGGACAACACCGAATACGACAAGGCACATGAAGATCGCTTTACGGTTGACGGCAGAAAGATCAGGATCGAAAAGAGCGATCAGATGATCCACTATCAGTCAAATATGGCGACGCTTCTTGTGATCGGCGAATGGCTGGATTATCTGAAGAAAAACAACGTGTATGACAACACGAGGATCATTCTCTGTTCTGACCACGGATACTATCTGTATCAGACGCAGGAACTGCAGCATACGGTCGGCGGCAAGATCCTCGACCTCGGCAACTACTATCCGCTGCTGATGGTGAAGGACTTCAACAGCAGAGGCTTTGAATCTTCTGATGAATTCATGACAAACGCGGATGTTCCGACGCTTGCTTCGAAGGACGTAATCAAAAATCCTGTCAATCCGTTTACCGGAAAGCGCATCACAGCCGATGAGAAGACTGCGCATGATCAGTTTATTCTGACTTCACATGACTGGAACGTTGATTACAACAACGGCAATACGTTCTCTGCCGGCACCTGGGCAGCTGTTACGAAAAACATCTGGGACCGCAGCGACTGGCAGTTTATCAAAGACAAGGTCGTACTGAAAGAGCACGCAATGCCAAAAGAGTGAGGAAAAAACATGAGCTTGATCACAGACAACGCAGTGATTATGGCGGCAGGCACATCCAGCAGGTTTGCGCCGCTGTCTTACGAAAGACCCAAAGCGCTGATCGAAGTCAGAGGAGAGATCCTTCTGGAACGGCAGATCAGACAGCTGAAGGAAGCCGGCATCGATGAGATCTTCCTCGTCTGCGGCTATAAGAAAGAACAGTTTGAATATCTCAAAAAGAAATTCGGCATTCAGATCGCCGACAATCCCGACTATCTGACGCGGAACAACAACTCAAGCATCTGGGCAGTGAAAGAACAGCTGGGCAATACCTATATCTGTTCCTCCGACAACTACTTCACGGTCAATCCGTTTGAGAAGAATGTCAGTGAAGCGTATTATTCCGCTGTCTACGCGGATGGTGAGACAGCAGAATGGTGCATGGAGGAAGACGCGGAAGGCTATATCAGTTCCGTGCAGATCGGCGGCAGGGATGCCTGGTACATGCTGGGACACGCGTACTGGGACAAAACGTTCAGTGAAAAGTTCCGTGCCATCCTGGAAGAGATCTATGATCTGCCGCAAACCGCAGACATGCTGTGGGAAGCAATCTATATGCGTCATCTGGATGAGCTGAAGCTGAAGATGCGGAAATATGAACCGGGTGTGATCTTTGAATTTGATACCCTGGATGAACTGAGAGAGTTTGACAAAAGCTATGAAGACAACACCAGATCACAGATCATCCGCAGTCTGTGTGAACGTCTTCATGTGAGCGAGCGTGAGATCAGAAACGCGAAAGCGCTGAAAACAACAGACAACGCTGCCTCCGGCATGAGCTTTACCGCAGCCGGGAAGCAGTATGAGTATATCTATTCCACAGATGTACTGAAGGAGATATGAACATGAGAGAACTGATTGGAAACATCCTGTCTGAGGATGTAGAAAAAATAGAACAGCTTCTGAAGGAAGTCACAGGAAGCGATTCCTATGTAAAACTGGAACGTCTCGGCGGTCTGACCAACCATACCTATCACGCCGTAATGGAAGACGGCAAAGAGTATTCTGTCCGTATTCCGGGTGAAGGAACCGAAGAGATGATCGTCAGAAGCGATGAAAAAACAAGCACGGAACTGGCCTGCAGGATCGGCGTTGACGCCCAGATGCTGTACTTCGGCAAAGACGGCTCAAAGGTGACGCATTACATTCAGGATGCCGTTACGATGACGCCGGAGCTGATGCAGGAAGAGAAACATATCAGAGAAGCAGCTGACATCTTCAAGGTGATCCACACCTGCGGTGAAGATACAGGCGTACCGTTTGAAGTGTTTGACATGGCAGCCAGCTATGAAAAGATCATCAATGATCTTTCCGTACCGATGTTCGAAGATTATGACGAAATGAAGGCAAAGGTCATGGCCATCAAGGCGGAAACGGACAGCACGGTCAATGCACCGAAGGTTCCCTGCCACAATGATCCGCTCTGTGCCAACTGGGTGGAAGGCGAAGGAAAGCTCTGGCTTGTTGACTGGGAATATTCCGGCATGAACGACGGCATGTGGGATCTTGCCGATCTTTCCATCGAAGCGGAATACAGTGAGGAACAGGACAAGCTCCTGCTCAGTGAATACCTCGGCACAGCACCGTCCATTGAGAACCGCAAGCACTTCCTTGCCAGCAAGATCTATGTAGACTATCTCTGGACACTGTGGGCAAAGACAAGAGTGCCGTTTGCCGGACAGTCCATGGAAGACTGGGCATGCGAACGCTACGACAGAATGAAGAAAAACATCGAAGCGTTTGAGAAGCTCTGATGGAACTGTACAAAGGTTCACCGGCTGATCAGAGCGGAAGGGAAGAGCGGGAAAAGCGGACGTACGCATTCCTGGATGGCCTTGGGATCGCATATGAACGGACCGACCATCCGGACATGCCTGCTTCCGGCATGGATGTCTGCGCGATCGTCGATCAGATCCTCGAAGTGCGCATCTGCAAGAATCTCTTTCTCTGCAACCGGCAGGAGACAGATTTCTATCTTCTGGTCATGCCGGGAGACAAGCCGTTCCGTACAAAAGAGCTGTCAAAACAGCTGAATACCAGCAGACTGTCTTTCGCGAAGGAAGAATACATGAAAGCATTTCTGGATCTGAAGCCGGGCAGTGTTTCCATCCTCGGTCTGATGAATGACAAAAATCACCGCGTGAAGGCGGTGATCGATGAGGATGTGCTGAAAGAAGGCATGTTTGGCTGTCATCCCTGCGTGAACACCAGTTCACTCAGGATGAAGACGTCTGATCTGATCCATGTGATCCTGCCGGCCATGGGAGTTTCGCCGGTGTATGTAAAACTGAATGGTGAGAATTGAAGGAGGCTGACTGCCTCCTTTATAATGGTTTTTATAAAACGGAGGCGGATATGGAACTGCGGAAGATCAATACAGAAGATGCCATGGCGCAATGGGAATATACGACAGTACTGCCGGCAGACGAGAACGGCCTGACAAATCCGTTTCATGGCGTTTCCTATGATGAATACATTCACCGGGTGCTTCCGGAAATGATCTCCTATGAACATCCGGTCAATATGCCGGACTGGTTTGTTCCGGAAACATTTTACTATCTGTGGGACAATGACTGCCTGGTCGGCGAGTTCCGCATCCGTCATCATCTGACAGAGGCGCTTCGCAGCGGCGGAGGCCATATCGGCTACAGCATCCGCAGAGATCTGCGCGGAAAGGGCTACGGGACCAGAGGACTCGAGCTGACGATCCGGATTGCGAAGCAGATCGTTCCGGAGGATGAGATCTATCTGCGGGTAAACAAGGATAATATCGCCTCACAGAAAGTGATGCTGAAAAACGGGGCGTATCTTGCAGGGGAGGATGAGACCTATTACTTCATGCGGATCCCCAAATGAATGATTACAGGTCTTCGCCGTTGGAGGCGATGACTTTTTTATACCAGTCAAAGCTCTTTTTTCTGTATCGTTCCAGCGTACCGCTGCCGTCGGAATTCAGATCGACATAGATGAAGCCGTAGCGCTTGTCGATTTCCGCGGTCGAGCAGGAGATCAGATCGATGCATCCCCAGGCGGTATAGCCAAGCACATCGACACCGTCCTTCACCGCTTCCTTCATCTGTTCGATATGCGCCTTCATGTAGGCGATCCGGTAATCGTCTTCCACGGTAAAGCTGCCGTTTCCATCCGGCACCAGCACATCATGTGCCCCAAGTCCGTTCTCCGCGACAAACAGCGGCTTCTGATAGCGGGCATACAGGCGGTTGAGCGTATAGCGCAGACCTTTCGGATCGATCTGCCATCCCCAGTCGCTGACCTGGGAGTAGGGGTTCTTCCGCAGCTCCGGCGTCATGTTGGAACGGGAAGGCTCGCCTAGCGTCGGATCGCATGTCGCGCAGTTGCTGGAGTAATAGCTGAAGGCGATGAAGTCAGCGGTATGCTTCAGCGCTTCTCTGTCTTCGTCTGTGATCTCGATCCGGATGCCCTGTTCCGCAAAGCGGCGCTCCGCAAAATACGGATAGGCGCCTCTTGCCTGAATATCCAGGAAGAAGTAGAGATCATTGTCAATTTCCATGACCTTGAGAATATCATCCGGATTCGGCGTCAGCGGATAGACCGTAATGCCGACAACCATGCATCCGACCTGGTTTTCCGGATCGGTCTCATGCGCCAACTTCACAGCCAGCGCGCTTGCGGCCAGTTCATAATGCATTGCCTGATACAGATCTGACCGGGAAAGCTGATCTTTCGGCGTCATGATGGCGCCTGACATAAACGGCTGACGCAGGATCGAGTTGATCTCATTGAATGTGATCCAGTATCTGACTCTCCCTTTGTATCTTTCAAACAGGACTTTGCAGTATTTCAGATACAGACCGATCATTTTCCGGCTGGTCCAGCCGTTATATTTTTTAGCCAGGGCAAGCGGTGTTTCATAGTGCGAGATCGTTGCCAGCGGCTCAATGCCGTACTTTTCGCATTCGTCCAGGACTGCGTCATAAAACCGCAGACCCGCTTCATTCGGCGTCTCTTCTTCGCCTGTGGGGAAGATCCGGCTCCAGGCAATGCTGAAGCGGTATACCTTGAAACCCATCTCCGCGAACAGCGCGATGTCTTCCCGGAAGCGGTGGTAATGATCAATGCCCTTCAGCTTCAGGTTGTCGGAAGTGGGTCTTTCCGTATACGGTCCGAAGCCATGCGGCAGAACATCCTGAATGGAAAGTCCTTTGCCGTCCTCGTCATATGCGCCTTCACACTGGTTGGCGGCAGTCGCTCCGCCCCAGAGAAAATCTTTTCTGAATCCTTTTTCCATGATATGTATTCCTTTTCTGCAACTACTATGATACCCGAAAATGATCTCCTGTTGAGATGGAAACAGAAGAAAGACGCGGTCATGCCGCGTCAGAAGATCAGTATATTTTCAGAGTGTGCTGAATACGTCGTCGCTGAGCTTCTCATTGAACGGTCTGTCCAGAAGTTCCGGATGAGACAGGAAGTACTGCATCATCTTCATGGACTTGGAGAAATAGTAACCGTCCGCGATCCTCTCATCGATCGTGATATTCAGGTCAACACCGTCTCTGAAGATGACTTCGTCATTCTCAAAGAAGGGCATTCTGCCGGCTTTGCCGATCACGATGAACATTGAGGTCGTTCCCCAGTTTGTCAGGTGGTGGAAGCCGCCGGGCAGACCGATGGAACCGAGGTTCGCGAAATTGACCGTTGAATGATACGGATCTGTTTTAACAAGCGCCGGCGGGATCAGACCTTTCTTTTCCATTTTGCAGATCGTGCCGACCAGCGGCCGGGAAATAAATTCAGGAATGCTGGTGAGCCTGTCCATGACACCGGATGATTCATCTCTGTATTCCTTGTTTTTCAGAAGAAGCAGCTGCCGGCGGATCTCTTCATGCAGGTCGTCGATCGTCCAGTCGGGCCGGCTGTGAATGAATGCCAGCACTTCACCGCCGTCATCCGTGAATTCCTGCTTGACCGTAAATGCGGCACTGACTTCATTGCGCTTGTACATTCTGCGGTTGTGAATGAAGATGGAAAGTCTGGAACGCAGGGTAATGGTTTTCAGAGCCGCTGCGATCAGGCACTGGAACAGGTTGTATTTGTAATCCGGATTGCCGGCATTTTTCTTTTGCAGGTATTCATTGACTTCTGTCAGGTCGATGCGGAAACTGAAAAAAGTTTCGTTGTCACACCGGTTGGGAAACATGAACGGCATGATGAAATGCATGGAATCAATTTTCTTCAGATATTCAGCGTCAAATCTGTTGGACATAAAAAAATCTCCTTTTCCGATATTATACGCTGTCTGCGGCAGGCGATGACGTATCTTTTGTAGAAAAATGTCCTTTTGCGGCATATAGAGAAGGGGAGGAGTGAAATCATGAGTGAACTGATCATGTCGCGGCGGATGCAGAGACTCGATCCGCTGCAGGAAGAACAGGTGCGGCTTGGCCGTGCCAACGGACTGACAAAAAAAGACGTCAGAGAATACGCGCATCCGAAATTCAACTACATGCAGATGCAGGAGATCCGCCTGGCGATCGAAAATGAAACGGATGCCAGAGAGCGCAGAGTCATGCTGGATCCTGCCCTGAGCGTTGAAGAGATGCGCCGGATGCGCCTTGCGCTTGAGCGGGGAGAGTGTCTGAAGGAAAAGAAAGATCTGTTGTGGATGTATATCCTGGCAGTGCCGGTGCTGATGACAGCTGGCTTTTTTGCGGCATGCTGGGAGAATACCGGGATCGTGCCGCATCTGGATCTGACTGATACGGAGACCGTTCTGAAAGAAGGGGATGTCTTTGACGCGGCTTCTTATGTGCGCGATGTTTCGGAAGGCACGCTTCTTCTGCCGCAGTATATCCACACGGAAAAGGCAGGGCATTTCGCTGCGGTATACCGCCTGCAGAGTCACAATACGGAACTGGTGCGGACGCTGGAGATCACTGTGGAAAAAAAGAAGAAATGAAAAAAACCGGTTTTCACCGGTTCGCGTGCTTCGCTTCGAAGTCTTTCATGAATTCGACAAGCTTGACAACGCCTTCTTTCGGCATCGCGTTATAGATGCTTGCCCGCATGCCGCCGACAGAACGGTGTCCCTTCAGGGAAACCAGACCTGCCTGTTCCGCTTCTTTGACGAAGAGGCTGTCGAGTTCCTTGTCATTGGTGACAAAGGTGACGTTCATCAGGGAACGGGAGTCTTTTTCCGCTGTGGGGACGAACATGGAGCTGTGATCCAGGAAATCATAGAGGATCGCAGCTTTTTCCTGGTTGCGCTTCTGCATCGCTTCCAGGCCGCCCTGTCTCTTCAGCCATTTGAACACTTTGCCGCACATGTAGATCGTATAGACAGGCGGCGTGTTGTACAGAGATCCGCTGTTTGCATAGGTGTCATATCTCAGCATGGTCGGAACAAATTCTTCAATGTCCGGTCTGATCAGGTCTTCCCGGATGATCGCGATCGCGACGCCGGCCGGACCGACATTCTTCTGAACGCCGCCCCACAGCATGCCGAATTTTGAAACATCGAGCGGTTCGCTCAGGAAACAGGAGGAGATATCCGCGATCAGCGGTTTTCCTTTTGTATCAGGCAGCTCATGCCAGGCAGTGCCGTAGATCGTATTGTTCAGACAGATGTATACATAGTCCGCGTCTTCTCTGATCTCGATCTCTTCCGCTTTGGGGATGTATGTAAAGCCGCTTTCCGCGCTGCTTGCGGCAGCTCTGGCGTCGCCGTATTTCTGCGCTTCCTGCCAGGCTTTCTTTGCCCACTGGCCGGTGATCACGTAATCTGCTTTTTTGTGTTTCATCAGGTTCAGCGGGACCATCGCGAACTGCACATGGCCGCCGCCCTGGATCCAGAGCACTTTGTAGTTGTCCGGGATCTGCATCAGATCACGGAGATCCTTTTCCGCTTCATCAATAATATTCTGAAAGAGCTTTGAACGGTGAGAGATCTCCATCACCGACATGCCTGATCCGTTGTAGTCAAGCATTTCATCCGCTGCTTCCCGGAGTACTTCCTCGGGAAGAACGGCTGGTCCTGCTGAAAAGTTATATACTCTGCTCATATCGTATCCTCACTTCATGCGCTTTATTATACATTGGCAGCGCAGGCAAAGCCATACGTTTCTCCGGCCGGCTTCGCTGCTCTTTCAATTGCTTTGGAAAGTACTTCCGCGCAGAGTACGCCCAGCGCGTTGACATCTGCTTCGACTTCCTGCGAGCCGAGGACATAGATCGTATCGCCGTCAAACATGGTGTGGACCGGACGGATGGATCTTGCCATGCCGTCGTGGGCCATGCCGGCTGCTTTGGTCAGAGCGGTTTTATCCAGCTTCGCATTGGTGATAATGGCAGCGATGGTCGTGTTTTCCATAAACATGTTCCTGCCTGCCAGCAGACTGACAAGAGCGTCCTCAGAAGAAAGATCTCCCTGTACGCCGGCAAGTTTTTCACCGGTCTCATGATCATAGATATCACCGAGAGCATTGACCGCGGCGATCGCGCCTGCTTTGAGATCGCCGATCTGTGCGGCATAGATGCCCAGTCCGGATTTCATCGCTTTTTCCGCACCGAGCATTTTTCCGACGGTCGCACCTGTTCCGGCACCAAAGGATCCTTCCCGGAACGAATTTGTTTCGGCATTGATACATGCTTCATAGCCAAGCTTTGCGTCCGGCCGGATATCTGCCCGCTTGCAGCCAAGATCAAAGATGCTTGACGCGCAGACGATCGGAACGACGCCGTATTCCGTCGGGAATCCGATGTTTTTTTCTTCCAGATATTTCATGACGCCGTCTGCCGCCGCAAGACCGAACGCGCTGCCGCCGCAGAGAATGACTGCGTTGACGCTGTCGTTGGATGCCAGCGGATCAAGCAGGGCATTCTCACGGGATGCCGGCGCACCGCCCCGGACATCATTTCCGCAGATCGTCTTTTTCTCCGCAAGGATGACCGTACAGCCGGTCGCACCTTCCGGATATTCCGCATTTCCAATTTTGAACCCTTCAATTTCCGTAACAGGTATTTCTTTCAGAACTTTCATAAACTGCCTCCGTTATGCACCTATCATACCGTACCTTTTCAACTGTTGTACTGTTTTTTGTTCAAAGCGTATAATGGAACAGGAAAGAGTGAAGCAGTGCGCGGCAGGAACCGGTGCCGTCACAGCTTCAAAGCAGTCTGCAGTATTATGATCGTAAAAAGAGATATGTATTACTGGCCGGCTGACAGCATACGCACGCTGCATATCTGGCTGCCGGACAACTATTACCATTGTGATGAACGGTATCCCGTCATGTATTTTTTTGACGGGCATAACCTGTTTTATGACTATGACGCGACGTTTGGCAAGTGCTGGGGCCTGAAAGAATTCATGGAAGGCTGGGGCAAGGATATGATCATCGTCGGCATGGAGTGTTCCCATGACGGAGACGCCAGACTCGGCGAATACAGCCCGTATGACAAATCATGGGGAAAGAAGCGGATCCCGGGCATCGGCAGGAAGACGTTTGACTGGATCATCGGGACTGTCAAGCCGGTCATTGACCGGGATTACCGGACCTGGCCGCACCGTGCCGCCACCGGCATCGGAGGGTCTTCGATGGGCGGACTGATGAGCATTTTCGGCGTGATCGAATACAACCATATCTTCTCAAAGGCTGCCTGCGTCTCACCGGGCATTTTCTACAACATCCAGCATCTCAGGAAAGACCTGGAATATGCGGATATCAATCCGGATACCAGGATCTTCATCTCCTGGGGCGAGAAAGAAGCAGGCAGGGCACCGCATGACGGCGATCCGGCGAAAGACACCCGGGAAGCCAGATCGGTATACAAATTTGAAAAACAGCTTCAGGCGCGCGGCGCCCGCACATATATATTTTTTCAGAGAGACGGAAGACACTGTGAAGCAGACTGGGAAAAACAGATCCCGTACTTCATGAACTTTCTCTGGCTTTCGGATTAAAGGAGATCTCTATGGCAAAGCAGGAAATCTACCGGCCGGCAGAACTGCCGCTGACACCCGTTTCATCCTCCGATTTCATCACCGGCATGTATGATCAGGAGATCACGAAGCGCATCCGTTCCGTGATCCGGGCGGAAGCGCCTGTTTCCGAACATCTGCTGATCAAGCGTGTGATCAACAGCTTCGGCATCCTGAAAGCAGGCACGAATGTCCGCTCTGTCATGGAACATGTGATCACCGGCGCGGATCTGAAGCGGACGGACGGAAAATACTGCACGGCATACTGGAAGAAGACCCAGGATCCGGAAACGTACCGGGTCTTCCGCATTCCTGCATCAGAAGAAGAAAAGAGAGACGTTCTGGATGTCTGTGAAGAGGAGATCGCAAATGCCGCGGCATCGGTGATCCGCGGCAGGCAGGATGTGATCTACGGTGACCTGGCAAGAGAGACAGCCGCACTGCTTGGCTATACGAGAATGGGCAACAATGTCGTGGACCAGATGAAGGCCGGGATCGACCTGGCAGTAAAGCGCGGTTTCCTGCGCCGCAAAGGCTCGGTGTACGCAGAAGGGAAGGTGAAGTAACATGCGCTATTTCGGACTGATTCCGCCGCTGCTTCTGACAGCGGTATATGTAATGCTGGTCGGCGCGGCCGGCATCAAGGCTGTGCAGATCATGGGCTATGTCGTCCTGGCACTTCTTTACTTCAGCGCCTGGCTGCTGATCCGCAAGGTCTGGGCGGGCTGCGTCTTCGGCATGATGGGCGGCGTGCTGATGATCTGGTTCGGCATTCAGAACAGCGGACAGCTGATCCGTGAATGGCCGGCCGGCATCGCCATTTTCCTGTTCTATATGCTGGCAGGCTATGTTCTCAACATGAGAGATGCCGGAACAAAATCAGGAAAAAGCAAATGAAGTCATGCGCACCCTGATTATTCTTTGTTATAATGATTTTAAGAAATAATGCGGAGTAGTACGGACCGCTCTTCAGCAGCGGAGACCGGAAGTAAAACATCATGGGCAAAAAGGATAAGAAAGAAAAGAAACTCGAAGCAGCGGCTCCAAAACCAGCAGTCATTTTTGATTTCGACGGAACACTCATGGACACAGCGCCTGCTGTGCTTGCGTCCTACAGATATGTCCTGGAAAAGCATGGCAAATCTGAAATGTTTACGAAAGAATATGAAAACGTTGCGGCAGACATCAGCATTCACAGCGTTCTCAAGGAATTCTT
>JAILCN010000119.1 GCA_024680365.1 Solobacterium sp.
GGAAAATGATACAGTCTATACCCTGAGAAGAGGGAGGTAAGAAAGAATGAAAACAAATCCGAACGTATTTATACACGAAACAGACCGCGATGCAATGCAGGCTCTGAAGGCGATCCCGGGCTTTTCCCAGGTGACGAAGTCCTTCCTGAACAGCTGGAGCGAGAAGATGATGTACATGGAGAATATCGCCTCCAATATCCGGATCACGGATGAACAGCTGCCGAAATACAAGGCGATGCTGAAGCCGATCTGCGAAAAGCTCGGCATTGAAGAACCGGATCTGTTCCTGAAGCTGGACGTTGTGCCGAATGCCTACACATCCGGCGACACCCGTCCGTTCATCGTCATGACGACCGGACTGCTCGACACCATTCCGGAAGAACTGATCCCGACTGTGCTGGCGCACGAATGCGGACATATTGCCTGCCACCATGTTCTCTATCGGACAATGGGCACGATGATCCTTAACGGCGCTCTGTCGCTGATCCCGCTCGGTGCGATCGCCATCTATCCGATCATGTCCGCGTTTGCCAACTGGATGCGGTGCAGTGAACTGTCCGCTGACAGAGCGGCAGCACTGTGTGACGGCACGCCGGACAAAGTTGTTGAAATGTGCATGCGCTTTGCCGGTTTCAATAAAAAGATCGCCGGCGAAATGAACAAGGATGCCTTCCTTGCCCAGGCGGAAGAATATAAGAAACTGGTCAAGGAAAGCACCTGGAACAAGACGCTGGAATACATGCGCTTTTCCCAGCTGACCCATCCGATCAATGCCATCCGCGCCTGCGAATGCCTTGACTGGGCAGCATCAGAAGAATATGAAAAAGCAGTGCAGTGTTTCGCAGCCTGGGAACGCAATGAGGACCCGGCGGAACTGCCGCTTTCCATCAGTCCGAAATCACAGAACGGAAAAGATCCTGAAACAGTAAAGAAAGAACTCGAGGACCTCGGCTTCCGCAATGTAACACTGAAAGCTTCGGGAAACGGATCGGTCTTCACCAGAGAACATTCCGTCATTTCTGTCGCGGTCAATGAATCTTCCCAGTTCCGGGAAGGACAGTGGATCCGGACCGATACGCCGATCGAGATCCGTTACTATGAAAAGGGCAGGGAGGAAGTCAGAACAGCTTCCGGGACTGCCGCGATGATCAACTCTGACCGCTACTATACCGGCATGGATCATGATCTGGCAGTCAAGCAGCTGAGCCACATCGGCTTCACCAACGTTCATACCGAACCGGTCTGCGACATTGAAGAGGCATCTGATCCATTGTTAAACAAAGTGATCACGATCACAGTAGGGACAAACGTGATCTTCCGGTCCGGCGATACATTCCCGGCAGATATTGAGATCCGCATCCTGTATCACGACATGATGAAGGGAACAGCCAGATGATCCGCAATATCCTTTTTGACATGGGACAGGTGCTGCTTGCCTTTGATCCGAAAGTATTCGTAAAACGGCTGAACGTCAGTGAAGAAGACGAAACACTTCTGATCCATGAGATCTTCCGTTCCGTGGAATGGGTGATGCTGGACCACGGAACGCTTCTGGAAGAAGACATGATCCCGATCGTACAGAGAAGGCTGCCGGAACGTCTTCACAGCGCAGCGGAAGAGCTGATCATGCACTGGGATGAACCGCGCACGGAAAAAGAAGAGATCGTACAGATCGCTTCGCAGCTGAAGGAAAACGGTTATCAGCTGTATCTTCTGACCAACGCCGGCATGCGGCACAAAAGATACTGGCCGAAGTGCAGAGCTTCCGCGCTGTTTGAGGACAGAGTCTTCCTTTCCGCTGAACACAAACTGCTCAAACCCGATCACGCGTTCTTTCACGCAGCACTGGATCACTTTGGCCTCGTTCCACTTGAATGTCTGTTCATTGACGACAGTCCGGCCAACTGTGAAGCAGCGCAGTGCTGCGGGATCCGCTCCATCGTCTTCAACAACGACGCAGAGGAACTGCTGCACAAACTGAGAATGCACGGTGTAAAAATCTGAATGCTATAACAAAACAAGACGGCTGGATCAGCCGTCTTTTTCAGGGCGCTCTAAAATCAGACAGGGTTCGGGATACCCTCTGAAATAAGACGGGGCAGTTTTTCGCCTCGTTTTTTGCTGTCCCGGGGATTGCCTCTTAAATCTCCCGGGGATACCCCGAATCATAAAGAAAACCTCGATGTTAAAATGTGTTTGCTTAGGACCCATTTAACAAGGAGGTTTGCCTTTTATGGCTCAATTTGATTTTAACACGTATGTCCTGAATGTCACTCAGGATCAGGTTCAATCTGTATCTGTCACTTATATTGACGATATCATTCAGATTCATATCACCCTCAAGCCAACCGTCTCCTCATGCCCGTATTGCGGCGGCCCGGTCAAACTGAAAGAGTATAGTTTCCACTCCTTCAATCATCTTCCCATCGCCGGTCATCCTTCTGTCATCGTCTGGAAAAGAAGACGATATGTCTGTAAAGACTGCCGAAAGTCATTCTCTGAACAGAATCCTTTCGGACCGGAGAAGTACCGGCAAAGCTATGCTGTCCTCAGTTCCATTGCTGATGACCTTCACAATGTTCATCTGTCTTTCAAAGACATCGCTCAGAAACACAGAATATCTGAATCGCTTGTCTTACTTTATGCAGACAGCTTCCTTCAGGTCCCACGCAATCCCCTTCCGGAGAGTCTGGGAATCGATGAACTTCATTCCAAAATGTCCAAGTATGGAGGCTCTTATCTCGCTGTCCTTGTCGACAATGTTCACAGGTCTCTCTGTGATATCCTTCCAAACCGTTCAAAACGCACTCTTTCCAAGTACTTTGAAATGATCCCTCTTGAAGAAAGAAAACGTGTCAGATTCGTTACGATCGATCTATGGCAGCCCTATAAGGATACTGCTCTGAAGTACTTCCCGAACTGCTGTGTCGCAGCGGATCCTTTTCATGTTGTAGAACACCTTACAGCTGGTTTTACACGTATACGTGTCGATATCATGAACCAATGCGTATACAACAGTCCGGAATACTATCTCCTCAAGAAATGGCACAAGCTCCTGGAAACAGACTATTATCTGGATAACACTCCTAAATACAACAATTACTTCAAACAGAAGATGAACTACAGAGATCTTTATGATATGCTCCTGAGTCTTAATTCCAACCTTTCTCTTGCCTATCATCTGAAAGAGATGTACCGGGACTTCAACAGGACCTGTTCCTTTGAGAACGCTCCCGCTCAGCTGGATCAGCTGATCGATGCCTTTGAATCTGCTGATCTCTACTGCTATGAAGAATTTGTTTCTATCCTTAAGAACTGGAGAACAGAGATCATCAACAGCTTTCAGCGTCCGTTTGACAATCGGAAACAGTCCAACGCTCTTACAGAGCACTTCAACTCCCGCTTAAGGGAGCTTATCACCATCTCAAATGGATTCGCCAATTTCGACAGGTTCCGGGCCAGAGCCATCTATTGTCTAAACAATCATACGTTTTATTCACTGACCAGCTCCCTGCATTCCAACAAGCGGGAAGGTAAGGACCGCGGTCCATATAACAAGACTAAAGATGTTCCTCTGACTGATGATCCAAACAACAACGTCGACTCCATGGTCGATGACTTTGAAGAATAACAACTGAATACCAGGTCCTAAGCAAATGAAAAGATGGCTCTATACCCTCTGCTAAGTCTGTATATGCCATCTTTTTTACTTCTTTAAACCCTGTGGAATTTTAGAGCGTTATTTTACAAAACCCCGCCAGGTTTTAGATTACC
>JAILCN010000176.1 GCA_024680365.1 Solobacterium sp.
TTCCGATGACAAGATCGTCAAGGCGGAAGGTGCGTCACTGCAGTATGTGAAACCGGGTGAAGTAACGATCAGAGCTGCCTACAAAGACAACCCGAAGATCTATACGGAATTCAAGGTAAAAGCGTTCACAGCAGCGGATCCCACCAGCATTTCACTGCCGAAAGAAGTCATTCTCTATCCTGACTTTGCTCAGACGGTGCCGGTTGAATATACGCCGTATCTCAGCTTCCATACCATTTCTTCAGCCGCAACAGCTGACGGCACGATCGCGGAACTCGCGTATTATTCCGGTGAAGGCGTCAGAGTAAACGGACGCAAACCCGGCAGCACGACACTTTCAGTGACAGCCGGATCAAAGGCGAAAGCTTCAGCGAAAGTAACGGTAAAATCCGGCAAGCCGAAATCTTCACCATATGCGGAAGTCAAACAAGGCAGGCTCAGAGGCGGCCTTATCCGGGCAGGCTTTGAAGATCTTACAAAAGGATATACATGTATTCTTGGAAAAGAGTATACCTTCACGTATGGAGTTGAATATAAAGACGGCTACGATTACCAGGGTGAAGAATGCCAGATCAAAGTCGATCTGTCAGAGAATCTGGCAGCGACCGGTCTGTTTGACGGAAGCAGCGCAGGCACGACCGGAACGACCGTCGGCATCTTTATGACGAAAGCCATCAAAGCAGGTGAAGCGACAGTTGAAGTTGTGCCTGGCGTGAAAGTAAAGATCACAGTTATCGATCCGTCCAAGGTACAGAGGATCTCCATGCACAGACTCTATAACCCCAACAGCTGGGAGCACTTCTATACCGGAAATGAAAAAGAAAAAGACGCCCTGGTGAAGATGGGCTGGAAGTATGAAGGCGTTGGATGGACAGCACCTTCCTCCAGCAATACTCCCGTTTACAGACTGTATAATCCGAACAACGGCGGCGATCATCACTACACGATGAACAAGAAGGAATACGATGCGCTGATCAAAGCCGGCTGGCAGGGCGAAGGCGTCCGCTGGTATTCCGATGATAAAAAAGCTGTTCCTGTTTACCGGGAATACAATCCAGGAGCGGCGATCCGCAACCATAACTACACTGCAAACAAGAAAGAGCACGATGCACTGACGAACAAACTTGGCTGGAAGGACGAAGGCATCGGCTGGTACGGTCTCAAGTAAATCTCAGAGGGTCTGAAAAAGATCCTCTTTTTTTGATAAGATAAAGAAAAGAGGCGGTACGTTTATGAAGTACAGAACAATGATCCTGACAGCTTTATGTCTTCTATTGAATATCACCTGTCTGCCTGTGGCTGCGCAGACAGACGCTCCGGAGGATAAACCGGACGGCAGATTCACAGAACCGGTAAAAGGTCCTGTGGTATTCCGGCAGAATACGGATCAGCCCGGCGCGCATTATGACCGGGAAATCGCGATCCGTCCGGAAGTGGATTATTACTCGGTCGATCAGATCCGCGATATGCTGATCGCGAGAGAACCGGAGATCGTAGTGGAGTACAAAGAATCTGATGATTATATGCAGGTCGCTGAAGACATGATCTTTCTGGCGATGAATCACACCATGATGCCGGATGAAGGCGATTACCTCTATGAGCAGTGGAAAACGTACTCATACAGAACGTACAGGAATACCGGTGACGGCAGAATGATGATGCGCCTGAATATGACGTACCGCACAACTGCGGCACAGGAAGCGGAAACGACAGAAGCTGTACGGAGTGTTCTGGATTCCCTGAATGTGTATAACAAGAACTCCTATCAGAAAATCAAAGCAGTCTATGAATGGATCGCAAGTCATGTTTCCTATGTGGATGAAGGCGACATCTCACATACGGCATACAGTGCGATCGTCCGCCGACAGGCAGTCTGCCAGGGATATGCGACCCTGTTTTACCGGATGATGCTGGAACTGGGCGAGAACTGCCGCTATATCCCCGGGATCGGCAACGGAGGAAATCACGGCTGGAATATTGTCCAGCTGGGCGATCAGTTCTACAACATCGATGTGACCTGGGCTTCAACGGCACATAATAACGAAAAATATTTTCTGCGCGGATCTGATTATTTCGAAGATCATACCGCAGACGCCGTGTATCAGACAGATGCGTTTACTTCCAAATATCCGATCAGCCGCTATGACTATTCACCGACGGAAACAGATCTCAACACAGGCGACTTTATTCAGGGTGTCCAGCTGCAGGAAAGAAGGATCAACCTGCCGCTTGATCAGACAGTAACGCTGCACGCCTCCGTACTTCCCAGCTACATTTCTCAGGATGTCACATTCACATCCATGTATCCCGAGGTCGCGGAAGTCGACGCGTACGGCAACGTGACGCCAAAAAAAGAAGGTCTGACGTATATCACCGTGGAATCTCCAAGAGGCGGCAGATGGCGGCGCTGTCAGATCAGAATTCTTCCGGAACAGCGTCTGACGGGCCGGGCGTTCAGTCTCTACGCTGATGACGGTACCGGATACGGCGATCTGGTATTCTTCCGTTCTTACCAGCTGTATACGGAGAATCAGTACGGAACGTTTACTGATATTGCCGGAAACCAGCATACAGGTCAGCTGTTTATCACAGGATATGAAAGTACAAATTTCGGCTCCACCGGACTGCCCTGGGCATCTGTGCTGAATAAGATCAGAAAAGCATATGTGGCAGAGGAAAATGGGATCAGACCATGGAGTACAGCTCGCTGGTTCTGGGAAAGCAGTACCCTGCAGAGCTTTAACGGAGCCGGTATCAATACGGCAAGACTTGAAAATATGTACGCGATGTTTGTTAAGTGTACCGCTCTGACCAGTGCTGCTCTGAAGCTGGGGAACACAAAGAAATGTGAGGACTTCGGTTTCCTGTTTGCGGACTGCACGAAACTGAAGGAAGTCAGCATCAGCGGCCTGACGAAAGAATCGATGAAAGAAGAGGGTGACAAAAACTTCTTCCGGAACTGCTCTGCGCTGCAGAAAGTCACCTTCGGCTCATCAAAGTATCAGCTTGTTCCGGAACTGCCGGAACACTGGAAAAAGGATACTTACACAAAAACATGGAAACAGCTGAAGGATGAATATCCCGACAACGCGAAACAATATGCCGGCACCTGGACGAAGACCCATGTCCATACCTACGGTACGCCGACCTATACATGGTCTTCCGACAACAAAACTGTTACCGCCAAAGCAGTCTGTACAGCCAACAGCAGCCATGTCGTAACAGAAACAGTAAAGACAACATACGCCCGCACAAAACAGCCGACCAGAACAGCGACAGGAACCGGCGTCTATACAGCCAAATTCACCAACAGCATGTTCAAGACCCAGACAAAGACGATCACAGTCGCCAAGCTGCCGTCCATCGCCATGTACCGTCTGTACAATCCCAACAGCTGGGAACACTTCTACACCGGAAACGCAAAAGAAAAAGATGCTCTGGTAAAGATGGGATGGAAATATGAAGGCGTCGGCTGGTACGCGCCGAAGACAAGCAAGACGCCTGTCTACAGACTCTACAACCCGAACAACGGCGGCGACCATCATTACACGATGAACAAGAAGGAATACGACGCTCTCTGCAATGCGGGATGGACAGGCGAAGGTGTCCGCTGGTATTCCGATGACGCAAAAGGCGTACCGGTCTATCGGGAATACAACCCTGGCGCTGCGATCCGCAACCACAACTACACGGCAAACAAGAAGGAACACAACGCTCTGATCAGCTATGGCTGGAAGGATGAAGGCATCGGCTGGTACGGCATGAAATAAGACTGACAGGAAGGAAAGCGGAGACTTTCCTTCTTTTCTGTAGTCCAAAACGATGTATCATGGATAGGTGATGGAGATTCAGAAGAACAAAAACCTGCGGAAAAGGACAGTACTGATACTGGTGCTTTTTCTTGCGCTCTGCTTCATTGTCCGCAAGCCGGTCAGCTATCTGATCCACGGCTACCGCGTACAGGTGCTTGATCTGGAACGGGACGGAAAGAGGATCTGCGGCAGGCTGTATCTGCCTGAAACGGAAGAGCAGCTTCCGGCAGTGATCCTCTCGCACGGCTTCAATGCGAATATGGAAGCTGTGGAACGCTATGCGGAGATCTTCGCGGAAAACGGGATCGCAGCGTATATCTTCGACTTCATCGGCGGCGGCACGCGCATCCGCAGCGACGGTACGACAAAAGAAATGTCTGTACTGACGGAACGGATGGATCTGGAAACAGTCCTGGAATCGATCCGCTCAGACAGTCATATACAGAAAGATCAGATCTTTCTGATGGGCACGAGCCTGGGCGGGTTTGTGTCCGTCATGACTGCCGCACGGCATCCGAAGGACATTGCCGGTCTCATCCTGCTGTATCCGGCATTCCAGCTTCAGAAAGACTTTGAACGCAGGATCGCCGATCCCGAACGCTATCCGACAAAAGGAGAACTGATGGGTACGCCGATCTCTGAGATGTTCGTGAACGATCTTCTTTCCTTCGATATCTATCAGACTATGAAGAAATACCGGGGCAGGGTGCTGATCATTCACGGCACGAAAGACCCGATCGTTTCGATCCCGTATTCCGAGCGGGCAGTGAAGGTGTTTAAGCACGCGGAACTGTACCGGATCGAAGGCGGCGGGCACGGCTTTAAGGGAAAGCAGAGGAAAGAAGCCGCAGAACAGGCACTCAGCTTCGTTCAGGCTGTCCTGAACAGTCAGTAAAAAAACATTTTCCTCAAAAACCATATGTTTTATAATTACTCTGTTAAAGAAAGGACACAAAACAATGGGCAAGTATTTTGGAACAGACGGCTTCCGCGGAGAAGCAAATATCGATCTGACGTATGACCACGCCGTTAAGATCGGCAGATATCTCGGCTGGTATTACGGAAAGAGACTGAACAAAAAAGCAAAGGTCGTCATCGGAAAAGATACCAGAAGATCTTCCTATATGTTTGAATACGCGCTGTGCGCAGGCCTGACAGCCTCCGGTGCGGATGCGTATATCATGCATGTTACAACAACACCCAGCGTATCATATATCGCAAGAACAGATGATTTTGACTGCGGCATTATGATCAGCGCATCACATAACCCGTTCTATGACAACGGCATCAAGCTGATCAACAGCGCCGGTGAGAAAATGGACGAGGAGACGATCCTCAAGGTCGAGGACTATCTCGACGGCAAGACGGAAGTTCCCCTGGCAGAACGTGAAGAGATCGGCCGGACAGTCGACTATGTGGCAGGACGCAACCGCTACATCGGCTACCTGATCTCCATGTCAAAGTATTCCTTCAAAGGAAAGAAAGTCGGCCTCGACGTCGCCAACGGCGCGGCATGGTCGATCGCGAAATCTGTCTTTGACGCTCTGGGCGCCAAGACATACGTCATGAATGATGAGCCGGACGGATTCAACATCAATACAAACTGCGGCTCCACGCACATTGAGCACCTGCAGAAGTTTGTTGTCGAGAACGGCCTCGATATCGGCTTTGCCTACGACGGCGACGCAGACCGCTGCCTGGGCGTAGATGAAAAGGGCAGCATCATTACCGGTGACCACACCCTGTATATCTACGGTCTCTATATGAAAGAACGCGGCAAGCTGCTCAACAACAAAGTCGTTACGACTGTCATGAGCAACTTCGGTCTCTACAAGGCACTCGACAAAGTCGGCATCGAATACGACAAGACAAAAGTCGGCGACAAATATGTCTATGAAAACATGGTACAGACCGGCAACCGTCTCGGCGGCGAGCAGAGCGGTCACACCATCTTCCTGAAATATGAAACAACAGGTGACGGCATCCTCACCAGCCTGAAGCTGATGGAAGTCATGCTGGCAAAAGAAAAGCCGATGAGCGAACTGGCAGCACCTGTCGTCTTCTATCCGCAGGTCCTGAAGAACGTGCGCGTCAAATCCAAACCCGATGCGCAGAATGACCCCGATGTTCAGGCAGCCGTGCAGAAAGTCGCGGAAGAACTGGGCGAAAACGGACGGATCCTCGTCAGAGAATCCGGTACAGAACCGGTCATCCGGGTCATGGTTGAGGCAGATACAGATGAGATCTGTGAAAAATACGTTGACTACGTGATCGAAGTCATCGGAAAGAAAGGACATTTTGCTTAATCAGCAGGGAGAACAACATGAGAGTAGTCATTCAGGAAAATTACGAAAAAGTATCATTATGGGCAGCACACTACATCGCGGACAAGATCAACAATCATAAAGAAGACAGACCGTTTGTTCTCGGTCTTCCGACAGGTTCTTCTCCGATCGGCGTATACAAGGAACTGATCAGAATGAACAAAGCAGGCGAGGTCTCCTTCGCCAACGTCGTGACCTTCAACATGGACGAATACATCGGCCTGCCGAAGGAACACGATCAGAGCTACTGGTATTTCATGCATGACAACTTCTTCAACCACCTGGTTGACATGAAGCCGGAAAACATCAACATCCTCAACGGAATGGCGGAAGATCCCGAAGCCGAATGCGCAAGATATGAAGAAAAGATCGCTTCCTACGGCGGCATCGACCTCTTCATGGGCGGCATCGGCGTTGACGGCCACCTGGCATTCAATGAACCGTACACATCTCTGACTTCCAGAACAGGCGTCAGGATCCTGACAACAGACACAAGGATCGTCAACTCCCGTTTCTTCGGCAACGATCCGGAAAAGGTCCCGGCAAAGGCTGTTTCCGTCGGTATCGGAACAGTTACAGATTCCAAGGAAGTGCTGGTCCTCATCTCCGGCCACAACAAGGCAAGAGCACTTCAGGCAACTGTTGAAGGCGGCGTATCCCAGAAGTGGACATGCAGCGCTCTGCAGATGCACAACGGCGCGATCATCGTCTGCGATGAACCTGCCTGCGGCGAACTGATGGTCGACACCTACAAATACTTCCTCGACATCGAGAAGAACGAAAGACTGTAAGAATCTGCGGGAGATCCGAAAGGATCCCCCGTTTTCAGAAAAGAAAAGGAAAACGCATGAACAAAGAATACCTCTATGAAAAACTGGCGGATCTCGCAGTCCGCAAAGGCGTGAACATCCAGAAGGATCAGCCGCTGGTGATCAACGCGAACATCCGTGACGCGGCGTTCACAAAGATGTGCGTCAGAAAGGCGTATGAAGCAGGCGCGAAGTCTGTCACCGTCAACTGGCTGGACCAGGAACTTTCCCGCATGAATTATGAATACCAGTCCGTTGAGACCCTGCAGGACATCCCGGACTGGATCCACGAAAGAGGAAAGACGGAACATGAAAACGGCGCAGCCTACCTGCGCATCATTTCCGACAAGCCCGGTGCCATGAAAGGCGTCGATCCGGAAAAGATGAATGCCTACCAGCAGGCATATTACCGCAAGAACGCGGACCTGCAGGCCTACACGATGAACAACATCGGCCAGTGGTGCATCTTCGGTGTTCCTTCCGAAGAATGGGCAGCTGTCGTCTTCCCGGACAAAGACGTCAGAGAAGCGTACGACTGCCTGGAACAGGCGATCTTCGACGTGACCCGCGTCCATGAAGACAGCGATCCTGTCCAGGAATGGAAAGAACATACAGAGTCCCTGGAACACCACGCAGAGATCCTGAACGAATACCAGTTCAAGGCGCTGCACTTCACAAGCGAGCTGGGCACGAATCTGACCGTTGAGCTGGTGAAAGATCACATCTGGGCAGGCGGCGGCTGCACAACGCCGAAGGGCGTTTACTTCCTGCCGAACATGCCGACGGAAGAGATCTTCTGCATGCCACTGAAGACCGGTGTCAACGGCATTGTCTATGCCTCCAAGCCGCTAAGCTATCAGGGTAAAGTCATCGAAGACTTCTGGTTCCGCTTTGAAAATGGCAAAGTCGTTGAATTTGACGCGAAGAAAGAAAAAGAAGCCCTGCAGGCACTGGTCGAGTTTGATGAAGGCTCCTGCTATCTGGGTGAAGTCGCTCTGGTTCCCTATGATTCCCCGATCTCAAAGTCAGGCATCCTGTTCTTCAATACGCTGTACGATGAAAACGCAGCCTGCCACCTGGCACTGGGCAGACCGTATCCGGAAAACATCAAAGGCGGTACGGAAATGAGCGAGGAAGAACTGAAGGAACACGGCGCCAACGCATCCATGGAACATGAAGACTTCATGTTCGGCACAAAGGAAATGAGCATTGACGGCATCAGAGAAGACGGGACATCTGTTCCTGTCTTCCGTCACGGCAACTTCGTATTCTAAAAAAGTGATCCGCGCAGGATCACTTTTCATCAAACGAATCACCCGGAATATAACCGCGGATATACACCCGCAGCGACATCGCGAGCAGAAGATACAGGGTCAGCACGACCCGTATGGCGCTTTCCATCCGGAAAGCCCAGTCTGCTTTGGAAAAGAAGTAAATCACCTGGAAAATACCGAGCAGTCCCATGCCGCCGAAGCCGATGGCATGAAAACGATACTCCCGGTGTTTTTCTTTTTCGGTTTTCATCGGCACCAGTGAGAAGACCGGCACCTTCTCCAGAGCTGCCGCTACGCCATAGGCCAGAAAGCCGATGGAGAAGAAGGCAGTCAGGATATTCGCATACATTTCGATTTTCATGCAATAATCATACACGTTATCTTTTTTCAGAGTTATTCAAATGCTCAGTATCCAGTATAATAGAGATATGAAAACGCCAAGACTGAGGGAATACCGAAGAAGAAAAAACGTGAAGCGGGCAAAGGGCTTCATGAATGCCCTGAAGTGGGCTGTGAAGCGCTGGACGACGTGGGTGATCTACGCTGCCGTGGTCGGACTGTCCTTTTACCTTGCGAAGGGAAGAAATCCCTTTGATCTGATGTCGCTGCTCAGCGTGATCGTGATCATCTTCTCCTTTACCAAAGCGCTGACTGCCGATTCCGCCAATAAATTTGATGTCCGCATCCGCTTCATACAGAACATGCACGTGGATAATACCTACAAGGACTATGACTTCGGCGACGTCTATCCGGACCACCTGCTGGCAGGCGTCCTGGGACTTGTCACCGCGTTCATCCTGGCGCTTGTCTGGAAATATTAAAAGCTTCCGTGAAGAAGCTTTTTTAATAAAACAGCTTTTTTCTTTCCTTTGCGGCAGACACAAGATCGAAGTCATACAGGATCCTGCAGTCCAGACCTTCGATCACAGACCGAGCTCTGTTCAGGTCGGTATCGCTCAGGAACAGCTTTGGATCATGGACGTCCAGTCCGATGATGATCGGACACTGTCTTCTCGCGAATACTTCAAAGAACTGCCTGGTCGGATACGCGTAGCGTTCTCCGTCCGGGTATCTTCTTTTTCCGCTGTGCACGCCGGATCCGGTATTCAGTTCCAGCGGCATGTTGTAATGGAGGGAAATGTCCGCGATCCTTTCCGCTGCCTGGGTGACAGAAGAATCCATATACGGATATGACCACAGGGCAACGTCCGGATGGGCGATATAATCACACAGCGCATGTTCACAGGCGCCGGCAAGCAGTTCGCAATACTCATACAGCGTATCCTTTCCCATGATGGCATAGGTGCTTCTGCCGTCCAGTTCCAGATTATGCTGACCGAGAATGCAGTAATCCAGCGTTCTCCGGTATTCACTCAGCTGTTCCCATTCGGTCGGATAGTATTCCACTTCCATGCCGAGATAAATATCGATCTGATCTTTATACTTTTCTTTCAGAGAAAGAACAGAAGCTTTATACTCTTCCACCTGTTCATAGTCCATACGCTCGGACGGAAACGGTGCCAGATACGCGGCGTGATCCGAAAAACCGAGTGTCCGGATGCCTCCCTGAATGGCTGCCTGCACGTATTCTTCATCCGTTCCGACGGCGTGCCCGCATCTTGCGGTATGTGTATGCCAGTTCGTCTTGATCATAATTTTCTCTCCTGTGCCTGCATTATAGCAGATTCTTTTCAGCTGCACATTGACATCAATCTACACTCATTTTAATATAATAGTTGAACAACTGTTCAAATGAGGACAAACATATGAAAGACTATGCATATATATTAAAAGGACTGGACTGTGAACACTGCGCCGCAAGACTGCAGAGAAAGATCGCAGAACTGGAAGGCGTGGAACATGTGTCTGTTTCCTATCCTTCCTGCATGTGTACCTTTGAAGCAGAGGAAGCTTCTCTGGAAGCTGTGTTTGCTCTGATCCATGCGGAAGAAGAGGAAGTTGAGATCGTTCCGGCAGAAGGAGAATGCAGCTGTCA
>JAILCN010000194.1 GCA_024680365.1 Solobacterium sp.
TACCGACCGCAGAGTCAGCGTCGGTTCCTTTGATGAATATCTGGAAGATGTTGACGCGCTGCTGGAACAGGTCGTAAACAAGTACGCAAAAACGGATAAGAAATTCCTGTTTGCGCATTCCATGGGCGGTGCGGTCGGCGCGCTGTATCTGGAAAAGCATCCGGAAATGTTCCGCTGCGCAGTGCTTGCTTCGCCGATGCTGAAGATGGACTACGGCGCTGTGCCGGACAGGGCGATCGGACTGATGGCTGTTTATTCCGACGTTGTCAATAACGACGAACAGTATGCGCCGGGTCAGGGTGCCTTTACCGGTGAAAGTGATCTGAAGAACAGCTCCGCAATGGACAGAGACAGATATGAATACCAGTTCTCCCAGCGTCTGGAAGACAAAGACTACCAGACATACGGAGGTACATGGGGCTGGGTGAAAGCAGCACGCATCGCAGCCGCGGACGCTGTGAAAAATGCAGGCGAGATCCGCACACCGGTCCTTGTGCTGCAGGCAGGGGAGGACAACATGGTCGACATAACCGGCCAGAATGAATTCCGTGACAAATCGGAATACGTTTCCCTGATCAATTATCCGGGAAGCAGGCATGAACTGTTCAATGCGTCAAAAGAGATCCGGGAAGAGTTCTTCCGCGATCTGTTATCGTATTACAGCGTATTCTGAATCCTTTCAGATGCGAAGAAATTTTTTGCCAAAAAAAGCAAAAACCCTGTTGCAATAATATATCTGCCATGCTATTATAGGTGAGCGCCGAAAAGAAAAATGGTGCACTTGGCAGTATGAGGAAATACTCAAGAGGCCGAAGAGGTGCCCCTGCTAAGGGCATAGGTCGGGAAACCGGCGCGAGGGTTCAAATCCCTCTTTCCTCGCCATAGATGGTCCTGTGGAGTAGCGGTTCATCTCGTCTCCCTGTCACGGAGAAGATCGCGAGTTCGAATCTCGTCAGGACCGCCATCTGCGAGTGTAGTTCAATGGTAGAACGCCACCTTGCCAAGGTGGACACGGCGGTTCAATTCCGCTCACTCGCTCCATAAAAAACGTCTGGAAACAGGCGTTTTTTTCTTGTTTTGAGAGACACAAAAAAGATGCAGATGTCTGCATCTTTTGCGTTACAGGGCTACCTGGATCACTTCGCCGGTGATATTTTCACCGAGGAAGATGTCCGCGTTCTTTTTGAAGGCCTCGGCATCGTCGCTGACATAGAAGCGGCGGATACTGCCGGGTTCATCATTGAGCTGGCCGGTCTTTGTCAGACTGCTGACAAGCGCTTTGGAAGCTTCTTCAGAAGAGCTGACAATGTTCAGATCCGGGACCAGATCATGAATGGCATCGTACAGAAGCGGATAGTGGGTGCAGCCGAGGACCAGAGTATCAATGTCATTGGCTGTCAGTTCGTCGAGGTATTCGCCGAGGATCAGCCGGACGACCATGTCGTCTTTTTTATATCTTCTGTTTTCTACCAGCGGTACAAGCAGCGGACAGGGCAGCTGATATACTTCTGCGTCTCTGTTCAGTCTGTGGATCGCTTTGCGGTAGGCATTGGAGCGGACCGTCGCTGTCGTCGCCATGACGCCGATCTTTCCGTTCTTCGTGACCTGTACGGCTTTGCGGGAGGCAGGATCGATAACGCCGTAGATCGGCATGTCGAATTCTTTCAGCAGAGTCTCCCGGGCAACGGAGTCTGCGGTATTGCAGGCAATGATCAGGCTTTTCAGCTCAAACCGGTTGAGAAATGCAACGTCATTGACTGCGAATTCCTTGATCTGCTTTTCTGACTTTGTGCCGTAGGGCAGATGGGCAGTGTCTCCGAAGAAGAGGATGTTCTCATTCGGAAGCAGCTCCATGACATGCTTTGCGACGGTCAGTCCGCCTGCGCCTGAATCGAAGATACCGATAAAAGCGTTGCGGTTCATAAGGAATTCACGATCCTCTTGAAGTGCTTTCCGCGTTCCTCAAAGTTGGCGTACTGGTCGAAAGAGGAAGTGGTCGGAGAGAGCAGGACGATGTCGCCGGAAACAGCGATGTCTTTCGCGGCATGGACCGCTTCATCCAGGTCATTGACGATCAGTGCGTCATCACCGACAAGATCGTGCGCGATGCGGGGTCCGGAAGCGCCGAAGCCGATGACTTTCTTTACGCATCCGAGATAGTTTTTCATTTCGTCCATGGACAGGCCTTTTTCAAAGCCGCCGACCAGCAGGATCACGCCTTTGTCAAAGGACTTCAGAGCAGTGATCGTAGCGTCTGTATTGGTTCCCTTGGAATCGTTGTAATACTTGACGCCGTCGAGTTCTCTCGTGAATTCAATGCGGTGTTCAACGCCCTTGAAGGCATAGATGACTTCCTGTGCCTGTTCTTTCGTGACGCCCATATGCATGGCAGCGCTGACGGCGATGATGATGTTCTGCTTGTTGTGCATGCCCGGCAGAGTGATCCTGTCAAGCTCCAGTACCTTTTCGCCGCTGATGACCATCCAGCCGTCTTTCAGATATGCGTCGGTATCCTGTTTCTGCAGGGAGAATGTCATCTTCTGACAGGGGATGGGATACTTTTGCGTGTATTCTTCGACGACAGGATCGTCTGCGTTGTACAGGAAGAGATCGTTGTCTCTGCAGTTCTTATAGACGCGGGTCTTGGAATAATAATAGTTATCCAGACCGCCCATGAAATCGATATGATCCGGTGTCAGATTGATGATCACGGATACTTCGGGACGGAAATCGACGATGTCGATGAGCTGGGCATTGGAGATCTCCAGGGAGATGTAATGTCCTTCCTCATTCATCAGGTTGTGTTCCAGTACCAGCTCGCACAGCGGCGTGCCGATGTTGCCGCCGACATGTGCCTTGTCGCCGTATTTTGCCTTCAGAAGCTCATAGACCAGTGTTGTCGTCGTTGTCTTGCCGTTTGTGCCGGTGATCGCTGCGTAGTGCTGCGGCTTTGCCAGCTGGTACGCCAGTTCGATCTCGGTGATGACCGGAATGCCTCTGTCCTTGAACTTGCGGATAAACGGACTGATCGGCGGAACGCCGGGGTTCTTGATCACAAGATCATACGGTCTCTCAAATACTTCTTCGCTCTGGGGCAGGATCGTAACGCCGATGCTCTCCAGGTATTCTTTTTCTTTGACTTCTCTCTGCTCTGTCAGCGTGATGTCACTGACGCCGATCTCGTGCAGCAGCTTAATTGCCGCAAGACCGCTTCTTGCCAGACCGATCACGAGAATTTTTTTATTTTTCAGATCCATACTGTGAATTCCTTTCATTTCCAGTTCATTATAAACCGGAACACATTGGAAACGTGTATAATTTCAGAAAAAGGAGTGAGGATATGCTGAAACTCATAAAGAACGCGGACGTGTACGCACCGCAGCACGAAGGCATCAGAGATATCCTGATCTGTGATGAAAAAATCATCACTGTCAGGGAGTCCATAGAAATCGAAGGACTTGAAACGGAAGTATATGACGCGGAAGGAAAAACAGTCATTCCCGGACTGATCGACCAGCATGT
>JAILCN010000203.1 GCA_024680365.1 Solobacterium sp.
ATCTGTGTCACAGTAAGATTCAGTTCCTTTTTTCTGATGATCCTGTACATAACTCATTCCTCCACTTAATAACAGTATTATAGTTTTTTTACGCCTTCAGCGAAAGGCCAACGCAAAAGAAAAAAGAACGTGTATGCAGGGATGCATTTTGTATTATGATTACTTTATATAAGAACAAGGAGTAAATATCATGAAGAAAACAGGACGATTACTGAGTCTGCTTCTGGCTCTCGCGGTGATTCTGTCTGCGCTGCCTCTGCAGCTGCAGGCAGAAGAACCTGAAAGTCTTTCCGATGTCACCATTCTCTATACGAATGATATTCATGGAAAGATCGAAGGATTCTCTGTGCTTGCCGGATATAAGCAGCAGCTGAAAGACGATGGACATCATGTGATCACCGTGGACGCAGGCGACGCGATCCAGGGTGAACTTCCGGACTCGCTGACCAGAGGCGAAGCGTCAACGGTCCTGATGGAAAAGGCAGGCTATGACCTGGCAGTTCCCGGCAATCACGAATTCGACTATACCGTACCCCGTTTCCTTGAACTCGCAGAAGGTTCTTCAGTCTCCTATCTTGCGGCCAACTTCTCAACGACGGAAGACAACGCACTGATTTTTGACAGTTACAGTGTCATCGAAATGAACGGCCGCAAGATCGGCTTTGTCGGCATCTGCACGCCGGAAACGTACACAAAATCCACTCCGACATACTTTATGGATGATGACGGGAACTATCTGTACAGTTTCGGTGAAGACCGCCTGTACGAGCTGGTGCAGAACGCAGTCGATGCAGCCAGAAAAGACGGTGCTGAGGTCGTTATCGCGCTCGGCCACACCGGCATGAAAGGTACTGCCGAAAAATGGAACAGCGCTGCCATCATCGCCAACACGGAAGGCATTGATGCATATATCGATGCACACTCTCACGAAGAGATTCCCGGTCCGGATTATAACGGCTCTGACCTGAAGAACAAAAACGGTGCTGCGGTCCCTGAAACATCAACAGGAACAAAGTTCGCAAATATCGGAAAGATGGATATCACATTCACTGAAAGCGGCGTAGAGATCACAACCGGTCTTGTCAAAAAAGAAGATGCCCAGGCTGCGATCGTTTCCGATACAGCAAAGGCGGAATACGAAAGAGTGCAGGGATCAGATCCTTCCCAGGAAGGAACAGTCGCCTTCTACGCGGAAAAAGAAGAAGCCTACAACCGGACAGCGATCGGAACAAGCGAGGCTGATATGTATATCTACGATCCGGACGGCGGAAAGCGTATGGTGCGCTCCCGTGAAACGAATCTCGGTGACTTCGTCGCTGATGCATTCAGATCCGTTCTCAACACTGACATCTCACTGGTCAACGGCGGCGGGGTCCGCGTGAATCTTGAAGCCGGGGAAGTGACGATGAAGGAACTGGTCGACGTCTGCCCATTCGGCAACACTGTTGGCGTTGCGATTGCCAAAGGACAGGTGATCCTCGACGCCCTGGAGCACGGTGCCAGAAGCTATCCGGGTGAAAACGGCGGATTCCTGCAGGTATCCGGACTCTCATACGCAATCGACACCAGCATCCCTTCCCCTGTCGTCACAAAGGATGACGGATCCTTCGACCATATCGATCCCGAGGCAAAACGCCGCGTGTCATGCGTCAAGATCGGTTCGGAAATGCTGGATCCCGAAAAAGAATACTCCATTGCGGCAACCACATACATGCTGAGGGACGGCGGCGACGGTATGACAATGTTTAAGAACTGCAAACTGATCGAAGATATCCGTACCGATGCGGATATGCTGATCGATTATCTCACCAGCGACGAATACCTCGGCGGCGTCATTCCGGCGGAACTCTACGGAACCCCGTACGGCGAAGGAAGGATCGCTGTCGTCGGTGAAAACGAACAGCTCATGTACCGTGTCTACAATCCGAATTCCGGTGAACACTTCTACACCGCAAAGGAAAAGGAAATGGAAGCACTGGTCGGCTACGGCTGGCAACTGGAAGGATTCGGCTGGAAGGCTCCGGGCAAAGGCGATCCGGTATACAGACTGTACAACGCCAACGGAAAAGAACATCACTACACACTGAACGAAAAGGAAAAGGATGCTCTCGTATCCTACGGCTGGACATATGAAGGAATCGGCTGGCATTCCGCAGGTTCCGATGGAAGAGCCGTCCTGCGAGAATATAATCCGAATGCATATTCCTGCAATCACAACTACACAACAAACAAGAAAGAACATGATGCCCTGACCGGAAAGCTCGGCTGGAAGGATGAAGGCATCGGCTGGTACGCAGCATACTGACAGAACCGGGGAAACACCCCGGTTTTTCTTTTGAAAATGCGCATCAGCTGTTAGGATTTCAGCTATAATAGTGCTGAGGTCAATTATGAAAAAAACATTTTCTTCAGCAGACAGAGCCGGAATTCTGACTTTTATTAATGAAAACATAGAGAAACAAAAGCTGAAAGCCAGTGAGAAAAACAGAGCTTCCCTGATGGCGGAAGAAACACTTCTTCTGATGCTGGATCACACAGAAGATGAAGAATTCACCGTGAACATCTCCTATCTCAGCGGAACGCTCCGCATCAAAATGCAGGCAAAAGGCAAACCGTTCGATCTGTACAGCGGCTCAACAGATCCGATGCAGACAGCCCTGATGCAGTCATTTGCCCAGGACATCCGCCTGAAGCATCAGAAGCAGTACAACGTCGTCACGATCACGGCGTATAAATCCAGGTATCTTCTCCTGATCCGGATGGGCATGGCAGCTGTTCTTGGCATCGTGCTGTCGCTGATGATGAAAGCCGCCTTCCCGCCAAGCGTCTGTGCCTCGATCGCAAAAAGCATCATGACACCCGGCAAGGACATGTTCATGAACTGTCTGAACATGCTCATACCGCCGCTTGTCTTCTTCTCGATCGCCAGCGCGATCGCCGGCTTCGGCAACACCGCCCAGCTGGGCCGCATCGGCGGCAAGATCATGGGGATCTACACGATGACGACATTGTTCGCCACCCTGCTCGGCTTTGCCCTGGTGGAACTGATCAGACCCTACCGGCTTGGTGCTGCGGCAGCCCTCACTGCTCTGCAGCCGGCTGATATGGATCTGTCCTTCCTGGATACCTTCATGAAGATCATTCCGGAAAACTTCGTCAAAGCATTCCTGGACGGCGACACGGTACAGATCATCTTCCTGGCTGTCTTCCTTGGCTTGGCGGTCACATCCGTCGGTGAAAAAGCAAAACCGTTCCAGGAATTCATCAATGCCGGCAACGAAGTCTTCCTGAAAATGACAAATATGCTGATCAGCTTCATGCCGGTGATGATCTTCTGCATGCTTTCGCAGATGATCCTCTCCGGATCTGGCGCGGCCAGCGCCATGGGCCTTCCGATCTTTGCCGGCATCGGCGTCTACCTGCTGGCAATCGTCATACTGCTCACATTCTACCATCTGCTTCTGAAGTTCCTCGGCAGACTGAAGCCGCTGACATTCACCCGCAAGTACATGCCATATCTCCTGCAGATCATGGGCATGGGTTCCAGCAGCGCTGCCATTCCGCTGAACATGAAGATCTGCGATGATCTCGGCGTAAACAAAAAAGTATATTCCCTGTCGATCCCGCTCGGAGCGACTGTCAACATGGACGGAACAACTGTTTATATGTCAGTCTTCGGACTGCTGCTGGCAAGGCTCTACGGTCTGCCGCTGAATCTGTCCACGTATATCATGATGACATTTGCCATCCTGATGCTCTCCGCCGGCGCGCCGCCGGTCATGGGCGCTTCCATCATCTGCCTGTCCGCCCTGCTGAAAACACTGGGTCTGCCGGTCAATGAAGCGATCGGCATGGTGCTTGGCGTAGAGGTCGTTGCCGGACTTGTCAGGACCATCAACAACGCGATCTGTGACATGGTCGGCACTCTGATCGTTGCCCGTCAGGAAAACCTGCTGGACAAAGAAAAATACTACTCATAAAAAAATGGAGAAGTTCAGTTTCTCCATTTTCTTTTCAGACAAGCTCCGCTGAGATCACACCTTCCATTTCCCGGATCTGCCGGATCGTTTCTTTTTGGTCTTCCTCCGTACCGCCCCTTAACAGGATGAGTGCTGAATAAACAGGATCCGCATCGTTTGTATGTCCGGTGATCTGCAGGTTTCTGACATACAGTGTACGGTCTTTGCAGAAGCGGATCACATCATCCAGCTGATGCCGGTTGTAATAGCTGATCGCGATGCCGAATTCCGGGGCTTTTTTGATCGAGCCTCTGATATCATTGAATACTGTCTCAACAAGCAGTACCAGGATCACGCCGATCAGTGCGCCTTCATAGAAGCCGGCGCCTACCGCAAGACCGATCATACCTGTTGTCCAAAGACCTGCCGCAGTCGTCAGACCTTTGACTTCCTTCTTGCTGGTAACTACGATCGTTCCGGCACCGATGAAGCCGAGTCCGGTGACAACGCCGGCGCCAATCCTTGACATATCAGCCGGCAGCCGCATGACGACATACAGATAAATGCCGACCATCGAGGCAATGGAAGCACCGAGACAGACGAGTGTATGCGTCCGGAAGCCGGCTGCTTTGTTCTTATAGGACCGTTCCAGACCGATGACCGTGCCTGCGGTAAATGCCATGACCAGACGGATCACGACAGAAAGTGTATTGAAATCCCTGATCGGATCAAACAATTTCAGCATCTCATATACCTCCTTAGGAAATCAGTTCCTCAACCGCAAAGACGCCGGGCAGCTCGGCAATGGATGCCAGCATTTCTGAATGCGACTGTTTTTCTTTTGCCATTCTGACGGAAAAGACTGCGGAAGGAAGAAGATCTCCTGCCTTCTCCGTCCGTTCGATATCGATGTCCATGATCTCTGCTTTCATGCCTTTGATCTGTCCCGTGATCGTATCGATCGTCTGTACATCATCAAACTCCACTGCCAGCGTGATGTTTCTCTTTCTCCGTTTATAGAGTGCTTCCAGCGGCTGCATCACTTCCAGGGCAAGAATGATCAGCAGCAGTGAAACGGTAACGCATTCAAAGAAACCCGCGCCGGCTGCCATTCCCATGCAGACGCTCGCGAACAGACCGGTCGCTGTTGTCAGACCTTCCACCTGATGATGCCGTCCGGCAATGATGGAACCGGCAGACAGGAAGCCGATGCCGCCGATCACCGACGACGCAAAGCGTGACGCGTCGAATTTCATGCCGACATCCGCCACGACATCTTTCCAGATCGACTGCATCAGTTCATATTCATACATGGCGATGATCACGGAAAGAGAAGCGCCGATCGCTGTCAGCATATACGTACGGAAACCGGCTGTGCGGCTTTTTTTCGTTCTTCCGTAGCCGATCGCTCCGCCGCAGAGCATGGCTAAAACCATTCTGAGAAGGATCGACAAAAAAGTGAATTCTCTGAGACTGTCAAATATACTGAGCATATGCAAAACCTCAAATATCTATCTTCATTCTACTATAAATAAGACAATATGTAATGACCTCCCTATAACTTGTAGCTCCGAGGATCATCACAATATACTTGTTGTTGGCTAAAACAGCAGGCACATGAGAAGTTGCCTCAATACAAGAGAAAGGAAGGCCACTACAAATGAAAGTATAT
>JAILCN010000234.1 GCA_024680365.1 Solobacterium sp.
TCTGTTTCTCTCTGTTCCTGATGCTGTTTTCCGTACTGCCGGTATCAGCGGAACCGGATGATGAGACCAGAACGATCCGGTCTTCTTTCTATGTGCTGACGACGCAGCAGAACCGTTCCATTGATGTGAAATTCAACCGGAACTGGTTCATGCAGGATGCCCGGGAGTATTCGCATGATCTTGCGAAGCTGTCGCTGGGACTTGCGACTTCCGCGTTCCGGCCGAAGAACAGCCAAAGCAAGGCGGATACCAATCTGAGCTCGTTCCTGAACCAGGCAGGATTCGGCGGACTGCGCAGTGACGACTATGACAAAGATCCGAATATGTATACGATCTCGACGGTCATGGGTCATCAGAAGATCGGCAGCGGCGACGACGCTTTTGAACTGATCGCGGTAGGCTTATGCGGCCAGGGATATCTCGATGAATGGGAATCCAACTTCTCCATTGGCGACGGGGATGAACATGACGGGTTCTCCCGTTCCTCTCAGCTTGTTTATGACCGTATCTTCGGCTATATTGCCTCGGAACACCTCAGCGGACGGCTGAAGATCTGGCTGTCCGGATTCAGCCGGGCTGCCGCTGTTACCAACATCACTGCCGCAAGACTCTCTGATTCTGCTCTGTTTGATGAGCACAGTGTATTTGCCTACACCTTCGCGACACCGCGGACGACCCGCCGAAGCGATCCCTGGAAATACAGAAATATCTTCAATATCGTCGGCAAGGCAGACCCGGTGCCCAATGTTCCGTTCGCGGACTGGGGCTTTGAGCGCTACGGCACCACGCTGTATACACCATGCGTCCAGACTGACTCCGACTATACGGAAAAACGGGCTGCCGCGGATGTCATATACAAAGAACTGACCGGAATTGATTACTGGGTCAATCCTGAAGCTGACGCGATGTCGAGGATCATCCTTGCCTATCTGCAGAAGATCTGTCCGACCGCGAAGATCTACGCCCAAAGCCTGCAGAAGAAGCTGATCCTTCTCTGGGAAGACCGGAGTCCGCTCAATATCCTTTCCAATCTTCTGGAGATCGCGAATGACCCGGTACTGATCAATGAGGAGACCCGGACAGAAGCCAATGGACTGATGGACTATCTTGCCCAGGTGTTCCAGGATTATCTCAACTCCACAAATTCATTCCACCGCTGGAATTCCAGGGCTTCTCTCGGCGCCAATGCCCTGCAGGCGCATACGCCGGAGCTGTATATCTCATGGGTATTCTCTGTTGAACGCGCTGAAGACCTGTATACAAACGCTGACACCTATCATATGATCTACACCCAGCATGCCGGCAGTCTCTCCCTGCTCAGAGATGACACAGTCATCGAAGAGATCAGAGCGGAGGAAGATGAAGACACACCGCATCTGTATCTTGAAAGATCCGATGACTATCTGACTGCCATGATCCCGCTGGACGGGGAATACAGCCTGCGGCTGGAACCGGAAGGTGAAGGAATGATCGACATGTTTGAGCTGGAATATAAAGTCGGTCATCAGTCCAATGATCATACCTACATGCTGAGCTTTGAAATTCCTGCCAATGATACTCTGACGATCACATACACAAAAGACGGAAACACATATTACTCCAAAGAAGGAACACTGGATAACCAGCAGGTCTTTAAAGAAGAACTGCATTTCACCCAGTCCGGCGTTACAAGCCTTCTGCGGAAGGCAATGTCCGAAAGTTCCTGGCGGGACATTGTGATGTTCTTTCTCTGGATTCCGGTCTTATTCGCTGCTCTGATTATTTTCCAGATCACGTATGTGATCGGACGGATCCGGTTCAATCACAGAGTGAAGCTGGGCTGGATCAGAAAAGGCACGAAATACCACGCCTTCCCGTTCCTGTTTGTTACAGAGATATTCATGCTGTTTTTCCTGATGATGATCAGCAGCGTGCTGTTTGATAATTCTTACGAAGTGATGCTCAGTTATAAGAAAGCGATCGACGGGACGGCGGTCCTGCTGGCCCTGATCGGCATCCTGATCCGCAGAGACTGGTTCACTGCCTTCACGGCGGCAGGTACGATGCTGCTGGCTGCGGCAGATCTGACCACAACAGGTTCCCTGCAGATCGGCGCGATCCTGCACATCCTGGCATATCTGGTTCTCAGCTTTATCTATATCCGCAGGGACAGACCGGGCAAGCGGCAGATCATCATGTTCATCATCATGAGTGCCATCAGCATTTACAATGTGATGTCGATCGAAGGAAGCTACGGGATCCTCAGAGTCCTGGCCATCCTCTATCTGGTATCTGCCTGCCTGATGGTCGTTTCTTCCTTCACTCTGCCAAGACGGCTGTTTGTCGGATCATTGTTCCTGTTTGCGGCAGGCATCCTTCTCATCAGCAACCAGATCAACGGAGAAACATTCTTCAGTCACACAATATCGCTTGGTGCTTTCTATACAGCACTTGCCCTGATCGCTTCTTCCGGCACTCAGACGCGCATGCCGCGCCTTGTACCGGAGACCACAGTAAGCAAAGAAGGAACACCGGAATGAAATGAGAAGCCTGCGGGCTTCTCATTTCATTCTGTCTTTTTCTGTCACTTCACGGATGACGCGGCAGGGATTGCCGGCAGCCAGGCTGTGCGGAGGAATGTCTCTTGTTACAACACTGCCTGCTCCGATCACGCATCCTTCACCGATGGTCACGCCGCCGCATACGACAACATTGGCAGCGATCCAGCAGCTGTCACCGATCGTGATCGGCTTCGCGTATTCCAGCGCATAGTATGAACCGTCTTCTCTCTGGCGGACGTTTCTTTCTTCCGGAAGCAGCGGATGCATCGGCGTCGCAATCGTTACATTGGGTCCGAACAGCACGTTGTCGCCGATCGTAACGGGACACACATCGAGACATGTAAAGTTGAAATTTGTTGCGCAGAATTTCCCGAAGCGGGTGTTGCATCCATAGTCAAAGTAAATTGGTGCCTGCATGGCAGGAAGATTTTCCGAATTCGGAAGCAGTTCTTTCAGGATCGCTTCAATTTTTTCCACTTCATCTTCGTCTGTCTGGTTGTATCTTCTTGCCAGCTTTCTGGCTTTGATGAGCAGTGTGACAAGCTCCGGCTGGGAAGCATCATACAGCTGACCGGCGATCATTTTTTCGTATTCACTCATATTCAGTCCTTTTTCAGTTCCGCAAACCTGTCGGCAACGGAGGGCGCGTTTTTTGTCAGTTTCTTGATGGAAAGACCCTGTGCCTTGTCATTGGCCAGTCTGAGATTCCGGTCAGATGACAGCAGGGCATCTTTTGTTTTCTGCAGGTGATCGATCGTCTTGTCGATCTCCTCGATCGCAGTCTGGAACTTTCTGGATGCCAGATCATAGTTCTTCGCAAATGCTTCCTTGAAGGTATTCATGTTCTCTTCAAAGTGTGTGATATCCAGGTTGTTGTTCCGTTCAATGATGAGCTGTTTCTTATACTGCACGGTATTTAATGCGGCATTGCGCAGGATCGTAATGATCGGAATGAAGAACTGGGGACGGATCACATACATCTTGGGATAGCGGTATGACACATCCACGATGCCTTCGTTGTAAAGCTCATTATCAATTTCAAGCAGGGACACAAGGATCGCATACTCGCATCCTTTTTCTTTTCTGTCTTTGTCCAGCTCTTTAAAGAAGTCTTCGTTCTTATGCTTTGAGGCAGTGGTGTCATTTTCATTCTTCATCTCAAACATGATGGAGATGAATTCCACACCGTCTTCATCTTTTTCTTTGAAGATAAAGTCACCCTTGGAACCGGTTCTCGCATCGTTGTCCTTTTCAAAGTACGCGTTCGGGAACATGCCCATGCGGTATTTGTTGAATTCATAGGAACAGTGCTGTTCCAGGGATTCACCGACCATCTTGGTGGACTGTCTTGCCTTGAAATCTTTGTATCTTTCTACGAGATCTTTCTGATCTTTGATCTCTCTGTCTTTCGCGGAAAGGGCTTCATCAAAGGTCGCTCTCATGCTTTCCTGTTTCAGCTGCGCTTCGTTCTTCTGGGTCTCCAGCTGCACACGGTAATCCTGGATCTCCGCGTCTTTCTGCCGGGTGATCTCGGCGATCGCCTTGTCGATGGAGAGCTTCTTTTCCTGTTCCTTTGTCTCCAGCGTTGTCTTTAATACAGCCAGCTCAGTATTCTTCTTTTCCAGTTCTGTCTGCAGTACTGCCTTGTTCTTTTCGTCGTTTTCCTGCAGGTCTCTCTGCAGATCGCGGATCTTCTGATTCAGGTCATTGATCTCACCGGCAGTTTCTTTTTCTTTCTGCGCAATGGTTTCCCTGACCGCGTTCTCTTTCTCTTTCTCCGCATGGGAAAGCTGTTCGTTCAATACGCCGATCTGTGTTTTCAGTTCGCTGATCGAAGAATCTTTTTTCGCGGCTTCTTCGCTCATCTTCGCGGCATATTCTGATTCAACCAGTTCCAGTCTGTGTTTCAGAGCATCCAGTTCTCTGTCTTTCTCAGCCAGTTTTTCCTGGGTGCTGTTTTCCGACTGGGAGCGGAACAGCTTCAGCCGGGCATCGAGGGCATCTTTCAGTTCTTTTTCTCTTCTCTGTACCTCTTCCTGAAACTCATGATCCCGGATCTGTCTGACAATGGAATCATAGTTTGTTTCATCGATGGTAAATACTTCTCCGCAGTGCGGGCATTTGATCTGATTCATGTTCCCCCTCCTTATTTGATGTGATTCTTCTCGGCTTCTTTCCGCAGTTCTTCCTCATCCATGTTTTCCACGCGGACCAGATCGATCACTGCCGCAGGCATGCCTGAAGCAGCTGCGGTGCCGTAATAATCCATCAGTTTTTCTCTCAGTTCTTCCTCTTCCGGATTCATTCTGTTTCCTTCTCCTTCTGCGCGTCAAGGAATGCCTGCCGGCATTCTTCAATGATCTTTTTCGCGGATCTGCGGTGATGGTAGCCGCCTGTTTCTACTTTGATCCCCTGCAGGACCTTGTAATTCTGGAAGAAGTTTTCGATCTCATCCAGTTCAAAGGAAGGCAGATCTTTCAGTTCATTGACATTGTCATAGCGCGGATCACAGTCGACCACAGAGATCAGCTTATAATCCAGCTTGCCGTCATCGATCATCGACAGATAGCCAAGCACTCTTGCCGGCACGATGCAGCCGGGGAACGTCGGATCCTTGCATATGACAAGGATATCCAGCGGATCTCCGTCCGGTGCCAGTGTATTTTCAATGATCCCGTATTCCGTCGGATAGCTCATCGCTGAATACAGAACACGATCCAGGTGAATTCTTCCTGTTTTATGATCTACTTCATATTTGTTTCTTGAATTCAGAGGAATTTCAATTAATGCGTCTACTACGATTTTTTCCATGTTCAGGACCTCCTATCCTTAAGTATAATTCATCTTCTGATCTGACTTCTATGCCGCTCCGGTGTATTATTCTTCAAATCCGCGCAGAAGCAGTTCATTATACGCTGCGTTGGATTCTTCTGCTTCTTTCTTCTGTTTCCAGGCTGCAATCTCGCTCATGATCGCCAGCATCTCATCCACGATCATTTCCGGTTTCTTCGGCTTCACCTGGCGCAGGTAGCTGCTCATTCTGCAGATCGCTTTCGGACTGCCGAGGTTCTTCGCAATTGCATTTCCTAATTCTTCCGGATAACCAAGCTTTCCAAGCTCATATACCAGATCGTTTCTTGCCTCGCTCCAGGCCTGCTGTGTTTTGGTGGTTGTTTTCATGGATTCAAAATATCTTTATTTCTTTGTTTCGTCAATCTGCGGCGCAGATTGAACAAACCGCCCTGTGCTTATTCTTCTTTTCAATAAGTCAGGTTTTTTTCAGTCTCTCATGCAAAGATACGGTACAACTGTCACTCCGTTTGAAGATGTATAAGCCATTGGTGCGTTCGAACAGATGATAATCAGTGCGCTGGGCTCTCGGTATACAACACCGGGATGTTCAGGATTCGCATTTGCTTTTTCATTGTGCTCACGAATCAGCTCTTTAAAACGAAGAAGGTTTTTTTCCGCAGAAGGAATAGCGTTCGCACCAGTTTTGATCTCAATCAGTGCATATCTTCCGTCTTCTGTCTGATAAACTGCATCCGCTTCCAGACCTGTGTCATCTCTGTAGTGCATGACATGTGCATTATGTGCTTCTGCATATGCAAGCAGATCCCGTAAAACCAGATTTTCAAATAAGTGTCCAAATACATCAAGATCTTTATAAAAGTAATCCGGTGAGATTCCCAGCGCAGCTGCAGCAATGGAAGGGTCAGTAAAAATATGCTTTTTTGCGGCTCGGATCGCTGTTTTTGATCTGATCTGAGGCATCCACGCATCTATGTCATGAATCACATACAGTCTTTCCAGAGCTGATACATAGCTTGCCAGTGTCGGATCACTTACACTTTGTGTGGCTTTAACATCTGCATAAATAGCAGTTTTCTTTGCGAGAGTTGCTGTATTCCTCGCATACGACTGCAAAAGAATTCTGGCAATTTCAGAATCACGGTCAATCCTGTCAACAGCACTGATGTCTTTCAGATATATCTGTCGGAAATAATCTCTGGCAATTTCCAGCTTGCCTTCTTCATCCTGAATCGTCAGGCATCTCGGCCAGCCGCCCCGGCAGATGATATGAAACAGATCTTCCAGCTTTCGGGGATTCATTGCAGCAGGCTCATATTCCGGCTGATCCAGTATCTTCGTCAATGATACACTCCCTTCAGAATCGCCAGTCTCCCACGCAGTCATCGGATACATCTGGATCGATGTGATACGTCCGGTTCCTGTATGTGGTGTTTCTGTTTTTCTGGATGATGACCCCGTCAGATAATATGATCCTGTATCCTCAGGATGGTCATCGCAGTCTTTTCTGACTGCCCCCCAGATCCTTGGCGCATCCTGCCACTCATCAAAAAGAATCGGTTTCTCGTTTCTGAAGAAAAGCGTTGGAGCTGTATCAGCGATCTGCAGGTATCCGTCACGTCTTTCTTCATCCTGAAATTCGATTACTGTTTTGCATCGTTCTGAACACGTTCTTGTTTTTCCGCATCCTTTTGGTCCAACAATGTGAATTGCGTTGAAAGCCTTCCGTCTCTTGTCAATCACCTGGTCAGTCAGTCTGGTAATATATTTCATGCGAATACCTCCGTTTTATCATTTTCGGCATTTCTATTTTAGCATTTTCGGCAGTTTTATTTTATTGTATTCGGCATATTAATTTTACGAATTTCGGATTTTACGTTTATTCTGCACACAAAATACCCAATTCATACCGGATGTTTCAGATCATGAATGCTTCTGATCAGAAGGATCAGAATACAGGCTGAAAGAAGAAGCAGGCTGACGGTCCTGTTGGAAACCCACGCTGTCACTCCGCACAGAGGGAATATGAGAAGGCTTGCGATCAGCGTCACATCTTCGCATATATCTGCGAGCCCCCTGCGGCAGAACCGCATAGAAGTCATTGACTGTGATCCTGATCGTAAGAAGCACAAAAAGGACTGCGACGCATAAGCGGAAGACAGGATGTTTTCTTTCTTTCCAAAGGAAATACCAGCCCACAATACCGTGAACCTCTTTTGGCGAGCAATCTGACATATCACTTCCAGGTTAGAAAAGAGGAGATCTCTCTCCTCTGTTACCGATTCAATTTTATATCCTCTTGTGACTGTATAGGAATCGATGAATGTGACAAGATGCTCATTATTGTTCATGGCTGCTTTATCCTGCGGTGTTACGCACATTGAATTTTCAACTGCCTGTATCATAGAATTCTGTTTTCAGATATATGCTGTATTCTTTACCACCTTTATCTTTGACATCAATAGTGTAACGGAAATCCTCGATCAGATCTTCCAGATCTTTCTGCTTATCATGAGACACCTTCAATGTAATCTGTTCCATGGAAGATGCGTCATTCATATGTTTCTGACATCTTTTTTCACTGTATTCAATCTCACCTGTTTTGATCTGCTCATTTTCCAGTGTTTCTGCCATTTTCAGCATTTCATTTCGATTGCTTACAGAAGGCACATGCCCTGTACGGGAGTACAATTCTGTAATCAAGTTGTATCCCTCACCCGATTCAATCAGATAGCTGCATCCGTATACATCCTTTGTTGCATAATTTTTTATTGTATTGATCACAGTCTGTATCACAGCAAATGATTTTGAACTGATACTATACGTCTCAGTATTGTGCGCAAAAGTATAGCTGCTGCCATCCGGATAGAAATCATATTCTTCCAGTGTCTGATCTTTCTTTTCCAGTACAAATGACAGGACAGGTTCGGTGGAAACTGTTTTATTTACAGTCAATGCTTCTGAAAGCATTGCTGTAAGTTCTTCGATCAGTTCTTCATCTGTCGAAACATAACCCGATGTATCTGTATATGAGATGGATTTGTAATCCTTTGCATGCAATGTCAATGATTCGGATTTCGGAGCACATCCTGAAATCAATACTGCACAAATGAAAGATATTGAAGGTAATAATCTGATTCTATCCCTGAAGGCCGGGGGAAAACCATGTAATGTCATAAACATTTGTTCCTCTCTGCAGTTCTGCCTTGAAGCCAACTCTTGTCTTATATACTTCATCTGAGTAAGTTGGCCGCCATGATGTATATCCATTCAGTGTTCCGCTGAGTGCATTGCCGATATTTGTTGTCCTCTCCTGATTTGTGACTCCGCTTGTTTCAGAAACTCCGTTGTTCTGAATATAAAGCTTCGTCTTGATCACTGTTATGGGGGATTCCAGATCAGTATACGAGAACGTCAGCTGATTGATTTTGTAATACGTCGCGTAATCTATTGAAGATGAGGCAGAATATGTTGTGTATTTCATCTTTGCCCTGATCCATACTGAATAACTCCAAAATGGCTCATCGTACGTAACATAATGTATAGACCCAATGACATAACGCGAATTCACCGGTTTAAGACCAATTTCATATTCATTCTGTATATCTGCATGATTCCCGTCACGTGAAAGGACTGTCCTCGTAACAAAAACATCTTTACGATAAGTTTCACCGTCAAGATCAATGATTTCAGAAGATTCAAGAACTCTGTCTGCTGTATCGTTGTCTTCGGTCTGGCTTCCTTCAGCCGATATTGAAACTGTACAAATTCCGGAAAAAAGTACAAACGCTGAAAGTACTGATACAATCCATCTTTTCAATTTCTGTTATCCTCCCCGTTCGATTCTGTTCTGTTTTGAAGCTGCTGTTTGAGTGCTCGTACATCCGGCTGATAATTCCTGGCATGTGATGTACTCACAAGTGAATGTTCTGCAATCCAGATCAGAAGATCGCAGACTGATGATGTGAAGAATCGTTTTTTTCCTCCTTTTCTTCACCGTCATCGTAGTTTGCTATATACTGCATTTCCATCATTCTGGAGAAAAAAACCCTTTTTCTGGAATATTCCGGAAAAAGGGGTGAATTGCATGAAGTAGTGACATACTCCCGCCGCCTAAGCTGACGCATAGAGGCGGGGGCTTCCCGGCCAAGGACACTCCTGTGTCCAGATATCCCGGGCTTATAGGGTCCCATGTGTCCCAGGGTACCTTTTTTGTCTGATGACTATTACTGAAGCTCTTTATGAAGCGCTTCATCTCTCAGATTGATCGCTGCGTTCCAGTCTCTCTGATGATGTGTTCCGCATACAGGACATATCCATTCCCTGATCTTCAGATCCTTCGTCTCTGGATTCAGTTCCCCGCATACATGACACATCTGGCTTGACGGGAACTGCCTGTTCGCTTTAACGACATGCTTTCCTTCTTCTTCAGCTTTGTACATAAGCATGTTCACGAACATCCCCCATCCATTGTCACTGACGCTCTTTCCGAAGTTCATCATCTGACTCATCGCCTTCATGTCAAGATCTTCGATCCCGATGATGTCATATGCATCGACAAGCTTCCTGGATTCCTTGTGAAGCCAGTCTGCTCTCTGATGACGCACCTTCTCATGCATCAATGCGACTTTGTGCTTCTGTCTGTAATACCGTCCCGACTGTCTCTCTTTTCCTTTGACATACTTCTTCGACAGTTTCCTCTGTGCCGCTTTCAGCTTCTTTTCGCTCTTCCGAAGATACTACGGCATCTCGGCATTCTTTCCGAAACTGTCCACATACAGACCTCTCATGGCATAATCAAGTCCGATGGCCTTCTCAGTATCTGTCTGCACAAATACTTGGCTTTCATATTCATACAGCACAGACACATAGTATTTGCCTGTCGGCTCCTGTGTGACAGTGACGGATTTCATCTTCCATTCTTCCGGTGCTTCCCTGTGTTTCTTTATCTTTATTTCTCCAAGTTTCGGAAGGCGGATCATCTTCTCTCTCAGTCTGATATTCCCATTCACAAGATTTGTCGTATAGCTTTTTTTACAATAATGCTTTGCTTTGAATTTCGGATATCCTGTCTTCTCATCATCGAAGAACCGCTGGAAAGCTCTCTTCAGCTGCAGCTGTACATTTGCCAGTGCCAGCGAATCGACTTCCTTCAGCCATTCATAGTCTTTCTTGTACTGCGCAGGTGTGGGATCCAGCATCTTCTTATATGATTCATAATATGCTTTCTCATCCGCAAGCATCCGGTTCCAGATGAAACGGGCACAGCCGAACGTTTTCTGTAACAGTTCTTCCTGTGCCTTGTCTGGATATATACGATACCGGAATGCCTTATTCTTTTTCATCTTTCACCCTGTGTTTCTATATATTTCTTAATGACTTCAAGAGGTGCTCCTCCTGTTGTCAGAAGGCAGTAGCTCTGACTCCAGAAGTATTCCTTCCACAGTTTCTGACGCACTTCAGGAAATTCTTTCTTGATCAGTCTGGAGGAAGCGCTCTTATACGCATTGATGAATCGGGATAAATCACTGTTAGGATGAGCCTTGAAGAGGATATGTACATGATCCGTGTCATGATTCCATTCCAGCAATGAGATGCTGTAGGAAGGAGCGATCCTTTCAAACACATCTCTTGCATATTCAGAAACAGAATCATCGAATACCCTCCGGCGATATTTCACAATAAGGACAAGGTGGTAATGCAAAGCGAATACTGAATGATTATTATTGTCCAAAACTGTAATATTATGCGAAGTGTTTTTCATCATCATCCTCTACGACTGACTGTATTATACTATATTTTTACTACGAATTTATCCCCTTCTTTACACTTCGTAAGAAGAAGGGGACTTCTTCGTTAAATCAGTTAAAGTGCTGTTTTACCTTTCCTGGAAAGACGGAATACAGCTGTCACAAAGACTATCAGACAGACCA
>JAILCN010000138.1 GCA_024680365.1 Solobacterium sp.
AGAGCAGAATCTTCTGGAAGAAGGTGCTGTCACAGTGGGTCACGGGCAGCCGTATGATTATATTTCCTATACATATCATGATTATGAAAGTGAGATCTGCGTCTATCATTTCTTTCATAACGGACAGGTCAAAGTGATCTCAGTATGGAATGAGACCGGCGATCGCAAAGAGTATGAAAATGTGATCAGCCATCTGCTTTCTTCCCTTGCCATCAGCTGAGAACAGATGTTCTTCATGATATAATGAAGAAGATGAAAGCAGAAAGAAAACTGGTATTCACATGTCCGCACTGCGGCAGCAGACAATTCTTTGATGCAGTGAAAGAAGTCGATCTTCATGAGGATCCGGAGTTCCGGGACAGGATCATGAGCGGCATGGTTTTCATGCGCCGCTGTGCATCCTGCGGCAGGGACGCAAGACTTCTGCATGAACTGCGGGTGACGGACAGCGCGAAGCATTATCTGGTACAGCTTGCGCCGAAGGAACACTTTGATCAGCTGACGGCAGAATTCCGGCAGCTGGCAGTCAGTGAAGCCGGTCATGAAGTGTTCCGCATGACGGATTTTCTGAACAGTTTCAAAGAGAAGATCAATATTTTTGAAGCAGGCAGGGACGATCGTCTGATCGAGATCGCCAAGCAGCTTCTGACAGCATACGCAGCAAAAAACTATCCGCAGCTGGAGATCGATTATATTCATTATCTGAATGATCCCGTGCATGGCGGAGAGGTGTGGATCCTGCTGACAAAGCAGGGGATCATGAAAGCCGGTTTTGACATGAAAATGTATCATGATGCAAGGCATATCCTGGAACATGCCGGAGCTGATGAACCATATATCATTGACAGCAGCTGGGCTTCAGAAGTGTGTGCAAAATACCGTCTGAAACAATACGCCTGAGAAGGAGGGTCCTATGGCAAAAAAGAAAACAAGCGCGTTTATTCTTCTGGAAATACTGAAGGATGAAACGGATGAGAATCATATTCTGACCCGGCGTGAGCTCATGGAGACAGCGAAAAAGAAGTACGGGATCGAAATGAACAGGAGAACGTTTTACTCCAATATCGCGATCCTGGAAGATTTTGATTATGACATCTCCAAGCCTGCCCAGAACGGCAAGGGCTATTATCTGCTGGGCAGAAGTCTGGAAAAGAGCGAGGTCCTGCTTTTGTGCAATGCCATTCACGCTTCTCATTTCATCTCTTCCCGCACCAGCAGCGAGCTGATCCGCAAACTGCTGAAAACGCAGAGCAGGTATGAGAGGGACGCGTTCTATGACGGCGTCTATCTGCCCAACCGTCAGAAGACCTCCAATCAGCAGCTGCTTCTGAACATTGAGGTCCTCTCGGAAGCGATCAGTGAGAAGAAGGCAGTGTCGTTTACATATCTGACGTATGATTATACAGGCACTCTGAAAGCCCGCAGGAGCGAGCCCTATACACTGGAGCCCCGCTATATCGTCTATCATGACGGCCGCGGCTATATGATCTCGACAAGCCCCAAATACAGCGGCTTCTCGCATTACCGGCTGGACAGGATGAAGAATGTCACGATCCTGGATCAGACAGTGCCGGAACTGGCTGACAGCATGGATCCGTATGCGTATACCCGCAGCAAGCTCTTCATGTTTGCCGGTGAGAATATCGACGCAGTGCTGCAGTGCAGCGGAAAGATCCTGACGCAGATGATGGATGTGTTCGGTCCGGAGACGTCTGTCGAGAAAAAAGAAGACGATACGTTCCTGATCAGCGTCTCAGCGCCGAAACAAGGCATTCTGTGGCTTGTGCAGGAGTATCTTGATTCCGTGACCATCTGTTCGCCGAAGACGCTGATCGACGAGCATACAGCGATCCTGAAGGCAGCGCTGGAAAGGTATCAGGAGTAAGAAACATGCAGCTGAGATTTGAACAGCGGCTGTTCTCATGGTTTGGCCGCTATGATATCTATGATGAGAACGACGGCGTTCTGTTTACCGTGGAAGGAAGACTTGCCTGGGGACATGAACTGCATATCTTTGATCAGATTGACAGAGAGATCGGCGTAGTCAAAGAAAAGATCTTCCGGTTTCTTCCTGAATTTGAATTCTATGTCAATGATGAATATCAGGGTTATCTGAAGAAACGGTTCGCGCTTTTCGTGAATGACTATGACCTGGATTTCATGGGCTGGCGCGTGGAAGGAAACTTCATGGGCTGGGATTATGAGATCCTGGATGAGATCGGCAGGCACAGAGCTTCGGTATCCAAAGAGCTGTTCCAGCTGACGGATACCTATATCATCGACGTTGACAATGACGAGGATGCGCTGTACGCGCTGATGATCGTTCTGGCGATCGACGCGGAGAAAGCTTCAAGCTCTTCATAAACAAAAAATGCACTTTGGAAAGTGCATTTTTTCTGTGGTTTACTCAGGCTTCTTGAATGAGATCGGTGTAGCACCTGTCTGTACGTCAGCACCTGCAAGCAGCTGGATCGGAGCAACTTCGAAGTGCAGTGTTTCGAATTTTGCAGTGTAGCCGCTTTCTGTTGTGAATTCCAGCGTGTAGACCTGATCGCCTGTCTTTGTGGCAGGAACGACCTTTGTCAGTTCGACGGAAGCCGCAGCAGCGAGTCCTTCACCGGCCAGGTTTTCACCCTTGTCCGCATCGCCTGTGTTGTACAGGTAGAGTTCCTTGACTGTTTCGCCTGTGCTGTTGAACACAGTATAGGATGCAGTTGCGTCAGGCTCCTTGAAGGAGATCATGGTAGCGCCTGTCATCAGGTCTTTGCTCAGCAGGTAGATCGGAGCTTCTTCAACATGCAGAGTTTCGAACTTTCCTTCGTATCCGCCTTCTGTCTTGAACTCAAGCGTGAATGCTGTGTCTGTCGGGTAGTCAGCCTTTGTGACTTTGACAGAAGCGTTCTTGTCGAGTCCGCCGTTAGCGAGGTTTTCGCCTTTATCCGCAGCGTCATTGTAGACGTAGAGATCAGTGACTTTTTCACCGGTCAGGTTTGTGACGTCATAGATACCTGTACCAGTTTCTGCTTTTTCGCCTTCACCTGAAGATGCTGAAGGTGTCGGCTCAGCAGGCTTTGTAGATGAGCATCCCGCGATGCCAAGAGCGAGAAGGGATGCCAGAGTAATTTTTGATAACTTATTCATTTTGTCCTCCAACTGTAGTTACAGCATATGTATCATAGCACACTTAAAAATTTGTATAAGCAGTATGATTGAAAAAATGTTGATATCTATGAAAAAGTGTAAAAAAGAAACTTTATTGCTGTATAAGAAAAAACAGAATATGATACGGGAAAGGAGACAAAAGATCATGAAAAAAACAGCAGCATTCCTCTTCAGCACGCTCCTGCTGAGCGCTTGCGCAGGACAGCCTCAGGGTTCAAAATACACAGCCGGCACGTATCAGGGCAGCGGTACCGGAAAGAACGGCGAGATCGTTGTAGAAGTAACCGTCAGCGACAATGAGATCCTTTCCGTCAAGGTCGTATCCGACAGTGAGACGCCGGCATACGCAGACCCGGTCAGAGAAGAGATCACGGATGCGATCGTCAAGGCGCAGTCAGCAAAGATCGACCTCGTGACAGCAGCTTCCTATACCCAGAAGGGCATCGTCGAAGCCGCTGAGGATGCGCTGAAGAAAGCCGCAAAGTAATACAAAAGGGCGCTTAGTCATAAAAACAGGTAACAAATTCTGACGAAAAGACTTTTTCGACCCGCATTCAGAAGAAAAATGAACCCGCCTCAGCTGAGACGGGTTTTATGTCAGTCACTGTTTTTCGGATGGACGTATTCGGAACGCCAGATCTCTTTCACAGACTCCAGCGCTTCGCGGATCACTGAATAATTCTGATTTTCATAATCGCTGCGGTATTTCTCGATGAACTGCTGCGTAACATCTTCACCAGTCTCTCTGTCAATAAGCTCCAGATACCAGTACACGTCATATGTGTCATCCGTATAATGGGGATCGTGATGGATCTCAGCCGGATCATATTCAAAGATTTTCCGATATCCCTCAATGATGCCTTCATCCAGCACGGTATGGTTTTTGTAATCCATGATGTGTGAGACAAGGGCATCGGATGCTTCAAAAACGCCGTAATCTGGTTCATCCAGAACCCACCGGTTTTCATCTTTGTACAGATAGAAGAATGTAGTTCTGTTTGTTTCTTCCGTGACCAGCAGGATCTGCAGATAGGGGTCTGTGCTGCCGGTCAGTTTCTTTGCGTTATACAGTGTAAGATCATTTGCGGTCAGCGACCATCTTCCGGTCGGACGGCTTGTTCCGATCAGACTGCGCAGTTTCTGAATATATGCAGGATCTGTAGCATAATACTCATTGCAGTGATCTTTGTATTCGAATTCATTGTCCGGAGAAGGCATTTCTTCGTCTGTCATGATCTGTACGGAATCGGTCAGAGGATCCAGAAAGACAGGCGGATCTGTATAATCTCTGAACATCCAGATGTGTGACCAGTGGAAGACTGCCGTAATGAGAAGCAGAACTGAGACAAGAGCACTCAGGATGGATCCGGTCACCATGATCAGCCACTCCCGTTCCGCAGATCGCTGTGAAAGGAAATAAACGATATTTCTCAAAATGATCCAGATCACGATGATCACTGCGAAAGTCGTCATGCCGATCAGGAAATACGGACGGTCGCTCATGTTGTTTCGCATGGATGCC
>JAILCN010000073.1 GCA_024680365.1 Solobacterium sp.
GTGTTCATCGATCAGCGGCAGCATGTACAGCAGGATCTCTTTCAGTTCTTCCCGCGTCATCAGCTCAGTTGACCACATGCTGTCGTCCGCAAGGTTATAGATCATGCCGCCGTTCATGCCGATAATAAAGTCAAATTCATAGTCCAGACCCCAGAGTGATCCCTGATGCTTCAGCTTGTCATCGATCTCTCTGCCGGTCGCCAAGCCAAGCAGGACACCGTTTCTGTGCAGGATGTCGAATGCTTCCTTCACAGTCTCGTGCAGGTTCATGCCTTTGGCTGTCAGCGTCATATCAATATCTGCCGCAAGCGCGTCAATTCTTTCAATCATTTTCAAATACCTCTTTTCTGCCAAAAGTGATTATAGTCAGCAGACTGCTGTCTATGCAGAAGTATGCAGGAAGTAAGAGGTTTTTGGAGAATCTCAATTGAAAACAGGATATGCGTCTAATACAATAGATATAAGAGAAAAGATTCAAGGAGGAATCACATCATGAAATCATATATCGGTATCGACCTTGGCGGAACAAACGTCAGAGTTGCCAAGATCTCGGAAGACGGCGAGGTCCTCGCACAGGTCAAGGGACCTTCCTACGGCATGGAAGGACCGGAAAAGGTCATGGCCAACATCAAGGCGCTGGTCCGCGAGATCCCTGACTGGCAGGAATGTGCAGGCATCGGCATCGGCGTTCCGGGCCCGGTCGACACAGCAGCAGGCACAATGGTGCTGAGTACAAACCTGAAAGGCTTTGCCGGTTATCCGCTGGCAGAAGAAATGGCAAAAGAATTCGGCATGCCTGCATTCCTGGACAACGACGCCAATGTTGCCGGTCTGGCAGAAGCACTGGTCGGTGCCGGAAAAGGCAAGCGCTTTGTATTCTATACAACCATTTCAACAGGCATCGGCGGCGTTCTCGTCGTTGACGGCAAGACAGTTTCCGGCAAGCACGGATTCGGCGGCGAAGTCGCGAACATCATCATTGACCGCAACCGTGAGAAGGTCAACTACCTGAATGCCGGTGCAATCGAAAACGAAGCCAGCGGCACAGGTCTCAAGAGAAAGTATGAAGCCCGCAAGGGAGAAACGATCGAACATACAGGCGTTGTCTTCGACAGAGCAGAAGCCGGTGAAGAGCTCGCGAAAGAATGCAAGGCTGAATACGAAAAGGATCTCGGTCAGTACTTCGCGACGATCGCGTGCGTCTGCGATCCAGATGTCTTCGTCCTCGGCGGCGGCATGATGAAATCCGCAGACAAGTTCCTGCCGGGCGTCATCGAACAGTACAAGGCAATGTCCCACACAGCAGTTCACGACACACCGTTTGTCCTGGCTGCTCTGGAAGAGCCTGGCATCATCGGCGCGGCAATGCTGCCGAAGAGCAACGGCATCTGAGAACCATCAGAAATGCATGATAAGGAAACTGGTCTTCAGGATCAGTTTCTTTTTCTGTACAGCGGCGCATGCCGGCTGATACGATGAAAGAGAGATCAGGAGGAACCATCATATGATCATTCCCGCACAGGCACATGTAGAAATTGATAAACTGTATCACAACCGTCATCACATTGAACTGACCATCGGCGTCCGCAGCCAGGGAAAGAGTGAAATGATCCGCTTCGGACCGGACCGTGCTGTCATTGAGGGAGAACCGCTTGTATATCCGGTCGGCTCCATCTGCAAACCATTCACTGCCTCGCTGCTGGCAAAATACATTTCCGAAGGACAGCTGGACCTTGACGCTCCCGTTTCAGAATATATTCAGGGACTGCCGGAACAGTATTATCCCAGCCTGCGCAGACTTGCGACCCATACATCCGGCTATACCACCCAGCCGTACAATCTGCTGACAATGATCCCGTTCTTTGTGAAAATGAACCAGGAAGGCGGACTGTTCCACACCAATCCGTTCCGCGGCTATCCGGATGAAGAAGGGATGATGAAGATCCTGCGGGAAACACATCTGAAAGACAAGACATACAAGTTCGTGTATTCCAATATCGGCATGGGCATCCTCGGCTACATTGCCGGCCAGGTCACCGGCAAAGGCTTCTGGGACGCGATGCAGGAGTATATCAGTGATGATCTGAAACTGAACAGCACCTTCCTCGGCAACGTGGGTATGAAGGGCTATGACCGGAAGGAAAACCCGTGTTCCTGCTGGCAGTGGGAAAAGGAAGATGTCATCGCTCCGGCCGGCGCGCTCAACGCGACGATCGAAGACCTGCTTCTGTTCGGGGAAATGCAGACGGATGGATCCCGTCCGTATCTCGATCTCTGTCATGAAATACACGGTGAGATCGATGAGCATTCTTACAGCGGTCTGGCATGGCGTCTGGACAAAAAAATGCCGATCTCATGGCATACCGGTTCCGCCGGCGCGTTCTCAGCCTGGCTGGGCGTCAACCGCAAGACTGGAACATCTGTCGCGGTCGGCATCAACTACGGACTCGTGAATGCGGAAGAGATCGGCTTCGCGATCCTGCGTAATATATAATGGTTCTATGAAGAAAGAGATCATTATTGCTTCAGCCGCCGTCTTTGTGCTGGGCGGTCTGCAGTACCATATGGATATTACTGAATTATCCATTCCGTCTGAAAAAGTAACGAAGCCGGTCACGATCTGTGTGCTTTCTGATCTGCACTGCCGCAGATTCGGAAAAAAGCAGGAAAAGATCATGAAAGAAGTCCGCGAAAAGGATCCGGATCTGATCGTGATCCCCGGCGACCTGTTCGATGTGGACAGAGATTTTTCCATCAGTTTTGAACTGCTGGATCTGCTCAGAGGCAGAAATGTATTCTATGTTTCCGGCAACCATGACCGCTATCTGAAGGAACTGCCGCAGCTGTATGAACAGATGGAAGAGATGGGCGTGTTCATACCGGAGGAGGATTCCTTTCAATATGGTGAGATCGAGATCGCCGGTCTGAAGGATCTGGGCAGAAAGACATCCGTGAAAAGTGAAGAAGTGAACAGAAGGTTTCAGACAGACGGCTTCCGGCTGCTGCTGTCACACCGGCCGAATTATATCTCGCTGTATGAACAGCTGGACTGTGATCTGATCATCTGCGGCCATGCCCACGGCGGTCAGTTCCGCATTCCGTTTACCCATCAGGGCATCATCGCACCTCAGCAGGGACTGTTCCCGAAGTACACAGAAGGCCTGCATCAGACAGGAAAAGCGAAACTGTTCATTTCCCGCGGTCTGGCGTCCGGCGATCCGCACATTCCGCGTCTGTACAACAACCCTGAGATCGCTTTTCTGACCATCGTGCCGAAGGAGGAAAAAGAATGAAGCTGCCGCCGGAAGAAAAAATACTGGAAGCGTATACCGCGATCGCGGATGAAAGAGTAACGATGCAGGAAGACCATGCGGAAGTGCTCTCTTCCGACCGTCAGAAGGCATACAAGGTGCGCTGGAACGGAACCACGTTCGCCTCCAGTGATCCTGCCACATACTGGCAGTCGTATCCCGGCTATCCGGTGATCGCCGTGCTGATCCTGCAGGGGAAGATCCCGGCCGATCCAAAGCTGATGGAACAGATGAAAGGGATCCCCTGGAAACAGCTCAATGATGCGCATAAGCGGAACTACAAAGCTGCCGCGGAAGAAGCGCTGGAGAAGATCGGCGCAAAAGAGGAGATCCTTGCCATGGCAGCGGATGGCAACCGGATCCTTGCCGGCATGGACCTGACACTAAAACGAAAGATATGAAAAAAGCCGCAGACTTCAGATGTCTGTGGCTTCGCTTTTCAGAAGACGTGCGTTTTCTTCCGTCACCTGTTTTCCATGCCAGAGATAGGTGCGGGTCACGCGGCCGCTGATCAGACAGATGATCTCATACGGGATCGTATGCAGTTCGTCTGCCATTGTTTCAATGGAGATATGAGGACCGAAGATCTCTGCTGTGGTGCCGGCAGGAACTTCTTTTTCCAGACGGACCATGATCTGGTCCATGCAGACCCGGCCGGTGATCTCACACAGCTGGCCGTCGATCCAGATCTTTCTGCCCTGGTTGGCGCGGATCAGACCGTCCGCGTAGCCGATCGGAAGAGTGGCGATGATCTCATCATCCTTTGCGGTATACGTTGCGCCGTAGCCGATCGTTTCACCGGCTTTGACATGCTTGACCATCATGACCGTGGAATACAGTGAGATCGGATATGCCAGGCTTTTTTCATATGTGGAGATGCCGTAGAGGGAAATGCCCAGACGGCAGGCGTTGGAAACGGGATCTTTGAAGAAGACAGTCGCGTCACTGTTGTCGCAGTGGATCCACGGGAAGGGATAGTTCAGATACTCCACTGCCGAGCGGAACCGCTCATACTGACGGTCTGTCATTTCCAGGTCTGTATCCGCGCAGCAGAAGTGGGTGAAGATGCCTTCCATCACGCATCCTGCTTTCTGCAGCAGATCAAACGCCTGTTTCAGAGATTCATTGTCCTTGAAGCCGATCCGGTTCATGCCGGTATCAACTTTCATATGCACTTTCAGTCCGGCGCAGCCGCGGGCAGCAGCTGCCTCCGCCCACTGGGCAGAATAGCCGGCTGTGCTGATATTGTTTTCGATCAGTGTTGGAATGTCATCCGCGGATGTCATGCCGAGGATCAGGATGCCTCCCTCATAGCCTTCATTTCTGAGCATCAGCGCTTCATCAACAGAGGATACCGCGATCATGTCCGCGCCTGCTTCCAGAACGGCTTTTGCGACATGGCTGTCGCCGCAGCCGTAGGCATCCGCTTTCAGAACGGCAATGATGCGTTTGCCGCAGATCGCCTTGCATGTTCTGACATTTTCTGCGACCTTGTCAAGGTCGACTTCCATCCATGTTGTTCTGTACATTGCCTGTGTTCCTTTCAGAAAAGAATTGATTCGCTGTATCCGAACCAGATGCCTGCCGCCCGGAAGAGCAGAGAAAGCAGTGCGTTGATATTTGCGGACAGATAGATCCGCATCCAGTGAATGATGACAGACGGCCACAGCAGCGGACGCATCAGCATCTTCAAGCCCGGCATCAGACCGTACATGGAACAGGTATCGCCGATCAGGATCGCAAGCAGCGTCATCACTGCGCCGAGCACCGCAAAGCGCTTATGCACGCCGCGGCCTGTTTTCTTAACGACCTGGCCGATGCACCAGCCAATTCCTATATAAATAATGGACGCTTCGATCCTGAGAATGCTGTGCAGCATTCCGTACGCGATCCCGAGGACGACAGCAGCTGCCAGCGAGCAGAGCAGCGCCTTCAGAAAACGCTGGTTGTTGTCCAGTGAACGTGAGTTCCAGATTTCCATTGGATCATCTCCTTTACTACAAGTAACAATTGTAGCACAGATAAAAAACAATATGAATTCGTTGTTGACTGTCAAAAACGACTATGCTAATATATGAAAGCACTCGGAAAAAAAGAACCGGATGCGGAGGTTTAGCTCAGTTGGGAGAGCATCTGCCTTACAAGCAGAGGGTCAGCGGTTCGAGCCCGTTAACCTCCACCATAGACGTGCCGACTTAGCTCAATTGGCAGAGCAATTGATTTGTAATCAATAGGTTGTAGGTTCGATTCCTATAGTCGGCACCATTTATTTGGAGACGTAGCGAAGTGGCTAAACGCGGCAGACTGTAAATCTGCTCCCTCCGGGTTCGGTGGTTCGAAACCACCCGTCTCCACCATCTTAAAAACGAGATGCTTCGGCATCTATATATATTTAGGGCAGTGATTGGGGCATAGCCAAGCGGTAAGGCAACAGACTTTGACTCTGTCATTTCGCTGGTTCGAATCCAGCTGCCCCAGCCATTCTCTCTGTCTCGGTAGCTCAGGTGGCAGAGCAACTGACTTTTAATCAGTGGGTCGTGCGTTCGAGTCGCATCCGAGACACCATTTCCTAAATGCGCGTGTAGTTCAATGGTAGAACGGCAGCCTTCCAAGCTGCATACGTGAGTTCGATTCTCATCACGCGCTCTCAAAGCCTGCTTATGCAGGTTTTTTGTTTTTCTGTGATATTATAAAGAAAAACAGGAGGAGATCATATCATGAAATCATTGCCGAAAGGTTTTCTGTGGGGCGGAGCCACGGCTGACTTCCAGTATGAGGGCGGCTTCAATGAGGGAGGCAGAGGCATCCTTTCTCATGACTACGAGACCGACGGAAGCCTTCAGAATCCCCGTCATCATACGCTGCGCATGCCGGACGGCACCATCGTGCGTCCTGCCAGCAGTTTCTTCTACGCAGATCCGGTACCGCCGGAGGCAGAACCGGTATTTCTGGATGACGAATACTATCCTTCCCATCAGGCTGTTGACTTCTACCATCACTATAAGGAAGATATCGCGCTGATGGCCGGTATGGGCTTCAATGTATTCCGCTTCTCGATCTGCTGGAGCCGTATTTTCCCGACCGGCGATGAAGAAGTTCCGAATGAGGAAGGTCTGAAATTCTATGAAGATGTCATCGATGAGATGGCAAAATACAATATGGAGCCGCTGATCACGATATGCCATGACGAGCTGCCGATGGAGCTTGCCCTGAAATATGACGGCTGGTCTGACCGCCATGTCATTGACTGTTATCTGCGCTACTGCAAGGCGCTGTTTGAACGGTTCGGAACAAAGTGCCGCTACTGGCTGACGTTCAACGAGATCAATGCGGTGCGCGGGTTCGGCCCCTGCGGAACGAGAGATTCCGGACCGAAGACACATTATCAGGCAGCCCACCACATGTTCGTTGCCAGTGCTGAAGCGGTAAAAATGGGACACGCGATGATGCCGGGGTCCATGTTCGGCGCCATGTACGCGATGAGCGGACTGTATCCTGCGACATGCAAACCGGAAGACATGTTCCGCCACATGCAGGTGAGAAGAGAAAACTTCTACTTTATTGATATCATGGCCAGAGGCTATTATCCGTCCTATGCCCGTGACCTGCTGGACAGACGCGGTGCCGGCGAGATCAGGATGACGGAAGGGGACGCTGAGATCCTGAAAGAGGGACAGCTGGACTTCGTTTCCTTCAGTTATTACCGTTCGAATACGGTAAAGGCAGGCGATCCTTCCTTTACGGTAGGCGGCAGTCCGAATCCGTATCTGAAGAGCTCTGACTGGGGATGGCCGGTCGATCCGCTCGGTCTGCGCTATGTCATGAACGAGATCTATGACCGCATCCAGAAGCCGATCTTCATCGTTGAAAACGGTCTTGGCGCAGTGGATGAGGCAGATGAGAACGGCTATGTGGAAGATGATTACCGGATCGCCTATCTGAAAGATCATCTGACGGAGATGGCGAACGCGATCAACATTGACGGCGTGCCCTGCCTCGGCTATACGATGTGGGCACCGATCGATCTGGTATCACTGTCGACCGGCGAGATGAAAAAACGCTACGGCTTTGTCTATGTCGATATGGATGATAAGGGAAACGGCACCCTGAAGCGTTCAAAGAAGAAATCGTACGGCTGGATGAAACACATCATTGAAACCAACGGCGCAGCCCTGGATGAGTAAACGGAGAGTTGAATCTCCGTTTTCTTATTCGGCAGGCCGGTGTTTTTCAGTATAATGAATGTAACTGAGAGTAAATGATATGGCAGAAGGATTTCTTCCCGTCTCGAAGCGGGACATGATTGAAAGAGGAATTGCACAGATGGATTTTGTCTACGTGTGCGGCGACGCGTATGTGGATCATTCATCGTTCGGCGCTGCGATCATCTGCCGGCTGCTGGAGGCGCACGGCTATACGGTCGGCATGATCGCCCAGCCGGACTGGCGGAAGGATGACAGCATCAATGTGTTCGGAGAACCGAGACTTGCTTTTCTGGTGTCTTCCGGAAACATGGATTCCATGGTCAACCACTACACCGTCGCGAAAAAAAGAAGACAGTTTGACGCCTACAGTCCGGGCGGCGTGATCGGAAAGCGTCCGGATTACGCGGTCACTGTCTACTGCAACCTGATCCGCAGGACATATAAGAAAACACCGATCATCATCGGCGGCATCGAGGCAAGTCTGCGCCGGCTCGGCCATTATGACTACTGGTCTGACAAGGTCAGAAGGTCGGTGCTTCTCGATTCCGGTGCGGATCTGATCTCCTACGGAATGGGCGAGATCAGCATTCCCGAGATCGCGGATGCCCTTGCCAGCGGTCTGGATGTGAAAGACATTACGTTCATCAACGGAACGGTGTATAAGACACGGGATGAAGAAAGTATTTTTGAAGGTGTCAGACTGCCGGACTTTGAAGCCATCCGCGATGACAAAAAGAAATACGCAGAGAGTTTCCGGATCCAGTATCAGAATACGGATCCCTTTACGGCAAAGCGTCTGTATGAATGCTATGACGGAAAAATGTTCGTCGTACAGAATCCGCCGGCCCGGCCGCTGACCGTTTATGAGATGGACGCGGTCTACCGCATGCCGTTCATGCGCGCCTATCATCCGATGTATGAAAAAGCCGGCGGCATTCCTGCCCTGGGCGAGATCAAATACTCGCTGACCTCCAACCGCGGCTGTTTCGGCGAATGCAATTTCTGTGCCCTGACCTTCCACCAGGGCAGGATCGTGCAGGTGAGAAGCCACGAATCGATCATAGAGGAAGCGAAGATCTTTACGAAGGAAAAAGGCTTCAAGGGATATATTCATGACGTCGGCGGTCCGACTGCCCAGTTCCGGCGGCCGGCCTGTGACAAGCAGCTTACGCACGGCGCCTGCACGCATCGCAAGTGCCTGTATCCGAAGCCCTGTCCCAATCTGAAAGTCGATCATAGCGACTATCTGGAGCTGCTGCGGAAACTGCGGGCGCTGCCGAAGGTGAAGAAGGTTTTTGTGCGCTCCGGCATCCGCTTTGACTATCTGCTTGCGGACAGTGATCAGACCTTCCTGAAAGAGCTGTGCCAGTATCATATCAGCGGCCAGCTGCGGGTCGCTCCCGAGCATATTTCCGACAACGTGCTTTCGAAGATGGGCAAACCCGGCGTTGCCGTTTACAACCGGTTCATCAAGCGGTTCGATCAGGTGAACAAGGAGATCGGAAAAGAGCAGTATGCGATCCCGTATCTGATGTCTTCTCATCCGGGAAGCACGCTGAAAGATGCGATCGCACTTGCGGAATATCTCCATGAACACCGTCTGAATCCGGAACAGGTACAGGATTTCTATCCGACGCCGTCCACGATCTCCACGTGCATGTATTACACCGGTCTGGATCCGGAGACGATGAAGCCGGTCTATGTTGCCCGCAATCCGCATGAAAAGGCAATGCAGAGAGCACTGATCCAGTACCGCAGTCCTTCCAACTATGATCTGGTAAAAGAAGCGCTGGAGAAGGAACACAGACAGGATCTGATCGGTTTCGGACCGAAGTGTCTGATCCCGCCGCGCAAAATGGGACCGAGGAACGACAAGGAACGAAGACCGGAAAACAAAGACCGGAAAAACAATAAAGGAAAAACAGGCAGACGCAGAGTATGAGTGAAGATCTTCTGAAAGAACTGAATGCAGAACAGAAAGAAGCGGTGACAGAGACCGAAGGTTTTATCCGTGTGATCGCGGGTGCCGGTTCCGGCAAGACGCGGGCTCTGACGCACCGGTTTGCCTGGCTGGTGAATGAACTCGGCATCCGGCCCAACCGGATCCTTTGCGTGACGTTTACCAACAAGGCGGCAGCCGAAATGCGTTCGCGCATCCGGGTGCTGACCGGTGACAGCGATACCGGCTTTATCAATACCTTCCACGGCTTCTGTGTTTCCGTTCTGCAGGAAGACTCGCACGCGATCAATTATCCGAAGAGCTTTCTGGTGCTGGATAATTCCGACATCGATCAGATGCTGGAGATCATTTATGAAGAGCGCGGGCTGACGCTGCGGGATATGACATACGCAGCTGCCAGGGATTACTTTGAAATGCGCAAAGGTCTGTATGAGCCGGATTACTATAAATATCTGATCGATCTTTCTGCCGAGGAGCTTCACCGCCGCTTCCTGGAAGCGATCGATCTGAAGGATATTCTGTTCTACGGATATCTGTGGCAGGAGAAGAAATGCTTCGGCATGGACTACAACGACCTGCTGTTTCTGACGATGCATATCTTCAAGACAAGGGATGAGATCGCATTGAAGTGGCAGAAGCGGCTGGAATATATCATGATCGATGAGTTTCAGGATATCGATCCGCCTCAGTATGAGCTGATGAAGATTCTGAGCGCATATCACGGCAACCTGTTCATTGTCGGTGATCCGGATCAGACGATCTATACGTGGCGCGGCGCCAATGTCCGCTTTCTGATGGACTTTGACAAAGATTTTTCCAATGTGAAGACGATCATGATGATGCGGAACTACCGCTCCACACCGCAGATCCTGCGGGCTGCTGATTCACTGATCGAAAAGAACCGGTACCGGATCGAGAAACATCTGATTCCGGTGCTCGAAGACGGTCAGGACGTACGCTATCATCATTCCGTCTCGCAGGAAAAGGAAGCGGTGTGGATCGCGGAAGAGATCCAGAAGCTTCTGAAGCAGGGGGGCAGCCGGAAGGACATTGCCGTGCTGTACCGGGCGCATTATGTAAGCCGTTCCATTGAGGATGTGCTCATCCGGGAAGAGATCCCGTACCGGATCTACAGCGGCGTGCAGTTCTTCCAGCGGGCTGAGATCAAAGACGCGCTGGCATATCTGCGGATGCTGGCATTTAAAGATGATCTTTCCCTGATGCGGATCATCAACCTGCCGCGCCGGAACTTTGGAAAACGGCGGATGGCATATCTGCAGGAGAAAGCGCAGGAAAGCGGAATGAGCCTGTATGAAACGCTGCAGATGCATATTGAGGACGAGATCTTCACGTCAACGAAGGCAAAGCAGTTCATCGAGCTGATCGAATCACAGCGCCGCAATACGGAACGGCCGGTCTCGGAGATCCTCAGTGATATTCTTGAGGCGAGCGGCTATGAACGGATGCTGAGAACAGCCGGCAGTCAGGAACGGCTGGACAATCTGGCGGAGCTGCGTCAGTCCATTTATGAATACGAAACGACCTGCGGAGAGGAAACAGATCTTTCCGCTTACCTGAACCATATCGCGCTTCTGACCAATCTGGACGCCGATCCTGGTACGGATGCCGTCAAGCTGATGACGATCCATTCCGCCAAGGGTCTTGAGTTTCCGTATGTCTTCCTGTGCGGCATGAATGAAGGCATCCTGCCGAGCCGCAAGACAGCGGATGAAGCGGGAATGGAGGAAGAACGCAGGCTTGCCTACGTTGCCTGCACAAGAGCGGAAAAGGGGCTGTACCTTTCCGACAGTGAAGGCAGGAACTTCGATCATACGATCCGCTATGTATCAAGATTTGTACTCGATATCGATCCTCCGTACATCGTGTATGACACGGAGATCCCCGATTCCCTGATCAAAGAGACAAAGGAATATGTGCGCCGGCTCAGCCGGAAGCTGGCCCCGGCAGACACAGATCTGCCCTTTGCACCGGGCATGCGGGTCAGGCACGCGGTGTTTGGCGAAGGCACGGTGGAACGGATCGATACGGAAGAAGAAAAAGCGGTATTTGTCAGATTCGACAAGATGGCAACGGTCCGAGGCATTGCCCTCAGGGCAGCTGACAAACTGACGCCGCTGAATGAAAATAAGGAGAAATGATATGCTTGAGATCGGAACAAAAGCACCGGAATTCACACTGGCGGACCAGAACGGCGAACTGCATTCGCTGAGCGGTTACCGCGGACAGAAAGTCATTCTGTATTTCTATCCGAAGGATTCTACGGCCGGATGCACGAAAGAAGCGTGCGGCTTCCGGGACAGATATCCTGATATCAGAGAAAAGGGAGCAGTTGTCCTTGGTGTTTCCAAAGACAGCGTGAAGTCACATAAAAACTTTGCGGAAAAACAGGAGCTTCCGTTTACACTGCTTTCTGATCCTGACAAGGAAGTCATCCAGCTGTATGACGTCTGGCAGGAAAAGACGATGTACGGGAAAAAGGTATTCGGCGTGGAACGAAGCACATATCTCATCGATGAAGACGGTGTTATCATAAAAACATACCGCAAGGTGAAAGCCGCTTCCCACCCCGATGAGATCGCCGGAGATCTGTGATGAAGATCATTCTTTCGCCTGCCAAGACGATGCGCAGGGCAGATGATGATTTCTCTCATGAGAGTCTGCCGGTCTTTCTGGAACGGACAGAGATCCTTCTGGAAAAGATGCGCGGGATGGATCATGACGGACTGAAAAAGCTGTGGAACTGCAGTGAGAAACTGACGAAGGAAAACATGGAGCGGCTGGCTGTCATGGATCTTGAAAATACGCTTTCGCCGGCGCTGTTCGCCTACATCGGCCTGGCGTTCCAGCATCTGGCAGCCAATGCGATGACGGAGGAACAGCTGGCATATCTGCGGGAACATCTGTACATTCTCAGCGGCTTCTACGGAGCTCTGAAGCCGTTTGACGGCGTCACGCCGTATCGTCTGGAAATGCAGGCGGTCTTTCCGGACGGCATGGATCTGTATGCGTTCTGGGATGCATCGGTCCATGATGAAGTGATGCGGAATGATCAGACGGTGATCAATCTTGCGTCTAAGGAATATTCCCGTGTGATCAGCGATCATCTGCGGCCGCAGGAACACATGATTACCTGTGTATTTGCCCAGGAGCACGGGAGAAAGATCAGAACAAAAGGAACACTTGCCAAGATGGCCCGCGGCACGATGGTCTGGTGGATGAGTGAAAACAATATCACGGATCCGGAAGATCTGAAACAGTTTGACGCAGGCTACCGGTATAGTGAGAAAGATTCAGACCGGGATACATTTGTTTTTCTGGAAGAAGGGAAGAGACTATGAGTTATCAGACAGAAGAGATCAGTGAAGCGGTCAATGCCGCGAATGAAGCGCTGTATTATCTCGGCATTGCCGATGAAAAGCTGCAGTCTGCCAGAGGCTGGGGAATTGCCGACCTGCTCGGCGGCAAGATGATCACAACGATGATCAAGCGTTCCCGCATGCGGGAAGCAGAAGACGCGATGCGCAATGCCAAGCAGGCACTTGACGTGCTGACAGAGGAACTTCAGGATATCAGAGGATATGAAGAGCTGGATCTGACCCTGGGCAGCTATCTCGGCATTTCTGATTTCCTTTTTGACAACGCCATTGTCGACGCGATGGCACAGGCCAGGATCTCCCGGGCAGCGCAGGACGTCAGAAACATCATGAGCGAGGTAGAGGGCATTCTGGATGCGCTCTCTGATATTGCGGCGGAAGCTGAGCGCAGCGGGGAGTAAAACAGCATGACAGAAGGATCCTGAAAAAGGATTCTTTTTTGATGTGCTGACTGTTTCTGTTATCATATGTCATATGGAACGATGGCATACGTTTCCCCAGTACTGCAGGGAAACATTCGGAAAAAAATTGTATAAAGTTCCGCTGGACGCGCATATGACCTGTCCGAACCGTGACGGCACGAAAGGAACCGGCGGCTGTATTTTCTGCAGCGGCCGAGGATCCGGCGAGTTTGCGGTCAGCTATGACGGACAGAAGCTGAGCAGAGAAGATCTTGTCTTCAATCATACCGATGCGCCGGAAGGCAGCTATATTGCTTATTTCCAGTCTTTTACAAATACATACGCGCCTGTGCAGAGACTGGAACAGCTGTACCGTCCGTGTCTGGAGGATCCATTGTTTGCCGGCATCAGCGTCGCGACCAGACCGGACTGTCTGCCGGAAGAAACGGTCCGCCTGCTGAGAGACCTCAGAAAGCAGTATCCTGACAAATTCATCTGGGCGGAGCTTGGTCTGCAGACCATCCACGAGAAAAGCGCGCTCTGGATGAACCGCTGCTATTCTCTGGCGGTGTTTGATGAGAGTGTAAAGCACCTGCAGGATGCCGGGATCGATGTGATCGCGCATGTGATCATCGGTATCCCCGGTGAGACGGAAGAGGACCTGCTTGCGACGATCGCCCATCTCAATGCCCTCGGCATCAGCGGGATCAAAATGCATCTGCTGCATTATCTTTCCGATTCCCGTCTCGGCGTGCAGCTGAAAGAAGATCCGGACGCGTATCACATCCTTTCAATGGAAGAATACGTTTCGCTTGTCTGCGCGTGTATCGGTCATCTGGATCCTGATATCGTGATCCACCGGCTGACCGGCGACGGCGACAGGAACACGCTGCTGGCGCCGCTTTGGGCAAACGACAAACGGCGGGTGATCAACAGCATCCGCCATGAACTGAAGGTGCGCGATATCACCCAGGGGAGTATGATCGGTTATGAATAAAAGAAAACTGCTGAAGATCCTGAAAGGATCCGGACTGGAATACGAGATCGTCTGCGATGCCCGGCAGTATGGAGAAACGCTCTTTGGCCGCCGGGAAAAAGAGTGCTTTCTGTTTCTTGCGAAAGAAGGAAACTGTCTGTCCGCTGAGAAACTGGCGGCAGATGCAGGACTGTCTGACGTAAAAGCAGAAGATCTGCCGAAGCGCTGGCTCAGACTGGCGGAGCGTGACCGGCTGTGCGTATGCATTGACCGCAGCCTGCAGGATCAAAAAACAGCTCTCAGACTCAGTGACAGCGAGTTTCTGGTGATGCGGACGGCAGATCTCAGAGACATCCTGAAACAGTGCGGGATCCCGACTGTGTATTTCCTTCCGCACCAGATCATCTGAGCAAAATCATTGACGTGAAACAGGCAATTGTATTAATAAAGGGAAAAGGGAGAATACAGATGAAAACATTATATATTGAATGCCGGATGGGTGCAGCCGGCGACATGCTGAATGCGGCCCTGAGCGAGCTTGTCGACCAGCAGGCGTATCTCGGCAAGATGAACTCCATCGGCCTTGAAGGGATCACCTTCAAAGCGGAACCATCTGTCAAATGCGGCATCCACGGAACCCACATGTCCGTCCTGATCGACGGGGAAGAGGAAGAGACGGAAGATGTGCATGCGCATGAGCATCATGATCATGACCATGAACACCATCACCACCATGATCACGAACATGAACATGATCATCATCACGACCATGATCATGAACACGAGCATCATCACGACCACGATCATGAGCACCACCATGATCATGACCATCATCATTCTTCCATGCAGGATATTACTGCGATCATTAACGGTCTGAATGTTTCCGATCAGGTAAAGAAGGACGCGATCGCTGTCTACGGCCTTATTGCGGAGGCTGAGAGCGCCGCGCACAATACGACAGTAGATCAGATCCATTTCCATGAAGTCGGCTCCAGAGACGCTGTAGCGGACGTTGTGGGCGTCTGTGTGCTGATGGAAATGATCGGTGCGGAAAGAGTGTATGTATCTCCGGTCAATACCGGTTACGGAATGGTCAGATGCGCACACGGCATCCTGCCGGTGCCGGCACCTGCGACTGCGTATCTGCTTAAGGGCATTCCCACCTATGCCGGACGGTTTGAGGGAGAACTGTGCACGCCGACCGGCGCGGCACTGCTGAAGTACTTTGGGGACAGTTTTGAGAACATGCCTGTGATGAAGACGGAAAAAGTCGGCTACGGCATGGGCAAGAAAGACTTCCCGGCAGCCAATGCCGTACGCGCATTCCTGGGTGAATCTGAGGAAGACGGGGAAGTCCTGGAACTTGTCTGCAATATCGATGATGAAAGCTCTGAGGAGATCGGCTTTGCCAGCGAAGCGCTGATGGCAGCCGGTGCGCTGGACGTGTACGTGATCGCTGCGGATATGAAAAAGAACCGTCCGGGTCATCTGTTCACCTGCATGTGCAGGATCAATGACCGGGAAAAAATGGTCGGACTGATGTTCAAACACCTGACAACCATCGGGATCCGTGAATATACATGCCGCCGTCATGCTCTGAACCGTTCGTTCCGGACAGTTGAGACAGAATACGGTCCGGTCCGGATCAAGCGCTCAGAAGGCTATGGAACGGTACGGGAAAAGGCTGAGTTTGAAGATATCGCGAAGATTGCGAAAGAACATGATCTTTCTCTGGCAGATGTCAGAAAACTGATCACGGAAAAAGAGGGATAAGAATATGCTGATCAGAAACGGACTGATTTACGACATGGTGAACAGAGATCCGTATCAGGCGGATCTGCTTGTAAAAGACGGAAAGATCCTTGCGGTCGGAAATGATCTGGCTTCCGATGAAGAGATCATCGACGCGGCAGGACTGAATGTGTTCCCCGGCTTTGTTGAGGCGCACGCACATCTCGGTCTGGACGGCTACGGCATCGGCTACGAAGGAAAAGACTACAATGAAATGGGCGATATCTGCACGCCTCAGCTGCGCGCGATCGACAGTTTCAATCCGTTTGACCCGACCGTTGCCAGAGCGGCAAATGCCGGCGTCACAACTGTTGCGACAGGCCAGGGCAGCGCCAATGCGATCGGCGGCACCTGGATCGCTGTCAAAACGCACGGCATCTGCGTTGACGATATGATCATCAAAGATCCGATCGCGATGAAATGCGCCCTTGGTGAGAACCCCAAGAGATGCTACCGTGACAAAGGCAATTCTGCCAGAATGTCGACGGCTGCCGTGATCCGCAATATGATGCTGAAGACAAAGGACTATATGGCAAGGATCGCAGCTGCCGAAGGACATCCGGAGAAACGCCCGGCATTTGACTTCAAATGCGAAGCGATGATCGCGGTCATGGAAAAGAAGATCCCGCTGAAGGTCCATGCCCATCAGGCAAACGATATCCTGACAGCGATCCGTCTTGCCCGTGAATTTGACGTGCTGCTGACGCTCGAGCATGTGACGGAAGGGCATCTGATCGCTGACAAGCTGGCGGAATACAAAGACATTCCGATGGCTGTCGGTCCGTCCCTGACCCATGCCTCCAAGTTTGAACTGCAGAACAAGACATGGGAAACACCCGGCATCCTTGCGAAGAAGGGATGCAGCGTATCGATCATCACGGACTCACCGGTCATCCCCCAGGAATATCTGCCGCTGTGCGCAGGTCTTGCGGTCAAGGCAGGCATGGATGAGTTTGACGCCCTCAGAGCGATCACAATCAACGCCGCGAAGCACATCGGTGCTGCCGACAGAGTCGGTTCTCTGGAAGCGGGAAAGGACGCCGACATCGTGCTCTGCGAAGGCTCTCCGCTGGTCAGTGATTCAGCTGTCAGATGCGTTCTGATCGATGGGAAAAGAGTGTTCTGAAATCTTAAAAAAGCCGCATAAATAAAGCACTTTCAGCATTTCACACAATTTCACAAATTCACTCCCGAAGGTGCGGAAAACCCGCATAAACAGGGAGTTTTTTTGATGCCTGTTTTTTTCGGAAGCGGGCTGCGGCCGACCGGGCGTCTTTACAATTTCTTAATAATTTGTTAAAACTTGTGAGTAAAAAAAATTGGTTCATGGAGGCCTATACCGGTCATACGGATCAATGTGAAAAAGGAGGGAGCGGATGAATAAGACTTGTAAGCGTTTCCCGCTGGCAATGCTTGTCATGACAGTCGGACTGATCACATTTTCCACGACACCGTTAAAAGCGGAGAATGAAACAACTACAGAAACAGAGACAGAAAAAGCTGCTGAGACAACAGAGAAAGCTGCCGAAACAGTAACCGAAAAGACAGCTGAAGCAGCTGAGAAGACAGTTGAAACTGCTGAGGTTTACAGATTATACAGCGTGTATTCCGGAGAACACTTCTATACTGCAAAGAAAGCGGAAAAAGAAGCTCTGGTCAAAGCAGGCTGGGTATATGAAGGAGCAGGATGGATCGCTCCCGTTAAAAGCAATACCCCGGTATACAGACTGTATAACAGCGAAGCAGGGGATCATCACTATACGATCAAGGCAAAAGAAAGAGCAGCTCTGGTCGAATACGGATGGGTCGATGAAGGCGTTGCATTCTATTCTGATGATGAGAAGACAATGGCTGTCTACCGTCAGTTCAATCCGTATACGGAAGCAGCCGGAGCTCACAATTATACGATCAGTGAAAAAGAAAAAGAATTCCTGATCAGCGCCAGCTGGGTCGATGAAGACATCTGCTGGTACGGCATCAGCGAAGGCTGGACCGAAGAAGCGGCGGTCAAGCAGATCGCAGCCATCCAGAAACAGATGGAAGCCGAAATCGCAGCCGAACAGGCACGTGTCGCGGCTGAAAAGGCGAAGGGCGTCAAGGGAAGCGACATTGTAGCAGCAGCCCGCAAATGGATCCACAAGACAAGATACAGAAGCGGCGGAAACAACCCGTCTTCCGGTGTTGACTGCTCCGGATTCACGCAGTATATCTTCAGACAGTTCGGCATCAAGATCAACCGGACTGCGAAGAGCCAGGCAGCCAACGGCTACAAGGTCAAGAACCCGCAGCCGGGCGATCTCGCTCTGTGGACACACCACGCAGCGATCTATGCCGGCAACAACAAGATCGTTGACTCCACCAGCAGCCATCACGGTGTTGACGAAAGAGTCTTCGCGACATGGCGCGGCGCCGGAACGTTCATGGGATTCTATCACATCCCGGGCGTCAGCAACGGCAACTGAGACTGATTTGAGAGAGACCTCTTTGAGAGGTCTTTTTTCTGTGTTACCATGAGTTTATCGATCTATTTCATTTATTCTTTTTTCCTATGAAACGGGGGACAGACCATGATCAGAGTAATTCTGCTGGACATCGACGGCACGCTGACCAACGATAAAAAGATCATTACACCCAAAACAAAAAAGGCTTTGCTGAAAGCGCAGGCGAAGGGAGTCAGGCTTGCCATCGCCAGCGGCCGTGCGGATCAGGGACTGTATCAGTGGGCGGACGTACTGGAGATGCGGGAACACCACGGTATCTTCGTCTGCTACAACGGCGCAAAGGTCATGGACTGCCAGACCGGCGAAGTGTATTTCCATCAGTCGATGAGTGTGGAAGAAGGCCGGGAAGTACTGGAACATATGAAGAAGTTCAAAGTATCCCCGGTGATCATCAAAGGGGAATACATGTATACCAACGACGTCTATTCCGGCATGATCCACCGTTCAGCCGGCGGTGAGATCTTCAATGTGCTGCAGTATGAGTCGCGCTCCAACAGCTACATGCTGTGTGAAAAGAAGGATCTGGCAGCTTTCGCGGATTATCCGATCGAAAAGATCCTGACGGCAGGGGAGCCGGAGTATCTGCAGGAGCACTGGCAGGAAATGGCAGAGCCGTTCCGGGGCCGTCTTTCCTGCATGTTTACTGCACCGTTCTACTTTGAATTCACAGCGCAGGGCGTTGACAAGGCAAAGGCGATCGACGCTGCGTTCAGCCGCCTCGGCTTCCGGCAGGAAGAGATGATCGCCTTCGGAGACGCGCAGAATGACCTGTCCATGCTGAAATACGCAGGCATCGGCGTCGCCATGGGCAATGCTTCGGAAGAAGTGAAGGCTGCCGCAGATGAAGTTACATTATCCAACAATGAAGACGGCATCGCTGTCTCACTATACAGGCATATGCCGGAACTGGCAGAGGAGGAAGCCGCATGTTAGCAGATTATCATATTCATACCGAATTCAGCGATGATTCAAGAGAACCGATGCAGAATCAGATCGAACGGGCAATTGCGCTCGGCCTCGATGAGATCTGTTTTACGGATCATATTGACTATGGCATCAAGAAGGACTGGGAGGAAGGGAACATCGTGTTCCGCGGCGGCGACGGCATGAGCAGCGATCCGTCCCAGATGGATCCCTGCGCGAATGTCAACTATCCCGAATACTTCGGCAAGCTGCTGCGAATGAAAGAGATCTATAAAGGAAAGATCACGATCCGGCAGGGACTTGAATTCGGCATTCAGACGATCACCGTCGATCAGTATGAAAAACTGTGGGACAGATATAAAGATCAGCTGGACTTCATACTGCTCTCCATGCATCAGGTCAACAATCTTGAATTCTGGACGCAGGATTTCCAGAGAGGAAAGACGCAGAAAGAATACAATGAGGAATACTACCGCGAGATCTATGAAGTGCAGAAAGTCTTCAAGCATTACAGCGTCCTTGCCCATCTTGATCTGCTGGTCAGATATGACCTGCAGGGCATCTACCCGTTTGAAAATGTCAGGGATATGATCGCGGAGATCCTGAAGCTGGCCATCGCTGACGGCAAAGGGATTGAAGTCAATACATCCAGCTGGCACTACGGCCTCTCAGACACACAGCCCAGCCGCGCGATCCTGAAGCTGTACAAGGATCTCGGCGGAAAGATCGTCACGATCGGCTCCGACGCCCACAATACGAAATTCCTGGCGGATCATCTGCAGGATGCGATGAAGATCCTCAAAGAAGAGATCGGCATCCAGGAGATCTGTACATTTGATCACATGGTTCCTTCTTTCCATGCACTGTAAACGAAAAAACACCGGCAATGGCACCGGTGTTTTTCCATGTTCATAACTTTTTTGGGGAAGAAATCATGAACGTCAGATGTATCTGACATGCATTACTATACTGGAAAACGAATCGAAAAAAGGAGTAATTTACTGTTAATTTGATGCTTTTCGGAAATTGTAAAAAAGAATCATGAATGAAAGAGGAACGTTGATGATAAAATGAGCCTGCATTGGAGAAAACTATGGCAAGACTGATCATACCGGAACTTGAAGAACTGTCATTTCGCAGGAAAATGTATGAAAATGAACGGACCATGTCTTTCCTGCACAAAACGGTGCCGTTTCCGAAAGAGGCGTGGGAACCGTTTTATCAGGAAGTGATCCAGGCGGATCCGGCTGAGTACTGTTACCGGCTGGTTTACTGCGGAGGCTGTGAAGACTTTGTCGGAGAAGCAATGTACAGAAGAAAACCTGGCACGGATGCAGCGGAATGCTGGATCCTGATCGAAGCGTCAAGAAGAAACAGCGGCTACGGGAGAAGCGGTCTGGAACTGCTGGAACAGACGGCAGCCGGCTATGGGATAAGGACATTCTATGCCCGTATTCCAGCGGATGATCCGGCATGCGGCTTCTTTGAACACCTCGGTTTCCATAAGCTGCGGGACGAAGGATCTGTGGTCGTGATGAAAAAAGAATTCGCAGAGATTCTGTAATCATTCCTTAAAAATTGTGAAAAATTCGCGCTTTTTCAGCTGAGAAAGCGCTTTTTTCATCAGAGAATGGGAGTTTTCATCGATGAAAGCGCTGCAAAATCACATCACTTCACATATTTCATGCATGAATTCACACAGATTTTCCAATGTAACCGGTCACATTTTCAAATGTAACCGTTTAACTGACCAACAGTCGGCTGTGAAAAAATAAACAAATTTTACATGCATTACAAAAGAGGGTATAAAAATCGGGTCTTTCAAATTGGTTCATGCAGGCCCATACCGGTCAGTAGGATCAATGTGAAAAAGAAGGAGGATATATGAGTAAGAATCGAAAGCGGATCCCGCTGACATTCCTGATCATGATCATCGGACTGATCACATTCAACCCAACACCTGTAAAAGCGGAAAATGAAACGACAAGTGTTTACCGGCTGTATAACGTTTCTTCAGGAGAACACTTCTATACAGTCAATGAGAATGAAAAAAGCGGACTCGAAAAAAGCGGCTGGATCTGCGAAGGCGTCGGATGGATGGCGCCGGTCGTCAGCAGTCAGCCAGTGTACAGACTCTACAACCCCAAAGCAGGGGATCATCACTATACAGTAAATGAAACAGAAAAAGAATATCTGGTGAAAGCCGGATGGAAAGATGAAGGCATCGCGTTCTATTCCGATGAAGACAAAACATACGCGGTCTATCGTCAGTTTAATTCAAATCAGAAAAAAGCAGGCGCGCACAACTACACAGTTTCTGAAAAAGAAAGAGACGTGCTTGTCAAAGCTGGCTGGAAAAATGAGGGAGAAGGATGGTATGCTTCCGCAGAAGGCTATTCCGATCCTTCCGCAATTGAAAAGATCAACGCGAAAAGAGCGAAACTGGAAGCGTCGAAGGCATCCGCAAAGGCTGAAGCAGCCAAGTCTTCCGGCGTGACCGGCACAGCGATCGTTTCGGCAGCCCGCAAATGGGTCGGTGTCGGCAAATATGTATCCGGCGGCACAAATCCGAAGACAGGAACAGACTGTTCCGGCTTCACCCAGTACATCTTCAGACAGTTCGGCATCTCACTGAACAGAACTGCCCGTTCCCAGGCATCCAATGGCTACAAGGTCAGCAGTCCGAAACCAGGCGATCTTGCCATCTGGACAGGCCACGTTGCGATCTATGCCGGAAACGGCGTGATCATTGACGCGGTCAATGCAAAACAGGATATCAGAGAACGCGCGTTCGGCAAATCCAAAGGCGCGGGAAGATTCCTCGGATACTATCATATTAAGGGCGTTTCCAACGGAAACTGAAAAATCAGGGTTTGACTTCCCTGATTTTTTTGTTATTCGGGTATTTTGATGGCGCTGTGGTTGTGGAATGACCAGGCGTATGCGCTGATGCGGCGGCCGGGATACAGTGCCTTCAGCACTTTGCGGTATGCATTCAGCTGCGGCGTATACGCGTGCAGGATCTCTTCCGGCGTTTTGCGGTCGGTCTTGAAGTCAACAAGCAGGATCTCATCAGCGCCGATGGCTGCGAAGTCCATCGTACCGTTGATCCGCACGGCTTTGTCTTCATAATAGAACGGAAATTCTTTATGGATCTCCATCGTCTTCGCTTTCTGATACAGATCAGAAGCAGCGAATTCCAGAGCGGAAGCGATCATGGACGGCTCTGCGTCCGGCTGGAAGCTCCTGATGAATTCTGCTGTCCATTCCGCATCATCCGGCAGCTCTTCCATTAACGCGTGCATGCGGGTGCCGTACAGCGCTCCGCCGGAGCTTTCTTCGCGCAGCGGCGGCAGTCCGGGAACTTCCTGCAGCGGGCGTTCCAGAGAACTCGGCGTCAGGATGTCAGGCAGAAGATCAACGCTGAGGGTAAAGCGGGGCAGGGCAGCAGGTGCTTCTTTCTGCGCTTTGCTGAGCGCTGCGGGTGAAGGTGTGAATTCTTCATATACTGTTTCCAGCAGACCATGTTCCGTAATGCCTTCCGTATGATCCAGTGCGGCTGTGATCAGTCCGGTGATGCCTTTTCTTTCTTCCAGATCAGACAGTGTCAGAGGAGAGCGGAAATCACGGGCGCTGCTTTCCATATCGACAATGTACAGCTGGTCTTTGGCACGGGTGACGGCAACATAGAGAAGACGGGTGAATTCTTCCAGATCTTCCTGTTCCGTTTTCTGCATCGTGCACAGACGGTGGATCGTCGGCAGAACGATCCGCGTCCCGGGATTGATGTCCTTCAGTCCGATCATCAGGTCGTCATCGATCTGAACCGGGGAAGCAGAGGATATTCCGCGTGAGGAGCCGGTGCCCCACAGGAAGACGCAGTCATACTGCAGGCCTTTGGAGTGATGGATCGTGGACGCGGTGACTGTATCGTCATCTGCGCCGACAGTGACAGCTTCTGAACTTTTTTCGTCAGAAGAGATATCGATCTGGCGCATGACGGAAAGAATATCGTCGCTGTCAGCCGCCAGGATCAGCTCACAGAGATAGTCGAAGTTGGCTCTGTCTTTTTCACTGACCGCGTCATACCAGGCAGTATCGCTGCCGCGCACAGGCGTTCGGGCAAGCAGGGAAAGCATCGCGTACGTGCCTTCTTCCCGGGCTGTCTGATCCAGTGTATCAAGACAGGCGGAGAGATCCGGATACCGGGTCCGGAGCCCTTTGCGCAGGGAACCGCAGGACAGCTTCAGCTGCGCGACCTCTTCATCGCTGAAGGCAAACAGCGGAGAAGTCAGAACAGCGGTCAGAGAAAGATCGTCATCCGCGGAATTCAAATAGCGGAGCAGACTGAGAATGTCCAGACACAGATCCGACTGATAGAAACCTTCTTTGGTGTCCATGTCATACGGGATGCCGAGACGCTCCATTGCGCTGCGCACAGCCCGCTGGTCATCGTGGCTTTTGGTAAGCACCGCAAAGCTTCCCCAGCGCATGCCTTTCGTCTCATGCAGAGAGAGGATCTTCTCAGCGATCCAGGCAGACTTGAGCGCTTTGGCTTTGTGGGAAGGCAGTGCTTTGGGCTTTCCTTCTTTTGTCAGCTCCTGATCCGGACTTTTCAGCAGGATCAGATGGGTGTGCGGTGTTTCCGTATCTGTCTTCTGACGGTCGCTGCCGGCGGAAACGTTGTCTTCTTCTGTATAGGCATCCTGAATGCCTTCGATATTCATCAGTCTGGCAAACAGGAGATTGGAGAATTCGACGATCTTCGTATTGGAACGGTAGTTATAGCGCAGTGAGAACACCGCATTGTCCGGATCCTTCATCAGATCCCGCATCAGCTGCGGTCTGGCCTGACGGAAGCGGTAGATCGACTGCTTGACGTCGCCGACCCGGAAAATAGGCGTATCCTTCGCAATCATGCGGATGATCTTGTCCTGCAGAACACTAGTATCCTGGAATTCATCGACCATGATCTCATCCAGCGAGCGGTGGATCTTTTCCGCAACTCTGCCGCCGTCCGCCTGCAGGATCTCAAGGGCGAGACGTTCCATGTCGCTGAAATACATACATGTGTTTTCCCGCATCAGCCGGGCAAGTCCTTCCGCGCTCATCCGCGCCAGGCGGATCAGGGTACGGACGATCTTTGCCAGATACGCAGAATTCGCCGCAAAAGTCTCCTGCGGATAGGTGATTGCCAGCAGAGCATCGACCTGCGTCCGGAAGGCGGCATGCAGGGGAATGAGTTCCGGGTTCTTCGGCTTTTTCTCTTTGATCACAAAGAATTCCAGCATGTTTTCGTAATAGGCCGGATAGTCCTGATCAGCAAGACAGCGGATGCAGTCATTGAGACGGCTGATCCCGGCTGTCATCATTTCTTTTTTCAAAGCGCTGTCCGGTGTTTCTTCCAGCACAGTCAGGATCCTTTCCTGCGTCGTTTTCAGGTCTCTGCATTTTCTTTCCAGCATGGCAAAGAAGGCAGTGCGGATCGTTTCCGGCAGCTGCCGGATGGTCTTGAATGGCACATACTGTTCTTCTGCTTTTCTGTACCAGTCGTCCGGGTCTTCCGATGACTCCGCGTGGGTGATCACGTTCTGGACGGTTTCAAAGAGAACACTGTAGTCCTCCGGACGTGGCGAACAATAGGAAACAAGATCAGCGAGATCCTGACGGTCTGTTTCTGCCAGCTGCGCGAAAGCACTGTCAAAGGCCTCCCTGAACAGGGCGGTATGCACGCCTTCGCTGATGACGTTTGCCGGAGCAGCAGGATCAAGACCGATCACGCTGTAGTATTTTTTGATCACGCTCAGACACCAGGCATCGATGGTCGTGATCCTGGCTTCCGTCAGATGAATGATCTGATCTTCGATATAGGCAGTCTCTTCCGCATTGGAAGAAGATGCTCTGAGTTTGTACAGTTCTTCTGAAAGCCGCGTCTTCATTTCTTCCGCGGCAGCGGCTGTAAATGTCAGTGCCATGATGCGGGTGATCGGGATCCTGTCCTGAATGATCCGCTTCATGATCCGGGTGACAAGCACGCGTGTTTTGCCGGCACCGGCAGAGGCACCGACGACGATGTTCCTTCCGCTCAGTTCATTGATCACGTCCTGCTGAAAGGTATCGCATCCGGAGATATCGATCTTCATTCTGCTATCACCTCCTGTCTGATCAGGGAACCTTCATAGACGTCCCGGGGCTCCCGGCTGTCGCCGTGGAAGCGGCAGATCATGCCGTAGTCACAGAACGTGCATGCGTCTTTGACAGGGGCAGCGGCAATGCCGAGAGGATCTTCATCTTCACCGAGAAGCTGCCGGCAGAAGTATTCATAGCAGGTCTCCAGGCATTCCCGGACCGCGTCATGATCAAAGCATTTCTTCATGCCGCTGACATATCTGCCGTCGGCGTCGATGACATCCGTCCTGTCGCTTAAGCGCCAGCCTTTGAGCTGCCTGCTTTCGATAAACAGAGAAGAAATGTATTCCGGATCGCTGAGATCGCGGACTTCGGTTTTGAAGCCGGTGCGGGAAAGTCTGACGGCATCCGTTTTGTCAGAAGAGATGTTTTCATCTTTTAATGAGAAGTAGTACGCGCAGACAGGCTCGTCGGCAGGATACATTTCTTCCGCGGTCATCAGATAGCTCAGCAGCTGCAGCTGCAGGCCCTGCTTTACCTTTTTCTCACTGAGGTCTTTGCTGGAAGATTTGTAGTCAAGGATGGCAAACAGGTGATTGCCGGGATCTCTGCTGATCCGGTCGATCGTGCCGCGCAGGCGGATATGTTCCGAAATGGCAGACAGTTTGAAAGGACGCTCGGCGGCGCAGGGCTTCAGCCGGGTGTTCTTTTCGTATTCTTTCAGGAACGACGCGGACTTCAGCAGGGAAGCGCACATCCGTTCTGCCGTCAGGTCAATGTAGGCGGCAAGATGCGGATACAGTGCCTTCATTGCGTCAAAGTACGGCGCGGTCAGCTCAGTGACCGTTTCCCGGTCAATGTGCTCCGCATAGTTTTCATCGATCGTACCGTCATCTTTCTGAATGACATTTTCCATGACGGCATGCTGGATCGTTCCCATGGCAGCCGCGTCCGGCGAAAGAGAATCAGGTGTGCGGAGCTTCAGTCCGGAAGCGATGAAATAACGGTACGGACAGCCGAACCATGATTCCACAGAACTGACAGAGCCCTGGATCACCATGTTTCCGTTCTCGTCGGTTTCCGTGAAGAGACGGCGTGCTGTTTCCGCGCTGAGCGCATGGTCAGGCTTTCTGCCGGGCGTCAGGGCAGAGAGAGGAAGGATCCCCTGCGGGATCACATCGCTGCGGGAGGTGATCTCAAATGCCGGGAAGATCTCACGGCCGAGACTGTCGTTCGTATAACAGGAGTAACGGATCTCACTGCCGCTGCGGCTGACCCATTCGAGCTGTTCGAGATAGATGTCGCGGCGTTCTTTCAGCTGCGGGAATTTCTCGATCCTGCGGACATAGTCTTCATCGAATACGCCTTCCATTGCCGCAAAGCCTGGATAGGAGGTGCTGGAACAGCCGGCAACGTAGGAGACAGGACGGGGATCGACAGGATGACGCAGATCTGTAACTGTGCAGAAATCCGTGACAAGGGCATGTTCTGACTGCGCCTGCGCAGCCAGCTGATCGGCCAGGAACAGGGCGTCCTCCGCTGTTTCAGCAAGCGGCAGACATTCTTCCAGGGCGCTGCGCAGGGTGAGGCCTGCCTGCAGTTCGCTGTTCTGTTTCAGAAGCACGGAAGATGTCAGTACGGTGTACGCGCTGCGGAGCACATCCTTCGGGTCACTGGCGGATCCAAGCAGATCAAGATCTTCCCGGATCGCCGCAAAAAACTGCTTTCCTTCTTCTTCCAGACGATGGATGCGCATCGCTTCCCGGGAAGGCCGGGGCGGATCACCGCGTCTGCCGTTAGTTTTCGCGACAGCGCTGACATAGTCTTCATAGACGGACGGTGCCTGTGGTCCGGTCATGGTCTGTTCAAGGAAGGCGAACAGTTCCGCGGAGATCCGTACCCGGAAGGCGCTTCTTTCCGCAGCTTCCAGCAGAGAGCTGCTGTCTTTGCGGAACGCGTAATAAACAAGGGAACGGAAGGCAGCCGGCAGTTTCGGAACATGTCGGTCTGCCGTATAGGAAAACGGGATCCCGTAACGCGCAAAAACGGTCTTCAGCACCGGCATCTGCGCAGCGGCTGAGCAGAGGATGATATTGCAGGGCTTCTGTTCCCGGCAGATCTCCTGGGCGATCGCCTCGATCTCACGGCGGACAGAAAGAGCCCGGCGGTATGTCAGAGAAACGGGCTCAGTCCCGGGATAGGCTTCGGTTTTTACGGTCTGCTGAAGCTTTTTCCGGATCTGATACAGGAACGGCTCATCCGTGAACGAATAGGAAAGGATCAGTCCGTCATGTTCTTCATGCAGAAACTGATCTGCGGCTGCGGCATACTGCTTTTCCGCAAGACCGGTTTCCAGAGCGGCAGTGAGGATCTTCTGAAGTTCCTGAAGATCTTCGTCGTCATCCGGCAGATCGTCCGGCGTGACCTGATACAGGGCAAGTTTTCTCGCGAAAGAAAGGATCTGACTGAAAAAAGCGGGGTAGGAGAACATTTTCCCCCAGCGTTCAAATTCACTGCTTCTTCTGCGCAGAGAAAGGGCAAGTGAAAAAAGAAGCTGTTCGCTGCTCTTTTCAGCGGCAGGAAACAGCAGGCGCTGCAGAGGGATGACTTCGATCCCCGCGGCGCTCTGGATCTGATGCAGAATGCTTTCTTTCCGGTAATCATCAGCAATTATTTTCGTCATGAACTCATTTTAGCATGTACCTGACAGGAAAAATGCCCATTTTGCGATACAGGATACAGGGAGCAGTTTTTTCTGTATAATGAAACATAGTAAGAACGGAGGTATCTTATGCCCAGAGAATTTAAATATGAAGTGATCAAGAGCATTGCCGTGCTCAGTGAAAATGAATCTTCCACCGGAGCTGTATATTCCAAAGAGCTCAATCTGATCTCCTACAATGACGCAGAACCTGTCTATGATATCCGCAACTGGACGAAAACTGCGGCAGGCGAAAGAAGAATGGGCAAGGGGATCACACTCAGTATCGATGAACTGGCGGAACTGAAAGACAGCCTCGACGATCTGGAAGACCTGTTCTTTGCGGAATAAATTGAACAAAAAAGAAAAAACTTCCTGTATAATTTTGATATTGGAAGCGCGGAGGAAAAATACATGAATACGTATGTTATATATAAATCATCACGGACAGACCGTCTGGAATGCGTTACCTTCTCCGGTGACGAGATCGTCCTGAGAGCGTTTATGAACCGGGTGCCGTCTGCCCCGGCGCATATTGAAACAGCCGGCATCAGACTGGTCAGTGAATTCGATGTTGAACAGACGCTGATCCCCGGCGTGACCAAGCGGGTGATCATGTATGACGGATACAAGGATGTATTCGGCGAGATGCTCTGGAATGACGACGAGACCTATACCCTGAAGTTCCCGGATGAGACTGTGCGGATCATCCGTCTGGACAAGCGGACATTCGCCTTTTTCCACGATGACGTATGCGTCGTGACGCTTTCCGGTGCCAAGAACCAGCCCCGCCGCAGTGACGGAGAATATGATTATACGCCTGTCTACAAAGCGGAAGCTGCTGAGAATATCTCGCAGAGAACGCTTTATACAGCACTGAGCTTTCTTGTACTTTATTTTGGATTCTGAAAACGCCGGCAGGCGTTTTTTACATCAGCAGACAGAGAGGACCAGACTATGACAGAAGAAATGACCAGAGCCGCGAAGAAACCGGCATCGAGCGGCCGCAAGACGACATCGACCGCCAGAAAGAAGACATCATCGACAGCGAAGAAGCCGGCGTCTTCCGCGAAGAAACCGGCATCGACCGCAAAGAAGAAGCCTTCTTCCACAGCGAAGAAACCTGCTTCGAGCGCAAAGAAGCCTTCGACAGCTTCGACGTTCCGGCTGAGCGCAGCAGAAAAAAAGATCATTACGGATTACCGGAAGTGCAACGCGCTGATGAAAAAACTGATCGCAGTGCTCGCAGAAAAGGGATCCGGCAATATCACCCGGGCTGAGCTGGAAGGCCTGACCCGCGGCAATATGGAGAATCTCCTGGATGATCAGGGCGATCTTCTTTGATATTGACGGCACACTGATCTCCATGAAGACGCGGCGCTTCGAACCGGAGCTGATCCGCGCGCTTCATCAGCTGAAAGATCAGGGGATCCGCCTTTGCATCGCATCCGGCCGGCCGCCGGTACAGCTGCCGCTGCTGGGGGCGGATTTTAATGCGTTTCCCTGGGATGCGCTGATCCTGATGAACGGGCAGTACTGTCTGGATGAAAACGGAGAATGTTTCCGTAAAATGCCGATCCCGCAGGAAGCCCTGAGACAGCTGGTACCGTGGCTGAAGACAACTGCGGATTACCCGTGCACATTTTATGAAATTGACTATATGTATGACCTGAGGTTCAATCAGGGCATGTATGACTATCTGAAGTCTCTGGGAAAGGAAGAGCAGATGCCGAAGGTCGATGATCCTGTGCGTTCGTTTACGCATGACACGTATCAGATCTGTCCGTACTTTGATGCCTCCCGTGATGAAGAATGGCTGAAGCACGCGCCCGGCATGAAGTCAGCCCGCTGGACGCCGGCCTTTGCCGATATGATCCCGGAAGGCGGCGGAAAGCCGGAAGGCATCCGGGCCGCACTGGAAAAATGGGGCATCAGCCGGGAAGAATGCATGACATTCGGCGACGGCGGAAATGATATCTCAATGCTCAGATATGCCGGGATCGGCGTAGCGATGGGAAATGCCGCAGATGATGTCAAAGCGGCGGCGGACTATGTGTGTCCGGCCTGCGAAGACAGCGGCATTCTGGAAGCATTCAGGCATTTCAAATTGTTGCAGTGAAACAGTCTTTCCGTGCTATAATCATCTGGTATCACGGAGGAATTATGAATTATTTCTTATTTGTTCTGTTCCTGGCAGTGTGCTGGGGAGTTAGCCTGATCCTGTTCGGTAAGGCAATGGCAGATGCCAGAAACGGAAATTATGTGATGACTGCTGTCAGTATCGCGGTATCGTGCGGTATTCTGGCGCTGGTCTGGTTCTGTTTCTACAACCAGTTCCTGGCAGCGGTGCTTGGTCTGCTGGCAGGCGCATTTCTTGGCATCGATCCGTTCGGCATGACGCAGGAAAAAGCGGAAGAGATCGGAAAAGAATACAAGCGTGAAAAAGCGCTGAAAGAACAGCAGGAAGAACAGGAACGTGAAGACGCGATGCGCAAGGCACAGAATGAGAAGGCCTACCAGGAAGCGATCAAAGAACTGAAGAAGCGTGAATCAGGCAAATGATTCATGCTTTTTTTGTCAACCGGGCAGACCATGATAAAATAGAAGCTGAAATATAACAGGGAGGAAATGAGATGAAGAAACAGTACAGGAAAGCTCTGAACTGCCTGCTGCCGCTGATCCTGATGGGCGGCTGTACGCAGGAAAAAGAACCGGAACCGACACCGGAGCCCAGCGCTGAACCGGAAGTATTTTCTGTATGGGATATTGAACCGTCTCTGACATATACATCGGTGAAGATCCCCGAACCGTACTTCCAGACGGAAGTCCGTGTGGATACCGCTTCCCACGGCAAGATCCCGGTGATCGCGGATGTGGACAGAAAAGGCTATGCCCAGATCTGGAACGGAGCCGGCTATACGCCGGATTCCGTGATCATATCAAACGGAACAAGCCAGGGCATTGCCGACTATACCGGAACGGAGATCTATCCGCTCAGCGTCAACGTGCATTCCACGCCTTTTGCGGCAGGCATCAGCGCCGGACGCGTTGAGAGCAATGGCAATGTGCGTCATGTGTTCGGTTCCGTCAATACCACGAAAGGGACCGCATCTGTCTTTGCGAATGATTTCAAGACGACGGAGCAGTTCCCGCTCAGCGAGTACACCTATGATCCTTATAAAAACAACACATACGCATACTTTGCCGTTAAGGACAAGGTATTCGGCATCGTCATCCCGCTGAAGGACAGCGAAGGGGACCTGACGTATGAATATGATTTCGAAAAGTACACCGGACCGGCGATGAGCGGCAGAATGATCGTTCCTGTCGTGGATCCGATGTTCTATACAGAAAAATATGTTCTCTGCGAAGCGGACGGAAAGATCATCGGCAATCTGGCCGGCGGCAGAGGAACATACCGGAAGAATTCCTTTATCAACGGCTTCTATGTGATCGCCCAGGCCAATGAGGCAACGTTTATCAAAGTCGGTGCCGGTCAGGTCGGCCTGACCTATAACGACGCGAAGTATTTCGAGGACGGACTGGCTCCGGTTGCCCGCTATGGCAAATGGGGCTTCATCAACGAAAAAGGCGAAGAAGTCAGCGACTTCCTCTTTGACGACGCGCTGCCTGTTTACGACGGCAAGACCTGGGTGAAGTACAACAACAAATGGGGGATCCTGAATCTGCGCAGAGCGCTCGACACCGATCAGTTCCTGACGGTATCCACATGCTTTGCGGATGAAGGAGAACCGATCGGTACGCTGACTGTCAGTGCCTCATCCCTGACGATCCGCTCGTCTGCCTCCACCTCCGCCAGCAAAGCGGGCATGTGCCGCAAAGGCGCTGTCTATCAGGTGTATGAGACAAAGGAAGGCCAGGGATACACATGGTACCGCGTCAGTAAGGAACACTGGGTCCCCAACAACGGCAAGTGGGCAGTCTATCAGGAAGGAAATAACGAAACCGGCCAGTAAGCCGGTTTTTTCAGTAGCTGACACGCATGTATTCCTGATGATCGGAGGTCATCACGCGGAAGCCGTTTTCATCCAGAATGCCGTAGGAGCGGGGATGACCGTTCTTCGGCAGCGAGGCGGATCCGGGATTGCCGATCACGATCCCGTTCTGCTTTTCCGCGGCAGGCAGATGCGTATGCCCGTACAGGAATACATCGCAGGAAGGAATATTTGCGGGACTGTAGATGTGGCCGTGACTCATGCAGACTTTTTTCCCAAACAGATACAGCATGTTGGCATCAGCCATGCAGGGGAATTCCAGCACCATCTGATCGACTTCCGCTTCGCAGTTTCCCCGCACTGCGATGATGATGTCTTTGTACCTGTTCATGATCCCGATCACCTTTTTCGGCGCATAGTCTTCCGGCACATCGTTGCGCGGACCGTGGTAGAGAATATCGCCGAGGCACAGGATCTTCTGCGCTTCCTGCACACGGAGCGCTTCTTCCATCAGGGAAGCGCCGCATAAAGCACCGTGGATATCGGATATTACCAGTATTTTTTCATGATTTGTCATTTTCTTATCACTCCTGTAGAAATCTTATCAGAAATAACCATTTATTCATAAATATCGCATGATAAAATTATTATCAGAGGAACTCATATATGGAAAATAAATGTATTCTGATCGGCGTCAGCGGCGGCATCGCGGCGTACAAGATCAATCAGCTGGTTTCATCTCTTGCCAAAAAAGGGAATGATGTGCATGTGCTGATGACAAAGGAAGCGGAACAGTTTGTCACTCCGCTGACTTTTCAGACCTTAAGCAAAAACAGAGTGATCACGGATATCTTCTCGCTTGATGAACAGCCGGAAGTGCACCATATCGCGCTGGCATCCAAAGCAGACGCCTTTGTGATCGCACCGGCAACTGCCAACATCATCGCCAAAATTGCCAATGGCATCGCGGATGACATGCTGACGGCAACGTTCCTGGCAGCGACCTGCCCCAAGCTTGTCGTTCCGGCAATGAATACGCATATGCTGGAAAACCCGGCAACACAGGACAATATTGAAAAATGCCGCAGATACGGCATGCATATTCTCGATTCCGCGGAAGGCTATCTTGCCTGCGGCGATATCGGAAAGGGAAGAATGCCGGAGGCGGACGTCATCGAAGACGCGCTTTCCGCTGTCATTGAAACAGACAGATATCTGGAAGGAAAGAATGTTCTGATCTCAGCCGGACCGACATCTGAAGCGATCGATCCGGTCCGCTATATCACCAATCATTCATCCGGCAAGATGGGCTATTCCCTGGCCAGAGCAGCCCGCAACCGCGGTGCGAAAGTGACCCTGGTTTCCGGAAAGACAAATCTGGATACGCCGGTTGGCGTTACCAGGATCAATATCACCAGCGCGGCGGAAATGGCAGAAGCTGTGCTTTCGCTCAGTGATGAAATGGACATGATCATCATGGCGGCGGCGGTCGCGGACTACACCCCGCAGACCGTAGCGGAAAACAAGATCAAGAAGAAGGAAGGCGAGTTCGTGATCCCGCTGAAGCGGACAACAGACATCCTGGCGTCTCTTGGCAGAGAGAAGAAAGACGGTCAGCTGCTGATCGGCTTTGCGATGGAGACCGAAGACCTGATCGCCAACGCGGAAGAAAAGCTTGTGAAAAAGAACGCGGATTTCATTATTGCCAACAGCATCAATGAGAAAGGCGCAGGCTTCGCGGTAGACACCAACTCCGTCACGATCATTTCGAAAGACGGACAGAACCGGCTCGGCCTGCTGTCGAAAGATGATACAGCAGAAGAAATTCTGCGTTTCTGTGCGAAAGGAAGGGTATGAAATGTTACTGACAGTTGATGTAGGAAACACCAATATCGCTCTCGGCCTGATGAAAGGCAATGAAACCATCGGCAGATACCGTCTGATGACGCAGACAACAAGAACCAGCGATGAATACGGCTTCTTCATTATGACCTTCATGAATCAGGCCGGCATCAGCCCGGAGGATATCGAAGATGTCATCATTTCGTCCGTTGTGCCGAAGCTGATGTATTCCCTGACTGCTGCGATCATCAAGTATCTGAAGAGAAAGCCGATCATTGTCAGCGGACTGCTCGATACCGGCATCACGCTCGGCATGGAACATCCTTCGACCGTCGGTGCTGACAGGATCGTCAATACGACCTGGGCATGGCATACCTATCACCGTTCGGCGATCGTTGTCGACTTCGGCACTGCCACGACCTTTGACTATATTGACGGAAACGGCGTATTCAAATACGTCACGATCATGCCGGGACTGGGCATTTCCCTGCACGCCCTGACCGGCAGCGCGGCCAAGCTGCCGGAGATCGAGATCGCCAAACCATGCTCGGTACTTGGCAGAAACACGGTGAACGGCATGCAGGCAGGCGCAGTGTACGGCTATATCGGCGCTGTTGAATATGTCATCAAGACAATGAAAAAAGAACTGAACGATCCGGACGCCCTGGTCTTCGCGACCGGCGGACTCGGCAAAGTGATCGCGAAGGAGACTGATGCGATCAATGCCTATGACCCGGATATTGCCTACAAGGGAATGAAGATCATCTATGATCTGATCAAGGAACAGAATTCCCAGTAACAGACCCCTGTATCTGAAAGGAGAAAGTGAGATGAAAAGGATCCTCGCATGTTTCTGGACTCTTCTGCTGGCTTTTGTGATGTGCATTCCTGTCCATGCCAATTCCGCCAAATACTGGTGGTACGGCAGTGACGGAAGAGGAACAGAAACGCTGGATGAAGACTGTCCGCTCGTCGTAGATCACGAAGATCTGACATTTCATATTGCCTCTTTTCCCAAAGATCATTATGTCAGCCGGGAAGAAGTGCGTTCCTATGACGCGTCTGTCACAGCTTCCTATACATTCCGCAATCCGGAATCCTTTGCGGTCGACGCCCGTCTTGTGTTTCCGTTTGGAACACCGCCGGAATATATTTACGAAGGCGGCAGTCTGATCCCGGAAGAAAAATACAGGATCACTGCGGACGGGAAAGAGATCCCCTGCATCACGCGCTATACCTATACACCAGATGAATTCAGCGTCGGAACAGATCTTGCCAGACTGTCTGACACATTCATCAGCGATCCTTTCTACAGACCGGATCTGCCGGTGCATATCCTGCGCTGGCGCGTGGAGGAACTGGAGGATAAGGGCGGTCTGGTGCTCTATGCCGGAATGACATTCAAGCCGGACCGGGATCATACCAGATATCTGTTTCCGGAAGAGTGCGGGATCCGTCAGGATCAGACCGAGACAAGAGTTGATCTGTTTGCGAAAAAAGGCGGGATCCTGGAAGCGGTCGTATTCGGCACGGTTCCCTCGGACCTTCCTGAGTGGGGATTCTATGACTATGACAATCACCCCGTGGAAGGGAAGGCTGTCAGACTGGAAGATGAAACAACGGATCTTGGGACATACGCAAAACGTCTTGTCAGTCCGGATTCTTTCGCGGCAGTCATGCCGGAGACGGAATGGTATAACTGTGTCATTGCTTTCCTGAACCGCTGGGACAACCACGGTTTTATCTTCAAAGACAAAGGGGATATCGACAGCTCCCTGATGCGCTGGTATGAATACAGCCTGCATCTGGATCCCGGACAGACGGTGGTCAATTCGGTCACGGCGCCGATCTATCCTGATCAGGATCATTCCTGGTCTTCTCCGGTCTATACCTATACATATCTGCTTTCTCCTGCTTCGACCTGGAAGTCGTTCGGCAGTCTGGATATTACGGTGGAAACAGATTTCGAGATGATATCAAAAAAGCCTGCTTTCGAAAAAGCAGACAGTGTGTACAAACTGCATTATGATTCGCTTCCCAAAGGGGAACTGGAGTTTAAGCTGTGCGCGGAAGCAGATCCGAAGAACAATCGTGCGGCTACCGGCTGGCTGATCCTTGCCATGATCGCGCTGCCGCCGCTGCTTGGTCTGATCCTGGTGATCTGGCTTCTGAAAAAGCTCTTCAGCAGAAAGAAACGTTAGACAAGACCGGTCCTGCGCAGCCAGTAATCACCGACCGGCTCCGAGACTTCATCTGCTGACCACGGGACTTCATGACGCTCAAAATAACCGATGACGGTGCCTTCGCTGTTTCTGACCGGAACAAAGAATTCCCGCTCACCGGTTTTTCTGTTGCAGAGCTCAAACATCTCGTCTTCGCCTTCATCAGCGCGCTGCAGGAAAGCTTCGATCTTTCCTCTTGAGCCTTCATTGTGGCAGTTGAACAGGGACGCACCGATCGAAACGCGGCCAGTATATCTCTTTACCGCAGTCTTGTTCATGTAGCGGATAGTGTGGGTGCGGTCGCAGAAAACGACCTCGTAGGGGTAAGCGTTCAGGATCGCTTCCAGTATTTCTTTTGTGATCTCCATGAGGTGACTCCTTTTACGGAATAATCATATCATGGAGAAAATAAAACTGCTTTCAGCAGGCTCAGGAATGGTACAATACTATACAGGATGAAAAGAGGATAAGAGTATGAAGATCGGATATTATAACGGTGTGATGGGACCAGTGGAATCTGTCATGATCCCCATGCAGGACAGAGCGATGTATTTCGGCGACGGCGTATATGATTTTATCTTTGCATACAATGGGATCATGTATGGGACAGAGGATCATATCGACCGTTTTTACAATTCCATGAAGATGATGGAGATTCATCCCCGCTGTTCCCGGGAAGAGCTCAGAAAAGAGCTGCAGAAATGTCTGGACGCTTCTGAGATCAAAGACGGTGCGGCTGTCTACTGGCAGACAAGCAGAGGAAACTGCGCAAGGAATCATATCTTCCCGAAGGAAGGCGAACCTTCCACGCTGCTGATCACGGTCAGCCCGCTGAAGACACCGGACTGGAATAAGCCGCTGAAGCTGGTCACGGTTGAAGATACCCGTTTCCAGCACTGCAATATCAAATCGCTGAATCTGATCCCGAATGTGATGGCAGCCCAGCGGGCAGAAGAAGCCGGCTGTCAGGAAGCTGTGTTCCACCGCGGAGATCAGCTGATGGAATGCGCCCACAGCGCACTGGCCATCATCAAGGACGGACATGTGATCGCTCCGGTCCTGAACAATCTGATCCTTCCGTCCATCTCCAGAAAACATGTATACGAGATCTGTGAGGAACTGGGCATTCCGGCAGAATCCCGTCCTGTCACAATGCAGGAAGTCATGGACGCGGACGAGATCATGGTGCTGAGCACATCCAAGCTGATGATGCCGGCTGATACGATCGACGGAAAACCGGTCGGAATGAAAGACCGGGAACTGTTTGACAGGATCAGAAACAGATATTTTGAGAAAGTAAAAGAAGTAACAGGCTATACCCTTGGCTGAAAAAAGCGGTCTGACGAAATCAGACCGTTTTCTTTTTGCGGTATTCAGCGAATGTCACCGTTGCTTTTTTGGCGGTCAGCAGCCGGCTTCTGGTCCTCTGCAGATCGACCCAGCGGAACCATGTATTGCCGACTTCCCAGAGGAAATACGCACCGAAGTTGGTGACGACAAGGAGGACGATGCCCTTGTCATTCTGTTTTGTCAGCGAGATGGAGATGAACAGCAGGGTCAGGGAAAGCGTCAGCAGCATGGCTGCTCTGACATAGACTCTGATCATGTCGCGGCGCAGTGCTTTCAGCTCATCGCTGTAATGCTCGCGGTAGACTTCCCGGATCTTTTCCTTCAGGATGTCACTCAGCGGTTCTGAATAGATGCACAGCGTGAAGACGGTGTTGTCCGATCTGCCCAGCAGAGCATCCACTTCCTGATAGATCCCGGCATTCAATTCGCTGTGCGGTGTCAGCACATGCGGATCAAACAGTTCGTTTTTTTCGTATTTCAGGTTCAGCTCCATTGTTTTTCTCCGGTCTCATTATAGCAAATTCCCTTTTCTGAAAGAACATATGCATGCCCGTATGGAAATGAAAAAGCCCTGTTTCCAGAGCTTTGACATGGTGCCGCTTGGCAGAATTGAACTGCCCGCTCATCCTTACCATGGATGCGTATTACCACTATACTAAAGCGGCGCGCGCATATATCATACCAAATCCTGCAGAGAAATCAATATTCTTCGATCTTCTTCAGTTCTTCGTATGCCATGTTCAGAGGCAGGCCGACGATCGTGTAATAATCCCCGCTGATGCAAGTGATGAATCTGCCGGCTTCACCCTGGATCGCGTAGGATCCGGCTTTGTCCATCGGTTCGCCTGACATGATATAGCTTTCGATCTCATCCTCGCTTAAGGCAGCGAACGTCACATTGGCGCAGCTGACGTCGCTGAACACTTTCCGGGTGCTCATGATGCAAAGGCCCGTGATCACCTGGTGGGTCTTTCCCGACAGCATCTTCAGCATCCGTTCCGCGTCTGAGCGGTCAGCAGGTTTGCCGAGGATCACGCCGTCTGCAGCAACGACCGTATCGCTGCCGATCACGACAGCCTCCGGGTGTGTGCGCAGGACCGCTTCCGCTTTGCGCACGGAAAGCTGTCTGACCGCTTCCGCGGCAGGCAGGTCAGGATCGAGCGTCTCGTCGATGTCAGCGGGACAGACCGCAAAATTCCGGATGCATTTTTCCAGCAGTTCCTTCCGGCGCGGGGACTGGCTGGCAAGAATCACATGTTTCATTTCAATCACCGCAGTCATTCTAGCAGAATGAATGATATAATGACAGCGGACTTAGTATTTTTTGAAAGGAGCAAATATCATATGAACAAACCTGTACTGGTGATTCTCGCGGCCGGAATGGGCAGCCGCTACGGCGGAATGAAGCAGATCGACGGTGTCGGCAGCCATGGCGAACCGATTATCGAATTCTCAATCTATGACGCAAAAGAAGCAGGATTTGAAAAGGTCGTTCTGATCATCCGCAAAGAACATGAAGAAGTATTCCGCAAGGCACTGACGGACAAGATCGAAGGCAAGATGGAAGTTGCGTTTGCCTATCAGGACATGAATGACATTCCGGAAGGGATCGAGATTCCCGAAGGAAGACAGAAGCCATGGGGAACGACGCATGCGCTGCTTGCCTGCCGTGATCTGATCGACAGCCCGTTCGCGATCCTGAACGCGGATGACTTCTACGGCAAGGATGCCTATAAGGTCATCTACAACTATCTGAGCAATGAGATCAAAGATGATGAATACGCAATGGTCGGCTATCTGTGCGGCAATACGCTCTCTGAAAACGGAACTGTCACCAGAGGCGTCTGCGAAAAAGATGAAGAGGGCTGGCTGAAGCACATTGTTGAAGTACAGCAGATCTCCAAAAAAGACGGCAAAGCAGTCTGTGAGATCAACGGCGAAGAAAAGGTGCTCGCTGACGATACAGTCGTATCCATGAACTTCTGGGGCTTCACACCGAAGATCTTCGAAGAAGCAAAACCGCTGTTTGAGAAGGATATCCGCAAAGGCGTCGTTGAGAACCCGCTGAAGTGTGAATCCCTGCTTCCGACAACTGTCGGTGAAATGGTCAAAGACGGCACCTGCAAGGTCAAAGTGCTTTCCAGCAAAGACCGCTGGTTCGGCGTGACCTACAAGGAAGACAAACCGGATGTCGTCGCAAAGATCCAGGAAATGAAAGACGCCGGTGTCTATCCGGACATTCTCTGGTAAACAGAAATCCTTCAGAAATGGAGGATTTTTCGAATGAAGAATACAATTGACATGGTTCATGCCCGGAACGCGATGAACCGGTTTCTGGATTCTTTTGAAGACAGAGATAAACCAGGCTTCCGTCTCAAGGTGGTGCATACATACCATGTCGTCAGAAATGCCCGCAAGATCGCAGAAGAAAGCGGCATGAGCGAAGAAGATGTCCGCCTGGCCATGCTCATCGGGCTTCTGCATGACATCGGCAGATTTACCGAGATCAGCGACACAGGGCGGCTGGACAACGAACGGTATGACCATGCGGAACAGGGAGCGGATCTGCTGTTTGGGAAGGGAATGATCCGTGACTTTATTGAGACAGACGCGTATGACGATATCATCGAATGCGCGGTCCGCCTGCACAATAAGCTGAATGTTCCGGACGGTCTGTCAGAGGAGCAGGACAGACACGCAAGGCTGATCCGCGACGCTGACAAGCTGGACAACTTCCGGGTGAAAGCGGAAGAACCGATCGAAGAGATCTTTCCCAACCGCATCGGCTCCATAGCTGAGATCAATGAATCGCATATTTCAGAAGCTGTCATGGCCGCCTTCCGCCGGAACGAGTGCGTGAATATCTATGACCGGAAGACACCGCTGGATTACATGATGTGCATTCTGGCATTTGTCTTCGATCTGAATTTTGATGTTACAAAGAAGGACATTCTGGAAAACGGCTATATTGAAAAGATCATCTCCAGAGTGGATCTGAAAGAAAACGAAGCTGCAGGTCAGCTTCGTGAGTGTTATGAGATCATTGTGTGTTTTCTGCGCGGAGGATCTGCCGGTAGCGGATCGTAATGATCACCAGCAGAACAGCGAGCAGGGCACAGGGCACGAGGATCGAGAGAGCGGACAGATGAGGTGTCAGAACAGCGCCGAGGAACACGCCGCCGATAAAGACAAATACGATCACGATGCAGCGCAGAGCAGAAGAGAGATCTTCTGCTTTTTTCCGGGTGAAGGCTTTGTACAGATATTCGATGCCTTTGCGCAGGTTGCCAGTCGAGACGGTCGTCGCGATCACTTCGCCGCCGAAGGACCGGAAGGCTTCCATCTGCATCGCGCAGCCGAAGGAGACCAGTGTATTGGCAATGATATTGGTCTCTTCTGTCTGCGGAACAAAGGCGGCTGCCGCGAATGCGATGATCTCTGCCACGATCACCATCCTGCGGATATAGCGGATGGAGAACCGGCGGAAAACAGATTCAATGACAAGTACAGCAGTCACGCCAAGTGCGAAGGCGCAGATCGGAATCAGATAGTTCATGCAGGCGCTGATTTTTCCTTCTGCCATCCGCAGACCGAGCTTGATGATGTTGCCGGTCTGGGCATTGGCAAAAACGCCGCCTCTTGCATAATACGTATACGCGTCCAGATAGCCGCCGGTCAGCGTCAGGATCAGGGCGGCCAGATACGTCTGTGATCCTTTTGTCAGTTTTTCCTGCATAACGCACCTCCCGCTCTTTTTTATAATGTACAGATCCGCTTCTGTACATGTTTTTCCAGTTTCTGGAAAACGCTTTGTATGGTGTGCGGAAGACAGTATGATGTGCATGCAGAACAGGAGGATCCGTATAAATGAAAGCAGCAGTAATCATCGCACCCGGATGTGAAGAGGGTGAAGCACTGACGATCGTCGATATTTTCCGCAGGGCAGAGATCACCTGCAATATGATAGGTCTCAACGCAGAGGACATTACCGGAGCGCATCAGATCACGATGCGGTGCGATCATGTCCTGGATGAAAATCTGAAGGACTATGACATGGTCATTCTTCCCGGCGGCTATGAAGGAACCGACGCGATGGCAGCCAGCGAAAGCCTCAGAACATCCCTGCAGGAAATGAACAGGGCAGGAAAGTACATTGCGGCGCTGTGCGCGGCACCGGAAGTTCTGGATCAGGCAGGCCTTCTGGAAGGAAAGACATTCACCTGTTATCCGACTGTCGCGGAGCAGATCCGCAGCGGAAACAGAACAGATGATGTTACGGTACAGGATGGAAATATCATTACCGGCAAAGGTCCGGCGCTGGCCTGGGCATTCGCTTACCGGCTGGTGGACATTCTTGGCGGCGGCAGTGAAACAGTCAAAAAGAGAATGGTGTATTACAACGCGTTTGACGTGAAGGAGGAAGGATGAGTATGACAAAGACAGCTGCAGTCATGATGATCGACGGTTTTGAAGAAAGTGAGACCATGCAGATCACAGATCTGCTCAGAAGAGCAGGCATTGAAACATATACATACCGCTTCCAGGATGATGAATTTGTGACAGGCATGCAGAAGATCCGCGTGAAGAGCGACCGCAGATTCTCCGAAGAAGTAAAAAACGCGGATGTCATCATCGTTCCCGGCGGCAGAACATGCGCTGCAGAATTCATCGCGGACGAGGCGTTTATGGAAACGCTGAAATGGTTCAATGAGAACGGAAAGCTGATCGCCGGCATGTGCTCGGGCACGACGGTGCTGGAAGCCGCAGGTGTTCTTGCGGGGAAAAGAGCGACCGGCTATACAGGTTATGAAGAGAAGCTGAAGAGCGTTTCTGAATTTGTTCATGAGGTCACTGTATATGATCAGAACGTCGTGACATCCCAGGGCCCGGCAACCCCGTATCCCTTCGCGTTTAAGATCATGGAAGCACTCGGCATCGATCCTTCTGAGATCAAAGCACGTCTTCTGTACGCCGAAGCCGGCGGGAAATGAAAGAATTCTGAAAACAGCAGATCCGTGATATCCTATTGTTAAGGTATCCTATGATCTACGAAAAACTGCCGGTCGTGCTGCTGAGCACGCTGGCCGCGGAAAAAACCCAGACAACCAACAGCCAGATCGCAGAGTATATCCTTTCCCACCGGGAAGAGATCAGGACGATCGGGATCCAGGAACTCGCGGAGCGGTGCCATGTCGGCACTGGCTCCATTTCGCGTTTCTGCCGGGATGTCGGCTTCCGGGATTTTTCCGAGCTGCGGCGGCTGCTGGAAGGCACCAGCTACCGGTTCGAGACCGTACAGGAAGACGGCAGGGCTGCGGTGGACCGCTGGACAGACGAACTGGTCAAAGCGCTGCGGAAGGTACAGGCCTCGCTTGATCTGAACAAGGTACAGGCCCTGTGCGCTGACATGCGGGCATATAAAAAGATCTCCGCATACGGAATGCTGAAGGCGGAGTCCGCAGCCATCAACCTGCAGGCAGACATGTTGATGCTGGGCAGGCAGGTGCGCACGTCCGTTGCCTATTCCGATCAGATCAGGCAGATCCTGGAAGCGGGGAAAGATGAGCTGATCATCATCTTCTCCTACACCGGCTCGTATTTCGAGTACCAGGACTTCCGGATCAGAGAGAAGCATCTGGCGCTGCCGAAGATCTGGATGATCAGCGGATCGAAAAAAGCGAAGCCGTGGTTCGTCAACGACGTGATCCGCTTTGATTCCGATCAGGAACAGCTGTCTCATCCGTATCAGCTGGAAATGGCAGAAAGCATCATCGCCCAGATGTACGCGGCAGAGAAACCATCGTCAGAAGAACAGATACCTATGCTATAATATGAACGTTTGCAGGAAGGGAGTGTGATTATCCTGAATCTGACATTTGAAAACATCAGGACTATTACCGTCATGTTCCTGGATATATTCATTATCTGGCTGGTCATTTATTACATCCTGAGACTGGTCAGAAACAATTCAAGAACGATCCAGATCTTTAAGGGGATCATTCTGGTCGTCGTCATTGACGCGCTGGCCAAGATGCTCGGTCTGAAGACGCTTGAATATCTGATGGATATGTTTGTGAACTGGGGTTTTCTTGCGGTTATCATCATCTTCCACCCCGAGATCCGCTCGATTCTGGAACGAATCGGAAAATCGAATGTATTTTCAAGAATTACAACGCTGACCGGCGGCGAAAAGGAAAACCTGGTCGACAATATCGTGACGGCAGTCATGATCTTAAGCAAGAACCAGACCGGTGCCCTGATCTCCATCGAGCAGTCGCATTCCCTTGAAGATTTCGTAGCGACGGGAACAAGAATGAACTCGGATGTGACCGCTGAGCTTCTGACATCGATCTTTGTGACGACAACGCCTCTCCATGACGGAGCGGTGATCATTCAGGGCGACAAGATCGCCTGTGCTTCGGCGTATTTCCCGCCGACCAATCTGGATCTGCCGTCCCGCTACGGCGCAAGACACAGAGCTGCCATCGGTATCAGCGAGATCTCCGATGCGGTGACGATCGTCGTTTCAGAAGAGACTGGAGCTGTATCCATCGCGGAAAGCGGCAAGCTCTATCCAGTCAGCCGCAATGAGCTGCGCAACTATCTGCTCAGAGTGATCTGCGGCGAGATCACCGAAGTCAGAACCGCCGGCGTGAAACAGGAAAATCTCATCATTGACGATGAGGAAAATGTCCATCCGGCAGAAAAGAAGAAAAAAGTATTCGGCAAGCTGGCGCTGAGACGTCAGGAAGCTGCGGCGCCGGTCAAGATCGAAGCCGAAGAGGTAACGCCTGCCCGCACGGATCCGGAAGAGACGCCGGAAGCCAGCAGTTTTGCGGAAGCTGATGAAGAAGCAAGGGCAGCGAAGATCAAGCTCCCTCACAAAAAGAAAGCCGTGCCGATGAAGGAAGAAGCACCTGCGGAAAAAGAAGCGAGAATGACAGCGGAACAGGTGAAGGCAGCCAGAGAAGCCAGCAGGAAGCGTCTGAAGCGTCAGGAAGAACCTGAAATGGCGCCGGCAATTGAGATCGAACCTGTTCTTGAGGAAGAAAAACAGTTTGATACGACAAAACTGGATATCTCTGAGCTCGTCGGCTTCAGCGGCGAACTGAAAGACCAGTTTGATATGGTGGAAAACATGGCCTCCGATTCCGCCGGCCGGAAAGGAGGCAGCGAATGACTGACAACGAGAAGAAAAACCTGTTAGGCGATGACCAGACGAACAAGACGGAACTTGCCAACCGGATCGCCCGCCAGTCCAGGAAGATGGCGAATACGTATCAGCAGCTCGAAGACGTTGTCTTCCGTACGGTACGCTGGTTCTCCGCTCTGATCGACAAGGCGCTGTTCAACCGCAAATACGGAAAGATCACAGCGCTCGTGCTGGCCGTTCTGCTGTATGTTGCGATCAACTACAACACGATGGCTTCCATCTACACAAACTCCATGAAGTATACCCGGACGATCACCGGCGCGCCGGTCACCGCCCGCTATAACACCGATACATTCGAACTCAGCGGCATGCCGGAAAAAGTCGATATCCAGATCATCGGCGACGCGACCAATGTCACCAATGCGCTGACATCCGGCGGCGTGATCGTGGCGGACCTGGAAGGCCTGACAGAAGGCTCACACCAGGTGAAATTTACCGGCGAAGGCTTCGGCGACAATGTCAGCGTCGTTGTCGATCCTTCCGTTACGGTTCTGACGCTTAAGAAAAAGACGACTCAGCAGTTTGATCTGTCATGGGACTTCATCAATCTTGACAGCATGGCAAACATCTACAGCGTCGGTACTCCGCAGTTTGAATACACCAAGGTCAATGTCCGTGCCTCCAAAGACACGCTGTCATCAATTGCCTTCGTCAAGGCGCTGATCGACGTCAGCGGGCAGATGGCGGAATTTGAGCAGGATGCCAGACTGATCGCTTACGATGCGTCCGGCTATCCGGTCCAGGCGGACATCGTTCCGGACCGGATCCATGTCAAGGTCCCGGTCACATCACCGAACAAGACGGTTCCGATCGAGATCCAGGTCAGCGGCGAAGTGCCTGACGGCATGGCAATTGACAGTATTACGGCGGATCAGCAGACGGTGACGATCTATGGTTCGGAAAGCGTTCTGGGCGAGATCGACAAAGTCATGGTCACCCTGAGTGCTGCGACCATTACCAAGGATTCCACGCTGCTGCGGCCGATCGTTCTGCCGGCCGGCGTCAACAGCTCAAACATCAACCAGATCACGATCAATGTCACGCTCGCTGAATCGGTCAGCCGCGTCATTGAAAACGTGCCGATCAATTTCCGCAACAACATCAATAACTACAAGGCTTCCCAGCCGGAGAACAAGACGACGACCAGCGTCACCGTCACCGGCACCCAGACCAACGTTGACCGGATCAGCGCTGCCAATATCAACGTCTATGTCGATATGAAAGACGCGGTTCCGGGCCTGCAGGACTTCAAGCTGTATGTCGATCAGCCCTCTGACGGACTGGTAAAATACATTCTCAATGAAGCTTCCTACACGCTCAATGTACTGGGTGAAACAACGGATACGGATTCCAGCGGAAACCAGAATACCAACAATGACTAGCAGGGGAAACCCTGCTTTTTCTGTGGTACAATAGGACTGGAGAATTGATTTATGAAAAGAGTAATTGGAATTGTTGAAGATGAAAAAGACCTGAATGAACTGGTCAAGAGATATCTTGAAAAGGAAGGATATGAAGTACATTCCTATCTGACTTTTGATGAGGCGGATGCGCATACTGCCGATGATGATGTCAGTCTGTGGATCCTGGACATCATGCTCGGCGACAAGAGCGGTTTTGATCTGATCGAAGCGATCCGGACAGTGGATCCGGAAGTGCCGGTCATCTTCATGTCAGCCCGCGACAAGGAATTCGACCGGATCATCGGTCTGGAAAAAGGATCCGACGACTATATCACCAAACCGTTTTCGCCCAAGGAACTCGTGCTGCGCGTCAACAACATCATGCGCAGAACATACCGGGAGGAAAGTCAGAAGATCACGGTGGACGGCTATGTGATCGACGAGACGCAGAGAACGGTGACAGAGAAGGATGTTCCGATCGAACTGACGACAAAAGAATTTGATCTGATGATGCTGTTTGTCAACAACCGGGGAACTGCGTTTCCGCGGGAAGCGATCCTGGAGAAGGTCTGGGAAGTCAATTACTACGGAAGCGACAGAGTCGTTGACGATACGCTGCGCAGACTGCGCAGAAAGATGCCGAATCTGTCCATACATACCATTTACGGATTCGGGTACAGGCTGGGCTGATGAAAAGACTGAGAATGTGGCTGAGGGAACTTTCCCTGACACAGCAGCTGATCACAATTATATTTATATTTCTGATCTGTCTGGCAGGATTCTTTTTTCTGTTCCTCGGCCCGCGGATCGATGAATTTACCTACAGCCAGATGTACAGTCAGCTGTATTCTTCCCAGCAGGGCATCGTCAAATTCATTGACTCGCATCCCGGCATGATCCCGCAGAATGACGCCAATATCGAGAATATTGACGCGATCTACGATCCCAAATATGACCGCTTCTATTTCATCAACGAAGGGGAGTTTTCAAATGCGTTCAAAGATGTGATCCGCCGCCAGGCCAAGATCGAAAGCTCAGCGCCGCAGGAATACAGATACACGATGCAGGCGGAGAAGGAAGACGGAGTTCCGATCACGTACCTGTATATCATGACAATGCTCAATGACAGGCGCTTCCTGATCTCCCTGATGGAAGATTCCGTGCGTGTGCAGTTCCAGAACGAACTGTTCTCCAAAGTCGTCGGCATCAATATCCTGTTTGTGACGATCCTCTTTGCGCTTCTGCTTGTCTGGGTCACTTCGCTGATCTGGCCGCTGAATAAGATCAAGGAGTATATCGACAAGATCCGGGAAGATGATTCATCCGCGAAGCTGAACATCCACCGGAATGATGAGATCGGTGCAGTTGCCAGCGCGCTTTCGGATATGGAAGCTGAACTGGAACGGCAGAACCGGGAAAAGGAAGAGATGATCCAGAATATCTCGCATGACCTCAAGACGCCCATCGCAACGATCCGCTCGTACGGCGAAGCGATCAAGGACGGCATCTATCCGTATGAAACACTGGAAAAATCAGTCGATGTCATCATCGAGCACGCTGACAGACTGGAGAAGAAAGTACGCAGCCTGATCGTTCTGAACAAGATGGGATACCTGCTGGATACATGCGAAGAAGGGGATCAGCTGAATATGTCGGAAGTGATCGATAAAGTTCTTCTGTCCCTGAAGGTCATCCGTCCGGAGATCCGCTTTGTGACGGAAGTGGATGAGGACGTCTGCTTCCATGGTGAAGAGGAGCCCTGGCGCATCGTTGTCGAGAATCTGATCGACAATGCCCTGCGCTATGCTTCCTCCTATGTCAGGATCACTCTGCAGCCCGGCGAACTGTGTGTGATCAACGACGGTTCGCATATTGACGATGAGGCAGCGGAAAAGATCTTCCGTCCCTATGAAAAAGGTACGGACGGTCAGTTTGGTCTCGGCCTTTCCATCGTCTACAAAGTCTGTACAACGTACGGCTACCGCGTGACTGCGGAGAATCTGAGCGAGGGTGTCTGCTTCCGGGTCTGGAAGGATCTGCCGAAGAAGGAACGCCGGCGCAGAAAAGAAGAAGAAAAGAAAAACAGCACAAAGAAAACGGGAACCGCGTGATCAGGATCCGCGGCCCGCTTTTTTGCGCTTAACGAAGCACATGTTTTTTTGTAAAATAGAGGCGTTATGACAGAATACAGAGAGATCAGCGGCGTAAAGACCGCGTATATGGAAGAAGGAACCGGCCGGGATATGGTCCTGATGCACGGCTGGGGCCAGAATAAAGAAATGATGCAGGCGATCTTTGATCACTTCAAAGACCGCTTTCATGTCGTCAGTCTGGACTTCCCCGGTTTCGGGGAATCCGCAGAACCGCCGGAGCCGTGGGGTGTTCCCGAATATGAAGCGTACTTTGCGGAATTCATCAATGCGCTCGGGCTGAAGGATCCGATCCTGATCGGGCATTCGTTCGGCTGCCGGGTCGCGATCCGCTATGCTGCGGATCATCAGGACAATGTGCGCAAGATGTGCCTGACCGGTGCAGCAGGGATCCGTCCGAAGCGGGGCCTGGACTATCAGATCCGGACAAAGGCATACAAGGCAGGCAAATGGTTCCTGAAGGTGACCGGCCAGACAAAGAAGCTGGAAGAGCTGCAGAACAACAGCGGCTCCGAAGACTATCGCAACGCGAAAGGCGTGATGCGGGCAACGTTTGTCAAAGTCGTCAACGACGATCTGAGCCCGGTGCTCAAAGACGTGAAGTGCCCGGTCCTGCTTGTCTGGGGTGAATTTGATGAAGCCGCGCCATTATGGATGGGACAGCAGATGGAAAAAGAAATGGCAGATGCCGGTCTGGCAGTCTTTGAAGGCGATGACCACTGGGCATACTGGCATCAGGCAGCCCGCTTCAACACGGTGCTGGATATCTTTCTGAAAGAGGATGAATAAGTATGGTAATGAAACTGATTCTCGCCGCAGCGTTTGTGTGGGCGGCGCTGATCCCGTGCAAACGGGCGCTGCATATGTTCCAGCAGAACCGCTATGAAGTAAAGCGGTACTTCAAATGGATGAAAAGCAGCTGGGCGATCAATGCGGCTTCCGCTGCGCTGCCGCTGATCCTGTGCGTCATTGCGGCGGTATGCGGACTGTTCCTGAAAGGCATTGTCAGAGACGTCGTCCTGTGCGTGCTGATGGCGCTTAACGGCGCATATCTCTGGGGCGCTGAAAGCGAAAAGAACTATATCAAACCGCTGGTATACACAGCCCGGGTCAAGCGGCAGATCGCTGTCATGGCTGTGCTGGCAGCGCTGTGCCTGTTTGTTTTTCTGAAGTCTGATCTTGCGTTCCTTCTGCCTGCAGGAAGCTTCCTGCTGCCCTGGCTGCTGATCTATCTGATGGCCTGGATCACGATGCCGGTGGAAGCGATGGTCAGACAGAGGTACATCAATGAAGCAAGAAAGATCCTGGCCGATCACAAAGATCTGATCAGGATCGGCATCACCGGAAGTTTTGGAAAAACATCCACCAAGAATATCATGCAGTCAATGCTGTCGGAACAGTACAACTCCCTGATGACGCCGGCCAGCTACAATACGCCGCTCGGCATCACGAGAACGATCCGGGAAATGCTGAAGCCGATCCACAAGGTATTTGTCTGTGAGATGGGTGCGGACCATGTCGGCGAGATCACATATCTGATGAACTTCGTCCATCCTTCGATCGGTCTTGTCACATCCATCGGTCCCCAGCATCTGAATACATTCGGATCCCAGGAGAACATCATCCATGAAAAGATGCAGATGATCGAACTTCTGCCTTCTGACGGATTCGGCATCCTCAACTATGACAACGACTTCATCCGGAATTACAAGGTGCAGAACAATGTGGAAACCGTGACCTACGGCATCCGCAGCAAGGATGTGGATTACCGCGCGGAAGACATCGTGTATTCGCCGACAGGCTCTTCGTTTACGGTCGTGCACGGCGATGAAAGAGTTCACATTGAGACAAAGCTTCTTGGTGAGCTGAACATCCTGAATATTCTTTCCGCGATCGCCTGCGCAAGACATCTGAACGTCTCCTGGAACGTGATCCAGAGAGCCGCAAAGCAGATGAAGCAGGTCGAGCACAGACTGGAAATGCGGAACATCAACGGCTACCGCTTCATTGACGACGCGTTCAATTCCAATCCGGTCGGCTCGGCAATGGCGCTGGAAGTCCTTTCCATGATGCCCAATACCAGAGTCATCGTAACGCCGGGCATGATCGATCTCGGCGAGAAACAGGCGGAATACAACAAAGCCTTCGGCGAAAAGATGAAGGACAAGGCTGACATCGTCATTCTTGTTGGTGAGAACCAGACAAAGCCGATCGTGGAAGGTCTGGAAGCTTCCGGCTTTGACATGAACAATGTCCATGTCATGAATACTGTCAAAGAAGCGTTCGCGTACGTTTATCAGCACTGCACACCGAAGGATACCATCCTGCTGGAAAACGATCTGCCTGACGCCTTCAGCCACTGATGAAGTGGGCAGTGATCGGCACCTGGGCAATGGCGGAAAACGGTGTGAACATTGCGGCAGGGATGCTTGAAAAAGGGGAAACAGCAGCTGATGCGGCATGCGCAGGCGTCAGCGATGTCGAAGACAACCCGTCATTCCATTCTGTCGGTTACGGCGGCAGACCCAATAAAAACTGCAGAGTTGTCCTGGACGGCGGCTTCATGGACGGCGATACGCTGCACTTCGGAGCAGTCGGAGCCATTGAAGGATTCCGTTCTCCCATACACATCGCAAGATCCCTGATGAAAGGGGATGCCAACAATTTCCTGGTCGGCAAAGGCGCGGAGCTTTATGCCGAAACAAACGGCTTTGAAAAACGCGACAACCTGACGGAAGAAGCCATTGCGATCTGGCAGAAAGAAAAAGACAGGCTGAAAGCGTTAAGCGCCTATGACGGACATGATACTGTCTGTTTCCTGACAAAAGATCAGAACGGCACACTTTGCGCCGCAACGTCGACTTCCGGACTGTTCATGAAGGAAGAGGGAAGACTCGGCGATACACCGGTTCCCGGCAGCGGCTTCTATGCGGATTCCAAGTACGGATCAGCAGCGGCGACCGGCATGGGTGAGGAGATCATGAAAGGCGCGCTGAGCTATGCGGCAGTCTTCTGGATGAAGCTTGGCATGAGCGCGATGGAAGCTGCGCAGAAAGCCGTAAATGATCTCGACAGGGAACTGAAAGAGAGAAACGGATACGCGCAGCCGATGTCGCTGATTGCAATGGACAAAGAGGGAAACATCGGCGTCGGTACAAATATCGAATTCACATTCGTGTACGCGGATGAAAAAACGGAACCGGCAGTCTATACCGCGGTTCCCCAGGAAGAAACGATCATGAT
>JAILCN010000117.1 GCA_024680365.1 Solobacterium sp.
CTTTGTAGATGAGCATCCCGCGATGCCAAGAGTGAGAAGGGATGCCAGAGTAATTTTTGATAACTTATTCATTTTGTCCTCCAGCTGTAGTTACAGCATATGTTTCATAGCACACTTAAAAAATTGTGTAAGCAGTATGACTGAAAATGTTGATATCTATGAAAAAGTGTAAAAAAGAAACTTTATTGCTGTATAAGAAAAAACGGAATATGATACGGGAAAGGAGACAAAAGATCATGAAAAAAACAGCAGCATTCCTCTTCAGCGCGCTCCTGCTGAGCGCTTGCGCAGGACAGCCTCAGGGTTCAAAATACACCGCCGGCACGTATCAGGGCAGCGGTACCGGAAAGAACGGCGAGATCGTTGTAGAAGTAACCGTGAGCGACAGTGAGATCCTCTCTGTCAAGGTCGTTTCCGACAGTGAGACGCCGGCATACGCGGACCCGGTCAGAGAAGAGATCACGGACGCGATCGTCAAGGCGCAGTCAGCAAAGATCGACCTCGTGACAGCAGCTTCCTATACCCAGAAGGGCATCGTCGAAGCCGCTGAGGATGCGCTGAAGAAAGCCGCAAAGTAATACAAAAGGACACTTAGTCATAAAAACAGGCAACAAATTCTGACGAAGAGACTCTTTTGACATATTATCTGAAGAAAAAGACCCGCCTCATATGAGACGGGTTTTATGTCAGTCACTGTTTTTCGGATGGACATATTCATAACGCCAGCTCTCTTTCACAGACTCCAGTGCTTCGCGGATCACGGAATAGTTCTGGTTTTCATAATCACTGCGGTATTTCTCGATGAACTGCTGCGTAACATCTTCACCAGTCTCTCTGTCAGTAAGCTCCAGATACCAGTACAGGTCATATGTGTCATCCGCATAATGGGGATCGTGATGGATCTCAGCCGGATCATATTCAAAGATTTTCCGATATCCCTCAATGATGCCTTCATGCAGCACGGTATGGTTTTTGTAATCCATGACATGTGAGACAAGGGCATCGGATGCTTCAAAGACACCGTAATTTGGCTCGTCCAGGAGCCACTGGTCTTCATCTTTGTACAGATAGAAGAATGTTGTTCTGTTTGTTTCTTCCGTGGCCAGGCAGATCTGCAGATAAGGGTCTGTGCTTCTGGTCAGTTTCTTTGCGTTATACAGCATAAGATCATTTTCAGTCAGGGACCATCTTCCGGTCGGACGGCTTGTTCCGATCAGACTGCGCAGCTTCTGAATATATGCCGGATCTGTAACATAATATTCATTGCAGTAATCTTTGTATTCGAAATCGTTGTCTGGAGAAGGCATTTCTTCGTCTGTCATGATCTGTACGGAATCGGTCAGAGGATCCAGAAAGACAGGCGGATCTGTATAATCTCTGAACATCCAGATGTGTGACCAGTGGAAGACTGCCGTAATGAGAAGCAGAACAGAGACAAGAGCACTCAGGATGGATCCAGTCACCATGATCAGCCGCTCCCGTTCTGCAGACCGTTGTGAAAGGAAATAAACGATATTTCTCAAAATGATCCAGATCACGATGATCACTGCGAAAGTCGCCATGCCGATCAGGAAATACGGACGGTCGTCCATGTTGTTTCGCATGGATGCCTGCAGACAGGTACTGCCGCCGACAAGGATCAGAAGGATCAGGAAGATCACCGCAAGAAGAGGGGATCCTTTCTTTTTCTGCTTCCGGAGCAGAGGCTTGAAGATCGGAAAGAAGAACTGGAAATGTCCGAAGGAATCACGGACCAGTTCAGATGAGTAATTCAGCACATCCTTCGAAAGCTCCGCGAATCTGTTTCCTTTCTGTTCCATTTCACTGATCTCATTCAGATAGATGTCAGGATCAAACTGGTCTGTCTTCAGTCCGTCAGCCTGCATCTTTTTACACAGGCGGATCGCTCCGGCAAGATCATCCATCTGACGGTTCAGATCTTCGATCGTTTCACTGAGCGCTTCATTCAGCGTGATCTCATTGCGCAGAAGTCTGCGGATCCCGGCGATCGGGATCCCGACTTTCCGGAAGACAATGATCTTTTTCAGCGTTTCGACATTTTCCTCAGAATAGTTCCGATAGCCGTTCTGATCGCGCTTTACCTCAAGCAGACCTTCAGATTCGTAATAGCGTATATTATCTTTTGTCAGCTTCAGCTGCTTTTCAATTTCATTGATTTTCATAATGACTTCCTCTCTTTTCACCCGGAGCATAATCCATGAAGCAGCTCCAAGGTCAACAGCTTTCGTGAAAAAAACAGAAAAATCGTATCCGGACGCTGTTATTGTATCATTTACAAAAAAGAAGAAGCGGATCATACGCTTCTTCAGTTTGCGATCGTTCTGTGCATGGTCGGGCTGTTTTCGCTTAACGGCAGGAATGTATAGCCGTGCTGCAGTCCCCACTGGATAATGCCTTCTACCGCGGCAACAGAGTAATCCTTGATGTCATGCTGAAGGACACAGGAAGGCTGTCCCTTGGCAGTGTTGGAAGCAATGTGGGTGATCACAGTGCGGTAGATCTGGTTTGTATCCTCCGTATTGCCGGAGTCGCCGGAAATGATATTCCAGTCATAGTATACGTAGCCTTTCTGGGCTGCCTGCTGGGCAACCGCACTGACGACACCCTTGCAGTATTTCTTGGAAACAGTATTGGCGCTTCCGCCTGGGAACCGGAAGATATTCGAACGTTTTCCGGTGTACTTCTCGATCTGCTCGTTCATCTTGTCGAAGTCTGCCCAGTAGATCTCCGGGCTGGAGTAGACATCTTTCCAGCGATGGCTGAATGTATGCACCGCAACGGTGTGTCCTTCCGCGTCTTCTCTTGTGATGAGCGGGAGATATCTCGGGAACTGGGCGGTGACGAAGAAGGTAGCTTTGACATCGTACTTTTTCAGAATGTCCAGAAGCTGGGCGGTGTAGCGGCCGGGGCCGTCATCGAAGGTCAGATAAATGACTTTCGAGAAATCCTTGATCTCGCTTTCCAGAGAACGCGCTCTGACAACGACAGTTCTTTCTGCTGTGGCGGTATTTTCATGCGCGTCTGTGACTGTATAAGTCAGTGTGTAGGAACCGTTTGTATTTGTATCTGCCTGGCCGCTGACAGTGACTTTGCCTGTGACGTCGCCGTCGCAGTCATCAACAGCTGTGTATTTGTCTTCAAACGGATCGCCGTTGTAGACAAATACCTGAGCACCGCCGTCAAGCGTCAGCACCGGAGGGGTCCTGTCATCATAGACAATGGTCCGTTCCGCTTTTGCGGTATTGCCGCTGGAATCCGTTACTGTGTAATAGACGACGCCGTCTTTTTCTTCACTGACGACGCTTGCGCTCAGATCGCCGTCGCGTACATCTTCCGCGGTGAATCCTTCTTCCTCATACGGATGATTGAACGGTGTGTAGTGTTCGGGATCTGTTTTCAGAGTGATCACCGGAGGCGTTGTGTCTTCCACGATCACCGTCTGTGTTTTCTCTTCTCTGACTCCGTCTGTTTCAGCTGTATAGCGGATCGTATAGGTGCCCGGTTCATTCAGCTTCACATCAGATTCAGTTTTTACTTCGATCTCTTTCTTTTGGAAGCGGAGCAGGGTTCCGGTCTTATAGGCTTTGATATCAGCTTCCGGCAGTCCGGAGCCGTATTCAACATGAATCGTTTCGTTTCCTTTCAGATCAATGACGATCGTATCTTTATTCAGAAAGAATACGACCGCGGCTGCAGCAGCGAGAAGCAGTACAGCAAGATAAATCAGTTTTGCGTTTCTTTTCTTTTTCATATCTTTTAGCACTCACTAACCGATATATTAGCACGGATTGTTTCGCTGGTTTCTTAAGAAATGAAGAAATCTCTCCAATTTCAAAAAAAGGACTATAATGAAATCAGAAATCATGAAAAGGAGATAATAGTATATGCCGCTCGTAACATCAAAAGAAATGTTTGAGAAGGCATACAATGGCGGCTACGCCATTGGTGCTTTCAACGTAAACAACATGGAGATCATTCAGGGTATCACAGAAGCTGCGAAAGAATGCAATGCCCCGGTGATCCTGCAGGTTTCCAAAGGAGCCCGCGCGTACGCGAACAGAACGTATCTGGTCAAGCTCGTCGAAGCAGCTGTCATTGAAACAGGTCTGCCGATCGTTCTGCATCTCGACCACGGCGATTCATTTGAAACATGCAAATCCTGCATAGACGATGGTTTTACATCTGTCATGATCGACGCTTCCTCGAAGCCGTTTGAAGAGAACATTGAGATCACAAGAAAAGTTGTCGAATACGCACATGCACACGGCGTCGTCGTTGAAGCTGAGCTCGGCACACTGGCCGGCGTTGAAGACGAAGTCAGCGTCGCTGCGGAGGATTCTTCCTACACACGTCCGGAAGACGTTGAAGAATTCGTCAGAAGGACCGGCTGCGATTCCCTTGCGATCGCCATCGGCACAAGCCACGGTGCATACAAATTCAAGCCGGAACAGTGCACAAGAAATGAAGAGGGCATCCTTGTCCCGCCGCCGCTCCGCTTCGACATCCTGGAAGAAGTTTCCAAACGTCTGCCTGGTTTCCCGATCGTTCTGCACGGTTCTTCATCCGTTCCGCAGGAATATGTAAAGATGATCAATGAAAACGGCGGAAATATGCCGGACGCTGTCGGTGTTCCGGAGGAACAGCTGAGAAAAGCAGCTTCCATGGCTGTCTGCAAGATCAACATCGACTCCGACCTGCGTCTTGCGATGACCGGAACGATCCGCAAATACTTCCACGATCATCCGGCAGACTTCGATCCGCGTACCTATCTGAAGCCGGCCAGAGCGAACATCAAGGAACTTGTCAAACACAAGATCGTCGATGTCCTCGGCTGCGACAACAAGATCTGATCAGAACAGAAAAAGACTCCGGTTCACTGAGCTGAGCCGGGGTTTTTCTGTGCTGGATCAAAGACGAACATGCCGTGCGCGTTTGCCAGTGTTTCCAGCAGTGACGCAAGCCGTTCAGAAGGGCTGTAAACAGTGATATACGTGCTGTCGCAGCTGACCTGCATCAGACAGTCTGCCGAAGGCACAAGGATCATCAGATCCTCCCGGTGTTCCATGATCCGCTGTGCCAGTTCTTCCGGAAAGAGGCAGATCCAGCGTTCCTCTTCATAGACGGCAAGATCATAATAGCAGTTCAGTTTCAGAAGAATATCTGTTCTGTGTCTGCATATATCATCAAAACGTTCCGTCTTCAGGTAATACTGTTCTACTGCAAAATATTGTCCTTCGCTGTCCGCAGGCACCTGGAAGGGAAGGAGGTCAATGACCAGATAGGGCTTTTCAAAATAATCATCGGGTATCGTCCGGATCTCTTTTTTCATGGGAACCTCCTTTTTCAGTATGGCAGAAAGATCTGCAGAAGCAGGGCAATGACTGCGCCTGCTGCAGTGATCACTGCAGCTTCCCGCAGCGGCCTGCGCAGAATGAGGAAGGAAGCCAGCCACAGGATGACATCGGGAAAATACCTGATACTGAGCCCCTGATACAGCTGTACTGCCTGGGACAGCAGGGTGCCGTTCATCAGTGCACAGATCAGAACAGCGCTGATCCCTCTGCCTTTCGCGAACCAGCATACATATGCCGCAAACGGGATGATCAGCACCGCCCGGAACCAGATCATCGCATAGTCAGCCGGGTAAAAACCGGCGAAAAAATAACAGTACAGATAATAGGCAGATACCATCGCTGCGAAAAAAAGAAAAGCGTTCAGGGAAGCCCGCAGAGGCGTGCGGCTGTATACAGAGATCACGATCCCTGCGAAGATCCATACGGCAAAACGGCTGAAAAACTGCGCCGGCTCAAGTGCCTGCAGGAAGCCGGGAAGCTCGTTGACCGCTGTCATATCCAGCCATTTGGAAAGAACGCCCAGGCCTGTGCCGGCCAGAATGATCAGCAGGGAAGCGATGATCTGAGAACTGAGAGAAACCCGCTCTGCGGTCCGCACTGCGCCGGGGATATGTATCTCTTTCTGCTGTACTGTTTTGTTCATCGAAGTCCATTATACCTGTTTTTGCCGGCCGCAGAGAAAAAGCCGCAGAATGCGGCATCTCATTTCAGAGCGAATCAAGATCACATTCGATCAGCACCGGTCTTTCATTCGGCGTGTCGTTCGGCTGATGCAGGACAAGATATTCTTTTCCGTCTCTGTCCGCGAAGATCATGCCGTGGCCGCCGTCGTGATCAAACAGAGGTTCGCTGTCAATGGTCCAGTGTCCGTCGATCTCGCCGCTGTCGCTTCTGGCGATCGCTTCGACGTAGCCTTTTTCACCATAGCTTGCCCATAACATGAGCAGCTTACCGTTTTTCTTCCGGTAAAGGAAGGGTCCGTCCGTGACATAGGAATCACCGGTCTCCTTCATATACACACTGCGCACCCAGGGCTTTCCTTCGGACGCCGCGAACATCCTGACCGGTTCAGAGACAGCCCGTTTCAGATCATCGCTGAGCTGCACATAACACATTTCACCATCGGTCAGATCAAGCCATTCATGGCAGAAGACCATATACGGGATGCCTTCTTTTGAAACGTAGAATGTACCGTCAAGACAGTTCCATTCTTCCGGCGTTGCTTTGCCTTCACTGTGGATCTGATACGGTCCAAGAGGGGTGTCAGCTTTCAGAATGAGCGTGCCTTTCTTGTTGATCACGGAATTGCTGAAAGTCGCGAACATGTAGTAAGCACCTTTGTATACATGTACTTCCGGCGCCCAGTAACATCTGTCGCCCCAGAATCCTTCCGGTTTATGGAAGACTTCAAAGGGACCGTCCCAGTTTTCAAGATCGGCGGAGACATAGCCGTCAATGCCGTCCTGTTCGCCCCAGCATGTTTTTCCTCTGGTGCCGTAAAGATAATATGTTCCCTCCACATTCAGGATGAAAGGATCACGGATATGAATGTCCTGTAATTTCATGATGATCTCCTGCTTTCTTTTTTACTATTATATGTCTTTTTTCTTTGTGTTTCTCCTGTTCCTCAGACGGATCAGCAGCAGTGACGCGAGTGCGGAAAGCAGTGCGGATACCGGAAAGCGCAGGATCCCGGGAAGGGGATACGTAAGATAATTGACATAGATGTGAATCATGTACACATAGAGACAAAGATCTCTGACTGCATCCGGACACCGGATCAGCGCGGGGTGTTCGGCTGCCCAGAGAAACAGTAGAGGCGCTGCGAACAGCAGTGACAGATAACAGTTCGCATCTGCCGCACCGTGTGTCTGGGTGAAGAACGCTTCGCCGATCAGGAACACAAGGCTGATGAGAAAGAAGATGCCTGCATGCGGGATCCTGATGTGTTTCTGACGGATCAGAACACCGATGGAAAGATACAGAACAGACTGAGCCAGACCCGCCTGCGGCCAGCGCCAGAACAGGGTATGCAGATGCACATAGTTCCGGACTGCGGTCCCGGCAAAGAAGCCGGCATAGCTGTCGTCCGTCATGGCAAGCAGATACAGGATAAGACCGATGCCGATCAGAAGGACGGTCTTCTTCTTTGCCCAGAGCGGTCTGAGCAGAAAACATGTCAGGATCAGCGAGATCAGATACCAGTAGATCCCGTTCACGCCGCAGGTCAGCACTTTCTGCAGGATCAGCAGCGGACTCTGCAGAAGGGAATGGTTCACAGACAGGCTGAGGATCAGATCAACTGCCTCAAACGTCACATAGATGCGGATCAGCCGCTTCACATAACCGTATGCAGCATCTCTGTTTTCTGCTTTCGGGGCGAAATAATAACCCGAAACAATGAAGAAAAAGGGCACCCCGATCCGCAGCAGCGACTGGGTCGTACTGTAATACAGCAGAGGACTTTCATCAAACAGATGCAGATGGATGGCAATGATGCCAAAGGAAAACAGCAGCTTCAGAAGATCGATCGTATGATTGCGCACAGCCTGTTTCATGGTTCTATCGTAAGGAACCGCGGAAGAAATGGCAAGGCAGATGCATGACATAATTAACAGAACGATATTCTCTTAATCTTGATTTCACGGAAATCATCTGTCACAATAATTAAGAGAACAGTATTCTGCTAATTATGACGGAGGTAAATGATATGAAATTCAATACAGGATTCTATGAATTCAGCCCGGATGCAGGCATGAATTTTCAGCTGAACAGGTTTTATTCAACAGGTGTTCTGGAAAAGGAAGAACTGACGGAGATCGGCAGAAAAGCATCAGATTTTGCGGCATGGATCCGCCTGTTTACAGAAGCAGGAAAAGAAGCGGAAGAGCAGGGAGATCATCTGAAGGCAGCATTCTGTTACCGGGCAGCGCAGTTCTATACGCTGAGCAATGCGAAAGACGCACAGGGCAACAGCCTCAAGAAAACACTGTATGAAAAATGCATGGAACATTTCGATGCGTATTATGCAGATTCTGACAGTATTCATTATGAGCGCATCCCGTTTCAGAACGGATATCTT
>JAILCN010000145.1 GCA_024680365.1 Solobacterium sp.
GAAACACCATTCATCAGATCATCTGTGATACCGCAGTTCTCGATCTCAAGTGTATATAGTTTTTCAAGATCATTCAGACCGGTCAGACTGTCAATGCCGGTACAGCCGGTGAGGTATAAAGTCTGAATCTGTTTGCCTGCACTGATCTGACTGAACGCACCGGACTCAAACTGGCAGGTGGTTAATGTCAGAGACGTGCATTTATTCAGTTTCGCAAGATCCTGTACTTCTTTCGCGGAAAGCTCTGCGTCTTTGATCGTGATATGTGAGTCATTTTTGATCGTTTTGCCGTCGATCTTCACAGTTTTCTCAAATGGTCTGAAGAGGATGACAGCCACAAGCAGTACAAGGGCCGCGATGACGCCAAGAGCGATCTTCAGGGCGGTTTTCATCATCGAAAGCGGCTTTTTCGCTGCTGCTGGTTTCTCTTCCTTCTTTTTCGGAACAGGTCTGATCTTTGGCTTTTTCTCCTGCTCAGCTTCATGTACCGGTTCCTCTTTGAATCCTTCTTCAGGGACCTCCGGTTCTTCCACTTCGTGAACGATGACATTGCGGCAGGACTGCAGGATATCCAGGGAAAGCAGCTTCTCCTCAAAGTCTTCCCATTTCGGGTATTTGTAGCTTAACAGAGACTGGTAGCTGGAGATCTGCATTTCCATACCCGGCGACATCTGAACAGGTTCGAGGGCGACGGAAAGGAAGTCCTTGTTGCGGGAAAGGGCGAAGTTGATCTCTCTGCGGCAGTTGGTGGATTCGACAGAAGTGTTGGAAAGGAATGCCAGGCAGACCTTACAGCCGGCAAGGTGCTTTGCGATGGATTCCGGCCATTCGGTTCCCGGATCGATCCCTTCATCGTACCAGAGGCGGTATCCGCTTTCTGTCATCCTCCTGAGCAGAGGAAAAATGCGCTTGGAATCTCTGTGGCTGTAGCTGATAAAGATATAGTTTTCACTTCCCTCATACGGCGGAATCAGTGAGAATTTCTCTTCCATATTATGTCGCTCCCTTATTCCCTCTTATTTGTGAATTCGAAACAATTTTATCATGTTTTTCTGAGATTCATCGGGCAGGAATCATGATTCAGTATTTCGAGAAAGTGAAAAGGTGCTTTTCTCTGTGAATACTCACAGAGGAAGCACCTGTTTCAGCAGTATTGAAGCATTTTCATACAGGATCCTGTTCTGTTCCTCTTTGGAAAGAGGCAGCGACAGGAACCATTCCAGAGAAGCTTTCTGATCGCTCCAGGGACTGTCCGTTCCAAACACGATCCTGTCGGAACCAAATGTTCTGATCAGGTCTGTGAACTGTTCCGGATCCAGCATATGCAGATCTTCTTCATTCCATTCGGAAGGATCATTGGGTGTTAATGTTCCTCCGGAGAAAGAAGTATCCAGGAACACATCCGTGTCTTTGAGATATTTCGGAACATCCTGCCAGTCCCGCCAGCCGCCCATGTGGGCAAGGATGAAGCGGAAGGGGCCGGTCTCTTCAATCGCATGCCGGATCATCTTTGGAGAACACCGTATCTCTCCGGGAAAGCCGATGTCCTGTCCGGCATGTGTGATGACGATCAGATCCAGTTCTCTGCACCGCTTCAGGATCCGGGTGAAAAGAGGATCGTCAATATCCACTCCCTGATAGACAGGGTGGATCTTGATGCCCTGCAGCCCCAGATCTCTGATCCTGGCAAGTTCATCCTGCCAGTGTTCATACAGCGGATGCATGCATCCGAAGGAATGCAGGGAGCCGGCATATCGCTGATTTGTCAGCGCTGCGGCATCGTTGATCTTTTCGACCTGTTTTGGTGATGTGGCGACCGGAAGGATCACGGAAAGTCCGATGCCTGCTTCATTCATTTTTACAAGCAGTCCGTCATTTGTGCCGTCGCTGAAGGGAGGGGTCTTCGAAGCGGCGCTGAGTGACGCGAGTGCTTTTTCCGCGATCTTATCGGGAAATGTATGGGTGTGGAAATCAATCGGTCTGTTATTCATCTGAGAGCGCGTTCTTCTGGGCAACCAGGACTTTCTCGTCATAGCATGCGAAGCTCTCTTCGACGACTTTCTGATCGGTCTTTGGCGTGAACATGGAAACCAGCGGTACCAGGACGAGACCTGCGATCATGCAGAAGGCACCGGCATTGATCGGCGACTGCAGAAGTGTCGGGAAAGAAGCTCTCATCATCATGTTTGCCAGCATGACAACTGTGGAGAAGATGAAGCTGCACCAGCAGGCAGCCGGAGTTGTCTTCTTCCAGTACAGGCCATACAGGAACGGAGCCAGGAATGCACCGGCCAGAGCGCCCCAGGAAACACCCATCAGCTGAGCGATGAACGTGACGTTGGATTTGTACTGAATGATCGCGATCACGACCGAGATGGCAACGAAGACAACGATCAGTACACGCATGATGAACAGCTGTTTCTTTTCATCCATGTCTTTGACGATGTGGTCTTTCAGAAGGTCCAGGGTCAGAGTGGAACTGGAAGTCAGGACCAGTGAAGACAGAGTGGACATGGAAGCAGAGAGGACCAGAATGACAACGACAGCGATGAGCAGATCAGGAAGTCCGGACAGCATTGCCGGGATGATCGAGTCGAAGCCGTTGGCTGCGATATCAATGTTCGCGGAGAACAGTCTGCCGAAGCCGCCAAGGAAGTAACATCCGCCGGCAACGATGACTGCGAAGAATGTGGAAACGATCGTACCTGTGGAGATGGAATTCTCACTCTTGATGGCATAGAACTTCTGAACCATCTGCGGCAGCCCCCAGGTTCCCAGTGACGTTAACAGAATGACGCCGAGAAGGTTGAGAGGATCCGGTCCGAAGAAGGAAGCGAAGACGCCGGGCGTGGTCGATACCGTTTCGTCCACAACTTTTCCCATGCCGTCCAGCGCTGCCAGGAAACCGCCCTGGCTGTTCAGGACCGCGCCGACAACAGCGACGATGCCGATCAGCATGATAATGCCCTGAATGAAGTCGTTGATCGCGGTTGCCATGTATCCGCCGGCGATGACATAGATGCCGGTCAGAACAGCCATGACGATGACGCAGATCGAGTAGTCAATATTGAATGCCATTCCGAACAGTCTGGACAGACCGTTGTACAGAGAAGCTGTGTAGGGGATCAGGAAGATGAAGGTAATGATCGAAGCTGCGATCTTCAGCGCCGGGGAAGCGAACCGTGACGCGAAGAACTGCGGCATGGTCCTGGAATCCAGGTGCTGGGTCATGATGCGCGTGCGTCTGCCCAGAACGACCCAGGCAAGAAGCGAACCGAGAAGAGCGTTGCCGATACCGATCCATGTGGAGGCGATACCGTATTTCCAGCCGAACTGTCCGGCGTAACCAACAAAGATAACTGCAGAGAAATATGAGGTTCCGTAAGCGAATGCAGAGATCCAGGGTCCGACAGAACGTCCGCCCAGGACAAATCCGTTAACATCTGTTGAGTTTTTGCGGCACATGAAGCCAATCGCTACCATGACGGAGAAGAATACTGCTAGAAGAATAATTTTGACAGCCATAAACGTAACCTGCTTTCTAATTCTTTAACGCTTTAGCGCACTATAGCGTTAACGCAATAAAGTATAGAATGGATTTTGCAAAATTGCAACAGGTTTTCGGAAAAAAAGCAGGGGAAATTCACATTCTTTTCACGAACGTTCCCTAACATGATGGATGTATGGAGGAAAAATACATGAACAAGCATGTGAATATATGGCTGGCTGCACTCACAGCGCTGTCGCTGACAGCGTGCAGTGCGTCAGCACCGGAAGAAACAGAAACTGTCGGCAATACAGGAACCACAGAGGAAGACTCTGAGGTCATGACAAACGATCAGGACGGTGAGCATGTCATCGAGGTGTCCGGCAAATCAGAGTCTTATTCCGGGATCACGATCGAGAAGACCGGGAATTCATCCGGTGATGAGGCAGATTTCTACGGCGAAAATTCTGCTGTTTTTGCGTCAGAAAGCGCGGATCTGAAGCTGGATCATATCACTGTACGGACTGCCGGCACTCATGCCAACGCGGTCTTCAGCTATGGCACCGGGACGACAGTAACCATTTCGAATTCGACGATCGATACATCCGGAAACTGTTCCGGCGGTCTGATGACAACAGGCGGAGGAACGATGATCGCGGAAAACCTGAATGTGCATACGACCGGAAATTCCTCGGCGGCGATCCGTTCTGACAGAGGCGGCGGCACCGTGAACGTGACCGGCGGCAAATATGTAACGGAAGGCACCGGTTCTCCGGCGATCTACTCTACAGCGGACATTACCGTAAATGATGCGGAGCTGACTTCGGCAGCTTCCCAGGGCGTCGTTGTGGAAGGCAAAAACTCTGTTGAACTGAACAACGTCACGCTGACTGCGGACAATACCACAAAGAACAGCGACAAATCAGAATACTTCCAGGCCGTCATGATCTATCAGTCGATGTCGGGCGACGCTTCTGTCGGAACAGCGGAATTTACGATGAACGGCGGTACGCTGGTCAACATGAACGGCGATATCTTCTTTGTAAATAACACCCAGGCAGAGATCAATATGTCTGATGTCAGGATCACGAATATTTCCGGCGGCGTCTTCCTGAGAGCTGCTGCGGCAGGCTGGGGAAAGAGCGGATCAAACGGCGGCCATGTGACGCTGAGGGCATCCGGACAGACGTTCGCAGGCGACATCCTGGTCGATGATATTTCTTCCCTGAACCTGTATCTTACCGACAGTTCGGACTACAGCGGTTCCATCAATCCGGATGGCGAAGAAGGCGTAGTATATGTGGAGATCGAAGCAGGGTCACACTGGAAGCTGAGAGAGGATTCCTATATCACTTCCCTGACATGCCAGGCGGATTCCATTGATCTCAACGGATATAAACTGTATGTAAACGGCGAAGAATATACAGAAGGAACTGCAGTCGAAATGCCGGCTTCTTCCGGTTCGGAAGGAATGCCGGAAGGAAATGAGCCGCCGGAAAGACCGGAGGGACAGGGTGAGCCTCCCGCAAAACCGGACGGACAGGGAATACCTCCGGAAAAACCGGAAGGCGGTGAACCGCCCGCAAAACCTTAATCAGATATTTATATGACATATCCTTTTTTGCCGGATATAATGGAATTGCGAAAGCAGAAAGAGGACAATAACATGAAAAAATATGCATCCGCATTTCTGAGCCTTCTGCTGGCTGTTTCAGCTGCCGGCTGTTCCGGTTCAGAAAGTTCTGCATCACCATCTCCCAGTGCTGATCCGGAAAAAACAGAAGAACCCGCAGCACCCGAAACAACACCGGCTCCGACGCCTGAAGCTGTTGTGAAAAATGTCAATCTGCGCGAGATCCTCGCCGGCCTGTTTGTCAATGACGAGAAGCTCGGCATCAACGGCAAGTACGAACACCTCACCGACATCAAAGACGGCAGTATCGATCCCGAACTGGTCGGCACATGGACAATACCGGACACGGTATCATACATCTACAAGGAAGACGGTACCGTATCTGTGAAATCGGAAGAATACGGCAATCAGGACAACGTTCCGTTTACCTGCCTGAAGATCGGCGATTATAATCTGATCGCTGAGGAAGTGGCGTATACGGAAGATTCCGACACGGAGGAGAAGACGGTCCTGACCTGGACATCCTATAAGGTCGACAACGGCGCTCTGTACATGACAACTGTTGAGGAATATGCTTCGGAATACACGTTCTATGTATCTCCGATCCAGGTCATGTATAAGGAAGACGCTTCCGGAAGCACCAAAGCTTCGGCGGAAAACAATCCGATCTCAGTTTCTTCCTTCAACGGCACCTGGACGGCAGATGAGACAAAGAAGATCACGATCAAAGACGACACCCTGACAGCGGGAGATCAGGAATACAGGATCTCAATGGGTAAGAACAATACCCTGGTCGTTGAAAAAGACGGGACTTCCACAGCATACGCAATCGCGCTTGCGCACCGCACACAGTACGGCGATGACAAAACAGACATCACGAAAGACGGCTATCTGTTATCCCTGAGCTATATCGGCAAGGACGAAAACGACAGGCCGAACCTGGCGGATGTACTGATCGACTGGCATAAGGAATACGACTGGAACGAATTCCGCTTCAACAATTCCTTTGAGGAAATCGAATAAGACAAAAAAAGGATCCTGCAGGAACAGGATCCTTTTGTGTCTCAGAGTTTTCCTTCCATGATCTCCTGGAAGTTGTAGACGGCGCCGATCAGGTTGGCGTCACTCTGGTATCTGCATACCACGACTTCCGGCTTCGGAATGCCCGGGAAGATCGCGGAATCGAATTTCCTGTCGACCTGTTCCTTGAGAAGTTCGATGAACATCGGTTCATTGGAGATGCCGCCGCCGATGACGAAGCGCTCGCAGTCGATGATCGTCTGCAGGTTGTAGATGTGATGCGCGACATACCAGCAGAACAGCTTCACGCCCTCGAGGACCTTTTCGTTGTGTTCTTCCTTGATCAGCCTGAATGCTTTCAGACCGTCGATGTCTTCCAGTCCGGCGGTTTCCTTAATGCACTGTTTCAGGCCGGCAACGCCGTTTGAGAATGCGAAGATGTCCTTGTTGTCATCGATGCGCATGTCGTTTCTCAGGAAGGAGAATTCGCCGGATGAATAATGGCTTCCGTCGATCAGCTTTTCGTTGACGACGACAGCACCGCCGATGCCGGTTCCGAGAATGATGGCGACGCCGTTGCGGATCCCCTTCAGATTGCCGAAGCCGATCTCAGCCATGGCAGCTGATTTCGCATCGTTGCAGATGGTGACTTTTGTGTTCAGTGCTTCCGAGAGATTTGCCGCAACAGGCGTATGTTTTACCCACCGGTAAGCGCCGCCGGAATGCGCAAAGCCCTTGAAGCGGTCGATCATGCCCGGCATGGAAATCGCGATGCCTTCTGTTCCTTCACCGAATTCTTTCCAGAGGCCGCCGAGATCTTCCAGGAATTCTTCCCAGGTATTGCAGCGGGAGTCTACTTTTCCCTTTGAAAGGAAGTTCAGTTCTTCATCTACAACACCGTATTTGATCGCTGTTCCGCCGAGGTCAACTGCCAGATACTTTTTCATATTATGATTTCTCCTCCAAGTCTTGTTATCATTATTATAAGAGAAAAAACAGGCTTCCCGGAAATCTGATTTAAGAAAAGCACAGAATTACGGTATACTGAAGTCACTGGAAAGATAAAAACTATGAAAAAATACACAGTGATCTGCCGTCCTGATCCGATCTCGGAGGGACTGAAGGAACAGACGATCAAAGATCTGAACGCGAACGGATATATTCAGGATGATGATGATCCTGACTATATCTTTGTTATCGGAGGCGACGGAACGTTTATCTACGCGGTGCATCATGTGCTCCGGAAGCTGGGCGGACCAAGGATGGATCATGTTCAGTTCTACGGCATCCATACCGGGACCCTGGGCTTTTATACGGACTACAAGGATACAGATTACGAAGAGTTCATGGATACGTTCCTGAACAAAAAGTATACTGTTATTACCTATCCGCTTCTGCAGGCAAGATATGAAAACGGCTCGCACAACGCGATCAATGAGATCCGCATTGAAAACGCTGCCCGCACGCAGGTGATCGATGTGTATATCAACGGCGAAAAGTTTGAAACATTCCGCGGCACCGGCATGTGCGTCTGCACGCAGCTGGGCAGCACGGCTTACAACCGTTCCCTGGGCGGAGCTGTCTTCCAGGAAGGACTGGACTGCATTGAGCTGACAGAAATGTCAGGCATTCATCATTCCAAGTTCCGTTCCCTGGATGCGCCGCTTGTCCTGAAAGGCGACACGGTGCTGGAATTCCGTTCTGCCAGTTTTGACGGAGCACTGCTGGGGTGCGACGCTGACGTCTATCCGCTCGACGGCGTGAAATCGGTGCGGATCCAGGTCGGCAAATCAACATATGTACATATGCTGAGAGGACGGAAGGTATCTTATTTTGATCGTCTGAAGAGTCTGTTTTAAGAGGTGAAAGAATGCGAAACTGGCGTTCCCTGTTTGAAATACTGAAATATCCGCTGGAAATCATTTTTGCGGCGGTCATTATGATCGGTGCCGGCAATCTGATCACGAATCAGACATACGGCACAGCACTGATCTATAACAATGATTATCTGTTCGCGGCAGCCGAGATCATGATCCGGACCGGACAGTTCATCATTGTTCATTTTCCGTTTCTGTTTCTGATCCGTCTGAGTGCGAGAAGAGGCGGAAGCGCGACAACGCTGATCTCTGCGCTGTGCGGCTACATCGGGTTTCTGTGCGCAACGATGCTGTTTGCGAGCAGTTCACTGCCTTCATCCGCGTTCAGTTCGATCTTCGGCCTGTCCGTCAATAAATCCATGGTCTCGTTTGTCACGCCCGGCGTGCATTATCCCCTGCAGACAGGCATGATCGGTGCGGTCATTACCGCTCTGGTCACGATGTGGGCATACAACCGGAGCAGACGGAGAAATGAATACGGCTTCTTTTCGTTTATTTCCCGGGAAACATCGGTGATGATCCGGACAACGGTCTTCTGTATTCTGGCGGGCGTGCTGTGTGCGTATGGGTGGCCGCTGCTCATCAGCGGGATCCAGAAAGTCATTCATTTCATCTCCGTGGATACGACGAATCCCGTCAATATGGCGCTGTACGGCATGAGTGAAAGAGTGCTTGGAGATTTCAATCTCGGCACGCTGATCCGTCAGCCGTTCTGGTATGGAACCTCCGGCGGTTCCTGGATCAATGTAGCCGGCGGAGCAGTCGCGGGCGACGTTTCGATCTGGACTGCCCAGGTCAATGCCAATGCGGTTGCCGGCATGACCGGAAGATTCTTTACGCCGTATTACATTATCAATATCTTCGCAGTCCCCGGCATGATCTGGGGCATGTATTCCGTTACAACGGACAAGATGGAGAAGACGAAGAAGAGAACGCTCTGCATCATCGCGACGCTTGTCAGTCTGCTGGCAGGCATCCTTCTGCCGCTGGAGCTGATGCTGCTGCTGTTGTGTCCGCTGCTGTTCATCCTGCATCTTGGCCTGACCGGACTGCTGTATGCGGCAATGCAGTATTTCCATGTCTATCTCGGTTACTATTCATCCGAACAGCTTGTCATGACAGCGATGCCCGGCACCCTGCCGGAGCTGATCTCCTATCTGCGGTATCCGTCTCTGAGCCGGACAGTGATCATCATTGCCGGAACCGGGATCGTATGCATGCTGATATACTTCCTGCTGACAAGGTTCTATTTCCGTCATCTGGCAGTCGACCTGTTCCGGACCGGAGAAACGGACAGAATGGTAAAGACTACACTGGGCGCTGTCGGCGGTGTTGAAAACATCAGGATGGTCCATTCTTCGATTACCGCGCTGACGATCAGCGTCTATGATCCGACGGTCATGGATCTCAGCCTGCTGAAGCGGCTTGGTTCACATCGTGTCTATGAGACCAGAGCCGGCTACTCGATCTGCTTCGGGGCA
>JAILCN010000211.1 GCA_024680365.1 Solobacterium sp.
ATCTGGGGCTGTGTCCTGTTCGTTGTCATCGTTCTCTGCTATGTACCTTTCGTCAAGGCATATGACAAGCAGATGCTCGAGAAAGAACAGGAAAACGCATAATAACGAGACAAACATGGAGGAGGAGGGGAAACCTTTCTCCTCTTTCTAATTAAATAAAGGAGAAGACAGATGAAATTAACTTGTACAGAGCGATGATTACGGCATCACAAGAGCAGTATCCCTCGGCTGTATTCACGGCATCAAAAACGGTGTTGTCAGAAATACAGGCATGTTTGCCAACATGCCCTGGATCGAAGAATGCGTAGAATGGATCAGACCTTATCTGGATCAGATCGCGTTCGGCATCGATCTTAACGCTTCCACAGGACCTTCCATTCTCGGCCACGAGAAACTCCCTGTACTGACGCACGAGGATGGAACGTTCCTGGGATCCAGAGAAAACAGAGCGCTGGATACAGACGAGAACGATCATGACCACCTGGCTGCCCACAGAGATGAACTCTATGCGGAATTCAAAGCACAGATCGAACGTTACATTGAACTGGTCGGACACAAGCCGGATTACATTCACAACCATGCCTACGGCACAAAGACGACAGATGAAGTCACAAGAACACTGGCGAAGGAATACGGCGTTCTCTGCTCCGTTGCCTTCATGGACAGACCGGAAGTCAAGGAAGCCGGCATGGGCTGGTACCAGTGGGGCGGACCGGAAGCACAGCTGAAGGAAGATCCGGTCACATACATCACGGAAGACAAGGGAGAGATCCTGAACAAGGAATACGGATATATCGTTTCCCACTGCGGTTACGCGGACGCTGATCTGTTCGCACTGACAAGCTTTACGCTCTGCCGCCCGATGGACCTTGCCGGTATGACAAGCGATGCGGTAAAGAACTGGGTCAGAGAAAACAACATCGAACTCGCAACATTCAAAGATCTTCCGAGGGAATGGCTGTGATGGAAAACTTCTGTGATACGTTTCTCTGGGGCGCTTCCACAAGCGCGTTCCAGATCGAAGGAGCATACAATATCGACGGCAAAGGTCTTGCGACGACTGATGTAAGACATGTACCGGAAGGCATCGCAGATACGAAAGTCGCCTGCGATCATTATCATCACTGGAAAGAAGACGTAGACCTGATGGCGGAGCTTGGTCTCAATACATACCGCATGGGCTTCTCCTGGAGCCGTATTATGCCGGATGAAACACTGATCCCCAACGAAAAAGGCCTGCAGTTCTATGACGATCTGATCAACTATCTGCTGGAAAAAGGAATTGAACCGCTGGTCACGCTGTATCATTTTGAATGTCCGCAGGCACTGGTGGACGCGTTCGGCGGCTGGAAGAGCAGAAAGATGATCGACGCATACGAAAAATATGCGGAAGTCTGCTTCAGACATTTCAAAGGCAGAGTAAAGAAGTGGGTCACCGTCAATGAGCAGTTCATCGCGACTGCGGCACCAGATCTTGCCATGCCTTATATGAAAGACCCGCATGAAAGATCAAAGTGGATCTATCAGATCTCCTATCACGTATCTCTTGCGGAACACAAAGCATTCGCACTGCTGAGAACCATTGATCCCGAAGCAGTGATCGGTCCGGTATGTTCCATCCAGGTCGTCTATCCTGTGACATCTGATCCGAAGGATATCCTTGCGGCGCAGGAAGCGGAAGAGATGGAAGAATTCTATATGCTGGATATGAGCGTCTATGGCGAATACTCTCCTGCGGCATATACATGGCTGAAGAAGAGAGACCTTCTGCCGGAGACATGTCCGAAAGACAAAGAGATCCTGCACGGCTCAAAGCCTGACTTCATCGGCGTCAATTACTATTTCAGCACATGCGCGAAATACGAAGAGAAACCGTTTGATTTTGATACATCGTTCTTCTGGGCTTCAGATGACTGCCGCATTGTTCCGAATCCGTACATGAAAAAGACAGAATGGATGAATATGGGCACCGATCCGCTCGGCTTATACAACGGTATGCGGAAGATCTATGACAGATACCGTCTCCCGCAGATCGTGACGGAAAACGGCATGGCTGTCAGTGAAACGCTCGGCGAAGACGGAAAGATCCATGATGATTACAGGATCAGCTATCTGCGGGATCATATCCAGCAGGTGCTTCGTCTGAAAGAAGAAGGCTATCCGGTATTCGGCTACTGTCCATGGAGCTTTATGGATGTGCTTTCCTCACATCAGGGATTTGCGAAACGCTACGGGCTGGTGTTTATTGACAGAACGGATACCGACCTGAAAGAATGCCGCAGATATAAGAAAGACAGTTTTGACTGGTACAGGGAAGTGATCCGCAGCGGCGGCAGGAACCTGTAAGCATCTGTACAGATATTTTACGAGAGCTGTTTTGTGCAGCTCTTTTTCTGTTCCCACTGTCAGTATTTCTTTGTAAAATAGGTAACGGAAAAAAGCCTGCTAATAAAAAGTCAAGAGTGAATTAGCAGAAACTTCCAGGAAGGAAGGTGATGTGGTAGAAGCCATTACGAAAAGACCGATTTAACGGCCTGATGGTATTTCATAGAACATTCATTCGTCAGTTCTGAGA
>JAILCN010000213.1 GCA_024680365.1 Solobacterium sp.
AGTGATGTGTTTCAGACACCGGGAGACACCCTGACATATCAGCCATTCATGGAGAGATATCATGAATACACAGAGAAATATCCTGAATATCCTGTAGCGGATGCAGGATACGGATCATACGACAATTACATGTTCAACGTAGTTCATAAATGTCATCTGACGATGAAATACAACATGTATGGAAAGGAACATGATAAGAAATTCCAGAAGAGAAGATTCAACAGTTACAACTGGAAGAAGACTGAAGAAGGACATGCGATTTGCCCGGACGGAAGAGTATTTGACCAGTACGAACGTGACAAATTGGAAAAAACCAGCGGAGGAAACATCAGTATCGCTCAGCTGTATTACGAAAAGAACAAATGTGAAGGATGTCCATTCCGGAAAGAATGTCTTCAGAATCCGGACGGATACAGAAGATATACAAAGAATGTAATACGTGATGAATTCTGGAAAACAGTGAATGAAGAACTGGGGACAGAAGAAGGAACAGAGCTGAAGATCCAGAGATCAATACAGGTGGAAGGAGCCTTCGGAGTGATCAAACAGGACTTCGGATTCACCCGTTTTCACAGAAAAGGACTGAAAAATGTGAAAATGGAATTTCTTCTTGTATGTCTGGGATACAATCTGAAGAAATACCAGCTCAGCAGGATACGGAGAATGAAAGAGAATCCATCAGGACTGCTCAGTTAATATCAAAAACAGCTTGATCAACTGACAGTTGTTTTTAGTGCGCATGTATTGTCATATACCAGCTGATCAGCTGATACAGATAATCAGAAAACAGATTGTTCATCTGCCCCACCACAAGAAAAGAGGATGTAATCCCCTTGAGCAGTATTTCAAACTACTCAACTGTTACATCCTCGTTATTTCCTGTGTTCTGTATTTTTAGCGATCCATTTCCTGTGAGAAACAGTCCGGTAATTCCTGATCGCACGTTCTTCCCCTTCAAAACAGAAGGGATTTTTTCCTGTTTCCCTGAATGCAGCGATCACATCTTCTGCATCTTCTATATAATCTTCCGCATTTACAAGACCGTACATACGGGTCGGGATCACATAAAACGGTTTTTCCGGATATTTCTCAGCCAGTTTTCCTGAAACATACTGCAGACGGGTCGAAAGAAATATGATGTCTGCCTCATCGATTCTGTCACAGTTTTTATATTGATCATAAGGCTTGTACAAAAAGTGTACCTTATCGTCCAGCCCTTTTTCCTTCAGCTGTCTGTTCAGTACCGCAGATATATAACTGGAAGAAAATCCTCCCCTGCATGTGATCATGATCGTCAGCATATTTCATCAAACCATTTCTATACGTGTTTATTATACTGCATCAGACTCATAGTCCCTGCCTTCCTGCATTGCATTTTAAAAAGCACACGGACCATAAGATCCATGTGCTGTTTTCAGTGTGTTCAGAAGAACCTGTTCAGATGATCAGTCCAGATCTTCTCCGTTGGACTTGTAGACCTTCTGCATGTAATAGAAGGAATCCTTCTTCCTTCTGGAGAAGTCACCTGTACCGTCATCGTATCTGTCAACGAAGATGAAACCGTAGCGCTTTCTCATTTCACCTGTACCTGCCGATACAAGGTCGATATGGCCCCAGGGCTGATAGCCCCAGAGTTCAACGCCGTCCAGTTCGATTGCATCTTTCATTGCCTTGATGTGATCACGCATGTAGTTGATGCGGTAATTATCGTGAATACTGCCGTCTTCTTCTACTACATCCAGTGCACCGAGACCATTCTCAACTACCATCAGCGGAATATGATATCTTTCGTACATCTGGCAGAGGGAAATACGCAGTCCCATCGGGTCGATCTGCCAGCCCCATCTGGAAGCTTCCAGATACGGGTTCTTTCCTGCAGCTGTCTGATTGCCTTCCGTACGTGCAGCATTCGGATCTGCGGAAGCAGTTCCGGACATGTAGTAAGAGAAGCCAATATAGTCGACGACACCTGCTTTGATCAGATCCAGATCGCCGTCTTCCATCTCGATATTGACTCCGAGACGTTCGAATTCCTTCAGTTGGTAGTTCGGATAGTATCCCTTAACCTGAACATCGATGTAGAATTCCTTTTTGCGCATTTCTTCGATAGCCTTCATAACATCATCCGGGCGGCATGTCAGCGGATATACCGGTGCATAAGCGACCATCATACCGATCTTATTCTCCGGATCGATCTCATGTCCGCGCAGAACAGCCTTTGCGGAAGCGACGAAGATGTGATGATCAGCCTGATAACGGACCTGCGGCTCAACACTGTGGATACCCAGCTGCATCCAGGATCTCAGGATGTTGATCTCATTGAATGTCATCCAGTAGCGTACTCTGCCCTTGAAGTGGGTAAAGAGGACCTCAGCGAAGTGGACGAAGTAATCGACCAGCTTTCTGCTGTGCCAGCCGTCCAGAGTATCTGCCAGATACATCGGGACATCGAAGTGCGCAATGGTAACGACCGGTTCGATACCGAACTTCAGGCATTCGTCAACGACTGCGTCATAGAAAGCAAGTCCTTCTTCATTGACTTTTTCCACGCCGTCCGGAATGACTCTGGACCAGCTCATGGAGAAACGGAAGGAATTCATGCCCATTTCCGCAAACAGCGCGATGTCTTCCTTGTAGTGATGATAGAAATCGGTAGCCTGATGGGAAGGATAGTAGATATCCGGAATGATGTAGCCGACAGCGCCTTCCGGCAGTGATTTTTCACGCGGCAGTTCCAGGATCTCTCCTTCTTTTGTCTTTACTGTGTACATGCGGGGATGATCTTTGTCACCGCCCTTGATCGCGTCGGATGTAGCGAGGCCTCTGCCGCCTTCCAGATAACCGCCTTCATACTGATTGGCAGCTGTAGCTCCGCCCCATAAAAAACCTTTCGGGAAACTCATATATGATTATCCTCCTGTAAATCTTCTGATTTCATTTTATTGGAATAATCACCATATTCCAATCTTTAGGACAATCATGACCACCCGTAAAACGGGTGGTTTGCTCTAAGGCTATAAGCCTGAGAGTGCCAGCCAGCGTCTTAAGGCGCTGGCTTTTCCACTCTCGTATGTCAAAGCCACTATTGCATTTTTAACCATCGCTGGCCGTTAACG
>JAILCN010000215.1 GCA_024680365.1 Solobacterium sp.
TAGTTCGCATCTGTAATTCGGTTCGCATGCACGAACACAGTGTCGCCCATCATCTCATCTGAGTAGACTACACCGAAGGTGACTGCACCCACCTTGCCCTCACACGCCGCAGACAAAAGGCCCATGGCATAGTTGACATTATTCTCTCGGTTTCCAGACGGCGTGTCGGCGAGATCCTGCGCTTGATCGTTTCCGTGCACACATAGTTTCCGTTTTCGCCGCGCTGCCGGACTCTTCTGGTCAGGTCTTCCGTTCTGGCAAGATATGTCTGTACGATATCGATCTTCCGGCAGGCGTGGTTCTTTGTCAGTTCTGCAAGATCCGGCATTTCGATCAGATATTTCTTTTCGATCTCGATCCGGTCCGGCTCACCCAGGAAGCTGATGATCTCATTGATCAGCTTTTTCATCTTTTCATCAAAGCTGACGGAATTGTCGATGATGCGCAGATACGGATGCCCGGTCCAGGCAGCGATCAGTCTGTCATCAAGCGCTCTGGCCTGCTCTGCGGTCTCGTAGCGGGCTGCATTGTTTTCACTGCTGTAGAATTCCTCCGCACCGCTGGCAGCCGTCACAAGATGAAAGACAGCGTCGTAGCGGTCTCTGGCAGAGACGGTATCGAGTCCCACGGAAGCCGCTGCTTCGGCGAATTCCTCTTCCGTCATATATGCCTTGTTGTCCATAAAGCCGCGGTCGCAGACGATCAGGATCTTGTCTTTCCCCATTGTCGCAGCAGCCTGTTCAAAGATCTCTTCCTTGGTCAGCTGCAGCCTGACCTGGCATTTCTGATAATCGAGATTGGTGCCGCATGTCCACGGACATACGCCGCCTGAAATCAGTTCGGTCGCTGTTTCGGGAATAAACAGAACAGTATATCCCAGACGGCTGAGATGAGTCTGGATCCAGCTCATTCCGGTCGTCTTGCCGGCACACGGACCGCCGGTGATCACGATTTTCTTGATATCCATATGCATGATCCTTTCCTGAAAGAAGTGCTGTATTTATTGTAATACATCAGGAAGGAAAACGAAAAGGGAGACATGCTCCCTTTCCGTACTAGACACCGCTGATATTGACGTTTCTGTTGACTTTCGCGTCATAGGTCCCGGCTTTCATGATCTCGCTCAGATCGACGCCTGTCGCTTCTGACATCGTATCGAATACCTGCTTCATGATCACCGGCATGTTTCCCGAGACTCTGGAGGCGCCGTTCTCTCCGCCTGCTCCCTCGTAGATATTGATCTTGTCGATGGAGCTCAAAGGCTTCGCGATCTCAGCTGCCATCTGAGGCATGATGCGGATCATCATTTCCGCCATGGCTGCGCCGTTGTACTTCTTATAGGCTTCTGCCTTCTTTTCCATTGCCTCAGCTTCCGCAAGTCCCTTCAGACGCGCTGCTTCAGCTTCTGCCTTGCCTCTGGCAGCGATGCCGGCAGCTTCTGCTTCGTACTTCACGCGGATCGCTTCCGCTTCTTTTTCTGCCGCGTACTTTGCGGCATCGGCTTCTTTCTGTCTTCTGATCAGCTGCGCTTCTGCCTGCTTTTCCGCTGCGTATTTGTCAGCGTCTGCTTTCTTTTCGATCTGCGCTGCCAGTTCCTGCTGGCGTACCGAGACTTCCTTCGCCCTCAGCTCCGCTTCTCTCTCCGCCTTCGCGATCTGGGCGTTGACGGTAGCGGCCTGAATAACTTTCTGCTGTTCCTGATTCTGGATCTCATATGCCGCGTCGGCCTGCGCCTTCGCTGCGTCCGCGATGCTCTTCAGTTCAGACTGACGGATGCTCAGCTCATTGTTCTTGTTCGCAATCTCCGTCTGAGATGCGACTCTGGCATCGTTAGCTGCCCGGTCAGCTTCGGCCTGGGCAATGGCAACGTCACGGTCAGCTTCCGCTTTCGCGATCGCTGCGTCTTTCTTGATCTTCGCGGTATTGTCCATACCAAGGTCGTTGATCAGTCCGTTCTCATCCTGCACATTCTGGATGTTGCAGGAGAGGATCTCAATGCCGAGCTTTTCCATGTCCTTGGAGGCCTTTGTCATGACCTGGTCACTGAAAGAATCACGGTCGGTGTTGATCGTCTTGAGATCCAGTGTGCCGATGATCTCACGCATGTTGCCCTGCAGGGAATCCTGCAGATCAAGAGCGATCTCAGAGGGGGCCTTGTTCAGGAAGTTCTTTTCCGCTTTCAGCATTCCTTCCGGGCTTGTATCGATTCTCACCTTCGCGATCGCGTCGACTTTCACATTGATGAAGTCGTTGGTCGGAATGTAGGAATCTGTTTTGATGTCCACGGAGATCTGCGACAGATGCAGGTGGTCGACTTTCTCAAGATACGGGATCTTGATGCCGGCCCGGCCGATCAGCACCCGCGGTGTTTTTCGCAAGCCCGAGATGATGACCGCCACGTCCGGAGACGCCTTGACATAGCCTGTCAGAAGAATTGTGATCACGGCAAGCGCCAGGATCAGGATCGGAATGTACTGCATCAGTTCTTTCATATGTTTTTCACCTTCCTTTTTTCCTGCCCGTCTCATGCAAAACGGGCACGGCTTCTGCCGTACCCGGTATATTACCCCATATACGGCAAGCCATATATGAGTCTCACAATTTCAGACAGGACCTTTCAGGTGATGTAGATCCTGCCGCGCTTTGTGCGCCTGTTACTCCCTCATCTGAGAACATTATACAGGCTGCTGACCAGCGGTCAACAGCCCGTAATTCAGATTAATCAATTGTTAAGAATCCGCTGTTTTACTTCAGAATGAACTCTGTTCCGGCTGCCGGCAGATCCGCAGAAGGCGGTGTTTCCGAGAAGCGGCTGTCGTTGTCCGTATATCCGCACACGATCAGCCGGTTTCCTTCCATGCGCATGATCATTTCCCCGTAGCTTCCCTTCGCAGTTTCCAGAAGCAGCGAGTATCTGTCCTTCAGATAGTCTTCTTCCATCTGCTGTCCGTAATAAGAGAAATAATTGCTGTAGATCTTCCCGTTCCAGTTCAGGACGCACCAGTCGCCGGCTGTCTTCAGCACGCCGTTTTCACCGACATAGTCAGCTGTTTCGGGAAGATCGTTTTCGATCCTGGCTTCCTGCCGTTCGCCCAGCGGCGCATAGCCTGTTTTCTCTACGAGTTCCTGCCCGTCTTCAGAAAGCATGAAGTCGATCATTTTCTGTACGTTCGGCTTCTCATTGTCTTTCAGATATGCCATTACGACATTCGCGACAAGAGGATAGCTTCCGTTCTGAATGGTTTCGATCGTCGGTTCAACGCCGTCGACCTTCAGGATCTTCACGTTCTTCTCCTGCTGCAGACCAAGCAGGAAATAGCGGAACGTATATCCCATGGCGCCTCTTTCATTGGCATACTGGGCGACCTCCTGGATCACGTCACCCATGCCGCCGATCTTTTCATATGTCATCGGTTCTTTCAGTTCGACATCTTTCATGAAGTATTTCATCATGACCTGGGAGCCGGAGTTTTCCGGTCTCTGGAAAGCAAGGATCTTCTGATTCTTGCCGCCGACTTCGTTCCAGTTGGTGATCTTTCCGCTGTAGATGTCACGGATCTGATCAGCTGTCAGACTGTCCACGGGGTTGTCTTCTTCAATAAAGAACACAAACGCTTCTTTCGCGATCGGCAT
>JAILCN010000010.1 GCA_024680365.1 Solobacterium sp.
GGAAGTGGAAAAACTGGCAAAGGAAAACAACACGTTTGTTGTTTTGACAAGCGCAGGCGACTGGAATGTCGATTTCTTCAAAAAAAACGGCTATCTGCTCAGAGGTGAACTCAAAGATGTTCCCCAAGGACACAACTGTTATGAGCTCTACAAGATTATCTGAAGCAAAGCAAAAAAACAATTCCTGATTGTCGATTTGTTCCGCAACTAACTGTTTAGTGAGACTGTCGTTCTGCTGTCGAGGAGATGAGGCAGCGGTGCTGAAAACAGCCTGAAATAATGGCTTTTGCGGGTTTTGAACGGTTCGGGAGCGTGGCTCAGTTTTTGCAGAGAGAGAACAAAATCGTGCAAAACTGCTGCTGTAACTCTCGTTTCACTATCAGAGGCAAAAATCGGAGATTGAGACTATCGGTCTGTTGTCAAAAGGGACTGTACCTGTAGTTTCGATGTCCTGCGGAAAAATAGAAATCTATAAATCGTAGATTTGTAAGGACAAAATGAAGTAGTGTTTAGCGCAAAAGGAGCTGATGACAGATGCTGATGCCTATACTTTCCATCATCGCAAATATTATGTATTTTGTTGTTCTGAATATGAATATCTATACGGACCGGGCAATGATGCCGACCGGAGAGGTTCGGGAATGGCATCGCAGTCCGATCACAAGACTAAGTATTGCTGATCAGTCATTCCTGACCTATCTGCAAATCATTCTTGCTGCTGTCAGTGTTATAACAAGTGTCCTGATTCTGTTTGGAGTTCGCAGCAGAATGATCAGAACAATACAGCTGGTCAGCGTAATAGGATCTACAATCGTATTTATTATCATTATGATTGTAACCTCTGATTTGCATGCCAAGTATGCATGAGGCGGAAAATTACATATTCTGATTTATTGATATGTTCCTTAACTTGAAATCTGTTGAGATGGTTTCAGAAGGTGATGATGAATATGTTTCGGATAATCTCAAAACAGTCACCAGTTCAAAAAAAACACAGTCAGCCGGGATAAAAAGTATCACGGATCATGAAAGGAAAATGAAATGAAAAAATTATTTACTGCTGTAAGATCATCTGATCTTGAAATGGTAAAGCAGATCATTGAGAAAAAACCGTCACTGGTAAATTGTACGGCAAAGCAGCCGCCAAAAAAAGATGATGGACAGTCGCCTCTGCAGATTGCCCTCAAAACCGGCAATACTGCAATTGCCGGCTATTTGCTGGATAAGGGAGCGGATGTTAACTTTATCGAGGATGAATCCTGCTGCAACGCCTGGAGAACACCGGTGCTTCATGACGCGATCAACTGTGCAGTAATGTTAAGCAGGTGGAATACCGATGATAAATATATGGGCTTCCAGATTTTCTCAACAAAGGAGAGAGCTGCAGAAGCTCTTGCTGTCCTGAAAAGAATGCTTGATCTGGGAGCGGATGTGAATGCGCTGGATTCATACGGCAACTCAGGATTGAACCGTTTTGCGCTTCAGGCAAAACAGATACTGCCGTCATACAATTATGCGGAGCATCGTGAAGGGACTGACCGGATCTTTACGGAGGAACTTCATGAAGATCTCAGAAATGTTTTGCAGGCATTAAAAGATGCCGGAGCAGATGCTGCTTACAAAGCACCGAATCTCGGTTATTCCGTCAGAGAATTCTGCAGCGAAGGATCAATTTCGATCTTGTTTGATGAAGTATTTGGATGAGATATCCAGTAATGAGAAAAAGAATAAATGGAATACAGAATTGAGGATAGATTCCAGTGTGCATGTTCCTGCCCGCTTCTTCGCGAACAGCGGGGTTGGGGGGACATGTTTTCTTTTTACCAGCGAGAGATACGAATCAGATAGGATTTGCGGAGATGGCAGAATACAGAAAAGCTGTCTTTGAAGATGGAATGAACGAATGGAATTCATACCATCTGCTCCATGATGTATATGTGTCTCAGCGGAGACTGTATACCTGCGGCGGTTTCTGATATCATTGATCCGGGACTGCATGGCTGGTATCTGTGCAGGTGTGAATAGTGAGGTTTGCCATGGAACATAACATAATTACAGGGAAAAAGGTCATTCTGCGTGAACAGAAAGAAGAGGACGCAGCATTTTTTGCGTACTGGTTCAATCAGCCGCAGATCATGTTTCAATGCGGATTTACAGAGTGTACAGATCTGGAAAAAGAACAGAAATACATCAATGAATATCACAGATCTGACGATTCTGTATGGTTTACGATCACCGATCAGGAAGGCTCAGTCATCGGTGAAACAGGTCTGCTCAGAATGTTTCCGGCATGGCATTGCACGGATCTTACAATTATTATTCCTGATCCTGAAAAGCAGAATAAAGGATATGGTACAGAAGCCATAACACTGATGCTGGATCTGGCTTTCAATGAGTATGATATGAATCGTGTATCGATCGGAGTTGTTGGGCTGAATACCAGTGCTCTGGAGTTTTACAGGAAGATCGGATTCCGGCAGGAAGGCATACAGGAACAGGGATATTATTACAATGGAGAATACAGTGACTTTGTCATGATGCGGATCCTGCGTGAAGAATGGAAAACGCCGTGATTTATGACAGAACAATGATATGACCGGGCGAAGCTGTTCCGGGTAAATCTGTTATTATAACTATTAAGAAAGTGAGAAAGCCTGAGCTCAGGAAACGATCAGGAAGAGTGTCTTTTCCTGAAGATCGATGAAATTCCTGCTGTTCACTGGAAATAAGCTGGAAAACATCAATGATCAATTTCTCTGATTTTCAAGGCTGACTGAGGGAGAAACTGATATGAAACGTAAAGACCTGCAGAAAAAAATGAATTTGTTCATACCGGATGAGAAACAGATCCGTGTCATTGTTGACAGTGATGTGCGCAATGAAGCAGACGATCCGTTTGCAATTGCTCATTTTCTGCTGACGCCGGTGTTTGATGTATGAGGTATTATCGCAGCGCATCATGAATCAAAAGCAGTCATCCCTGAGACAACGATGGAGACGAATTACCGGGAGCTTATGAAACTCATGGATGCATCAGGAATGGAAGATGTGCCGATCTTCCGGGGATGTGCTAGACCGCTCAGATCGGAAGATGAGATCATTGAAAGTGAGGGCTGTGATCTGATCATCCGGGAAGCTATGAAAGAGGACAGCAGACCTCTGTATGTCGCGGTTCTGGGCACAATGACAGATATTGCGTCTGCCATCAACAAAGCGCCGGAGATCGCTGACAAACTGATCGTTGTCTTTACAGGCGGTCAGAAGTATCCGGACGGCGGTCCGGAATTCAATTTCAGCCAAGACGTGATGGCTGTCAGAAAACTGTTTTCGTCCAAAGCGGGCGTATGGCAGATCCCTCTGCAGGTCTGCTGCACGATGGAGATCACCCTGGCCCAGCTTGCCTGCCGGGTGCGTCCATGGGGCAGATTCGGAAGATATCTGTACGGTCAGCTGAAAGAATATAACCTGAACAATGACGAACCGGTATCACTGCGCCGCGGTGAGAACTGGTCTCTCGGTGATTCACCGACTGCCGGTGTTCTGTTGACTACTGAATGGCGAGGCAATTTTCATACGGAGAAAGCACCAATTCTGAATGATGATCAGACCTATACATATAACCCTGAAGGCAAAGAGATCCGTGTCTATGACTACGTGGATCCGTCGATGATCCTGGAGGATTTCTATGCCAAACTGGAATTATATTCAGAAAAAGAGAACGCGGATTGAACCGTGAAATGATCAGTTTTGATATAAAGGATCAGACACAATGGAAAAAGAATCACAGGACACGATTTTTCAGGACGGAGATTTCCTGCTGAGACAGTCTGACGGAACATATTATGTTTCGATCGCAGACCAGACGTATCTGCTGTCAGATCATCTGTATGAACCGTATCTGTCCATGAAATCAGAAAAGGGAATGATGATCATTCATAACGCATTTACATTGGATGAACTGTGCCGCTGTGCGAAAACAGACGGAACTGTTGAAATGATCACAGGAAATGCATATAACATGAAAGGTATCTGCAGACTGCTGCGCAAAGCCGCTGCTCTTTCACGAGATTCTGTGGACATCGGGTATCTTGAAGGATGCTGCTTTCTGGATCTGCTTGCGGATCACGGGGCATTTTCTGAAGAGACAGCCGCAGATCCTTCATCCTGCGGAATGAAAAATCCCAGGCTGATGCAGCCGTTTCTCCATTCGAAGAAGGCGTGCTGCACAAAAGACGGGAGATTCTATCTTCCGGGAAAATCCTTATGAAGCACAGGAGCTGACTCAGCTCCAGGAGAACGACTTATGGCATCAAGAACAGAGATCATCAGCAGATTTTACGATCAGGCCGATGAGGACGGGCGTCTTCAGAGGAGCAGACACGGACAGCTGGAATATGCTGTTACCATGAACTATATTCACCGCTATGCGTCAGAGGGCTCGTCAATTCTTGAGACTGGCGCAGGAACCGGCAGATATTCAGCTGCCCTGGCTGAAGAGGGATTTCATGTGACTGCAGTGGAACTGACAGAAAACAATTTTCTGATCCTGCAGAAGAAAAGCAGGGATATCAAAAACCTGAAAGCAGTTCAGGGGGACGCGACGGATCTGAGCAGTTTTGCGGATCAGTCTTTTGATATGACGCTGGTGCTGGGACCGCTGTATCACCTGTATGAGAAAGAAGATATCAACAAAGCAATTGATGAAGCGATCCGCGTCACAAAGAAGGACGGCATCATCTTCTTTGCGTTCCTTTCTGTGTTCGGGATCATGTATGCCAATTATTTTCAGGGCAACTGGGCTTTTGGACAGACAGAAAACTTTACAGATGATCTCAACATCAGGCATTTCAAGGAACAGCTGTTTACCGGCTATGATGTGACAGAGTTTGAGCAGCTGTTTGCCGGAAAACCGGTGCAGTGGATCACCACAGCCGGTACAGACGGCATCCTGGAACCGATCGAAGAGCGTTCTGACTTTACGATCACAGATGAAGATTTCAGGCAGTTTACAGACTGGTATCTTGCGTTTGCAGAGAAACGGGAACTGCTCGGCAGTACGAATCATCTTCTGTATATCTGCCGCAGACTGTGATCCTGAGTGGAAATTGAACTGAGGAACACAGGTATGGAAATATGGGACGCATATAATTCTGATTTTGAAGTCATTGAAGGCATGACACTGATCAGAGGCGAAGAAAACACTATTCCGCAGGGAGTATATCACCTTGTCTGCGATGTCCTGGTCAGACATACGGACGGAACATTTCTTCTGATGCAGCGTGATCCAGGCAAAGCATTCGGCGGCATGTGGGAAGCAACGGCAGGAGGCTCTGCACTCAGAGGGGAAGCACCGGTTGAATGCGCAGCCAGAGAATTGCGGGAGGAAACAGGGATCACTGCAGCGGAACTGGATGAACTGAGACGTGTAACAAATGACAGAACACACAGCATCTATGTCGAATACCTCTGCGTCACGGACTGTGACAAGCAGAGCGTTGTACTGCAGGAAGGTGAAACAGCAGCGTATCAATGGGTGACAGCGGATGAGATCCTGCACATGTCACCGGAAGAATTTCTGAGCAAAAGAATGCTGGGATCTGTCAGGCAGATGACCTTCGATGATTATCTGAGAGAAACGGAAACGATCAATTACAGTGATCCGCTGATTCAGGGAAAGGCAAAGGAACTGAAGCAGATTTCATGTTCTCAGTTAAGCTATATAGAGAACTCGTACAGATTTGTCCGTGATGAAATACCGCATTCCTGGGATATACAGTCTGAGACAGTATCTCATACGGCAGGCGACGTATTATTGAACGGAACAGGGATCTGCTGGACAAAGTCCTGTCTTCTTGCGGCGCTTCTCAGAGCTGCCGGCATTCCATCCGGCATCTCATATCAGTACCTGACAAGAGCGGATGACAGCGCGGATAAAGGCTATATCATTCATGCGCTGAATACGGTATATATCAGTGAGCTGGACCGGTGGATCCGGCTTGACGCAAGAGGAAACAAAGAAAATGTGCATGCGGAATTCAGCCTGGAGGAAGAACGTCTTGCTTTCCCAATCAGAGCAGAACTGGGAGAACGTGATTACCGGGACAATCATCCGGATCTTGATGACAGGCTGATCAGGATCTTGAAAGACAGCCGCAATATCCTGAAGATCGAGGCTGATTTTCAGCTGTAAAAGAAAAACTGGCAGAGGTTTGTATGATCAGTATTGAAGAAATACCCGTAGAAAGAATCAGTGAATTCTGGGAGAAACACATCAGATACCTTGTCAATGATGGCATCATCTCTGATGAAGAAAACATCGATTATTTCAGCGGGGAAGAATACAGAGGTATCCTGAAGGAACATATGGTCCGCAGTACTGACCGGCACCATATGATCTGTTTCTGCCGGGATGGCGAAAGGATCGGTGCGGCGTCCTACTGTATTTACCAGAGTGAAGACGGAAAATGCTTCATCCTGGATTACTGGGTGTTCCCTCAGTTCCGGGGAAACGGCACAGGTCATCTGTGCTTTGAAGCGCTGGAGAAGTATACAAAAGCTGACGGAGCAGAATACTATGAACTGAACAGCACGAAAGAAGATTCTGTCCGCTTCTGGAAATCACTTGGCTTCAGAGAAAACGGAAACGATGAGTATGATATGCCATTGTTTGTTAAAAATATATAATGAGTTTGCGAATCCATGGAAAGGAGCATGATATGTTATTTACCCAGATCCGGAATGCCACAGTCAAACTGAACTATGATCATGTCTGTTTTATGATCGATCCCTGGCTGCAGGATGTCTGTACGGAAGAAGAACGAGAAGCAGTGGCTGTGAACAGAAAGTTTATCTCCAAACCGGTCGCTGCGCTGCCGATGCCTGTAAAAGAGATCCTTCAGGGTGTTGATGTCTGTATCATTACCCATGATCATCCGGATCATTTCACGCCTGATTACCTTCCCAATGATTTTCCGCTTGTCTGTCAGAATCAGAAAGACGCGGAGAAAGCAGAAAGCCTCGGCTTTGTTAATGTCCGCTGGTTTGAAAACGATGTGATGCAGTTTGGTGATGTAACGGTAAAGCGGGTCGGCGGAAAACACGGCGACAGTGAGCTCCTGGCTGAGAAAGCAGGACCTGTCTCGGGATTTGTCTTCAGCTGTGAGAATGAAAAGAAAGTATATCTGGCAGGCGATACGGTTTTCTGCGATGTTGTACAGAAAGTTATTCGGGAAGAGAAGCCGGATGTTGTGATCGTGAACAGCTGCGACGCTAGAACGAGCAGCGGCAGACTGATCATGAACGCGGAAGATGTTATCAGTACATGCAGATGTCTGAAGAACGGAATAGTCATTGCCAGCCACATGGACGCGGTCAGTCATGCCCATCTGACAAGAAAACAGCTGAAAGCCTGCCTGGAAGAGGCAGGATACGCACAGCAGGTGCTGATCCCTGAAGACGGAGAAACGATCCGCATCTGAAGAAATGCAGCAGACCAGAGAAAAAGGAAAAACGACAGGATCATGGACACAGAAAGAGCGAAAGCAGTCTTTGCTGAGCTGGAAAAGCATCTGAAAGCACAGCAGAGCAGATATCTGAACACACAGATCTGGAACGCCGGAGACGCGGTGCGCTGTCTTGAACAGGCGGCTTCGGAAGAAGAGAAGGAAGAGATCGTCAGACAGTATTACCGGTATCTTTTTCCCGGCGGCAGGGGCGGACTTTCAGACGTGGTCCTCTGGGATGACGATCTGAAGACCAGGATCGCTCTGAATGCACCGATCGTGAATGCTGAAAAAGAGCTTCAGCGGATCATTGAAGAAGCTGATCAGACAGAATGAGAAAAAACACAGCTGTCCGCAGTCAGCAGTGAATGGAGGAATGGAATGGTTGGAAAATACAAAGTCATCACGCTGTGCGGAAGTACCCGGTTCAAAGATGCATTCCTGGAAGCGCAGAAGCGCCTGACTCTGGAAGGAAACATCGTGATCAGCGTAGGTCTCTTCGGTCATTCCGGCGATGATGAGGTCTGGACAGAAGGGACCAAGGAAATGCTGGATGATATGCATAAGCGGAAGATCGATATGGCAGATGAGATCTTTGTGATCAATGTCGGTGGCTATATCGGCGCAAGCACGCGGTCGGAAATTGAATACGCAGAAACCAGCGGGAAAATCGTGAGGTATCTGGAAGAGTGAATACGACAGTTCTGTCCGAGGACGGAACTGTTTTGGTTTTTTCAGATATAATTCATGAATTGACCGGGATCTGTGCATGATCATGCTGTCATATATGTCTGTCTGCTGAGTCAATGATTTGTCATAAATCTGATTTTGTGATAAGCATATTTTTGAAAAGTAAATTAGGAAAGGAATGTGAAGCAGAATGACATCAGCGCGCTGTTTCACAAAGGGATATGCATATGGAAAAAATTTCTTTCAGATCTGCCTCTGCGGATGACTGCGGAAAGATCCTGTTCTTCATCAGAGAACTGGCTTCGTATGAAAAGATGTCCGATGAGGTTGTGGCTACGGAAGAATTGCTGAGGGAATGGCTGTTTGATAAGCAGATCGCTGAAGTGCTTTTTGTGTGTGAATACGGCAGAGAGGCCGGCTTTGCCTTATTCTTCCACAATTATTCAACATTCCTGGGAAGAGCAGGGATCTATCTGGAAGATCTCTTTGTACTTCCGGAGTATCGCGGCAAAGGGTATGGGAAGGCAGTCCTGAAAAAACTCGCAGAGATCGCAGTCGAACGGGGATGCGGCAGACTGGAGTGGTCTTGTCTTGACTGGAACAGACCAAGCATTGATTTTTATCTTTCCCTTGGCGCTGTTCCGCTGGAAGACTGGACGGTTTACCGGATCACGGGAGATACGCTGAAGAAGCTGGCAGAGTGAACCGTGCGTGAGGCGGAGCATAAGCATCGGCATCTGTTCTGAAGTAATATATGATGAAGGCAGATAAGAGATCCGGAGCAAAATAATGATGAAAAATGAAGACGTCCTTGCAATGATCAGTAAGATCTTTACTGATTCTGCTGACAACATCATCCATCTTCCTGAGGAAGACTGTGATGTACCGATCCTCGAAGAGCCGCTGATCGGCTTTGCCTCTGCCGATGATCCTTTATTTGATGAACTGAAGAGAAATCCGGAAGCGATCGGGGAAGGGTTCATGCCGCCCCGTGAGTGGCTGGAAAATGCGAGGTCTGTCATCGTATTCTTCTTTCCGTATACGGAAGACATCCGCAGACGTCTGGCAGACTCTGAAACAGTCATCGCGGAATCATGGAAATACGGATATGTACCCGGCAGCCGGCTTGCGAAAAAGGTTGCCGTCATACTGAAGGAACAGCTGGAAGCGGCAGGCATGGCAGTGGCGGATCCTCTGAACGATCCCCGCTTTGCCCGCAGCAGTGTACCGGCAGTGACTGACGGTGAAGAAGACGTGCATTACATTGTCAGCTGGTCGACACGGCATGCCGCATTTGTGGCAGGTCTGGGCACCTTTGGAATGCATCGGCATTTCATCACTGAGAGGGGATCCTGCGGTTCACTTGCCACACTCATCACAGATCATGAATTTACTCCGACAAAACGGGATTACACAGATATCTATGAATATTGCATTCACTGCGGGCAGTGCGCGCGGAACTGTCCGGCGAAGGCAATCGATCCGAACGGTCTGCGCAGCCTGAAGAAATGCTCTGCGTTCGGAGGGTATCTGAGAGAAAAGTACGGCGGCGGAGGCTGCGGCAGATGCTTTGTCGGCGTACCATGCGAACATCGCAATCCGTCCCGCAGAACACAATAAATCTTTGAAAATGATGCAGATCGATGACCTGCATCTTTGTTTTGTCTGGTGTGAACTGAGGATGAGATGCTGCAGCAGTTTTTCCTGAACAGATATAAAAAAATGATGTGATTCAGAGCAATAATCTGTATGCATACTGTCGTCTGAAAGACAGCAGTGTATAATAAAAACATCAAAAACAGGAGATTTGTATGAACTATGTGTTTATTTCTCCGGCATATCCCATTACATGCACACATTTCTGCGGCCGGCTGAACAGTCAGGGCGTTACTGTGCTTGGCATCGGGGACGTGCCGTATGATGAGCTGAACGATCAGCTGAAGCATGCTCTGACAGAATACTATTATGTCAGTTCGCTGGAAGACTATGATCAGGTATATCGGGCAGCTGCATTCTTCATCCATAAATACGGCCGGATCGACTGGCTGGAATCCATGAATGAATACTGGCTCAGACTGGATGCCAGACTGCGTTCTGATTACAACATTGCAGTCGGTACCCGGGAAGACGGGATCGATGCGCTGGTCAGAAAGTCTGAGATGAAACAGATCTTCCTGAAAGCTGGCATTCCGACAGCCCGTCAGCACATCGTTTCTGATTTTGAGTCTGGGAAGGCATTTGTTTCGGAAACCGGCTATCCGGTGATCGTCAAGCCGGATATCGGAGTCGGTTCCAACGGAGCAAAAAAGATCAGCTCCGAAGAAGAACTGTCTGAGTTCTATCAGAACCTGCCGTCTGAAATGTATGTTATGGAAGAATTCCTTTGCGGTGATATCTGTACATATGACGCGGTCATTGATTCAAATTGTGAGCCGCTGTTTGAGTCCATGTGCACGTATCCGCCTGTCATCGATTCTGTCAGCAATGATGAGAACATTCATTTCTATACAAGTCCGGTGATGCCGGAAAAGCTGCGGGAACTAGGCAGAAAGACAGTGAAGGCATTCGGTGCGGACAGACGCTTTGTCCATTTTGAATTCATCAATATTACAAAGGATTATGAAGGCATCGGAAAAGCCGGTGATTTTGCGGTGATGGAAGTCAATATGAGACCGGCCGGCGGTCATGATCCTGACATGATGAACTACGCGCAGTCGACAGATGTTTTTGAGATCTACGCGAAGATGGTCATGGGCGACAGAAGAGAAATGCCTGAAAATGACAAACAGTACTACTGCGCATATGCGGGCAGAAAAGACGGATATGACTTCCTGCACAGCCGTGAAGAGATCATGGAACGATATGGCAGCGAGATCGTTCTGCAGGAGGAAATGCCTCCGATCGACTGGCCGTCCATGGGAAGATATGTCTATCTGGCAAGATTTACAGAAAAAACAGAGATGGATCAGTTCTTCCGGTTTGTCCTTGAATAGCACAGATCGTGATGAAAAAAGCAATGCCATTGTGCCGGCAGCACCTGAAAACTGACAGATTAGGATCAATGTACAGAACCGGCGCGGAAGGGTTGCGGTTATTCGGGAAACTGAATAAAATGATTTCTATAGGAAGTAAAGAAAGAAAGGAATATATAATGGGATTTTTAGATAGTCTGAAGAATATTGTAGAAAGTGCTAACGACATTGTTGATGACATGAGCAGTGCAACAGTAGAGGACTACGGTCCTCCTGCATATACTCTGTATACTGCACTTCAGCTTGGAAATATCAACAGACAGATCGACATTACTGATGAACAGGACAATGTAAAGTACTACACCAAATCGAGTATTTTTGCGCTCAAGGGCAAAACAGACATTTATGATGCTGCTGGAAATGTGATCGCGCATCTGGAAAAGAGACCGGTCAGCCTTCATGAAAAACACTTCATTACCATGGCAGACGGCAGCAATTACACGCTGTCCAACGAGATCTTCCACGTTGTCAAGGACATCACAAATATTGAAGGTCTGGACTGGCAGCTGCGCGGCAATGTCATTGGTCTGCATTTCAATCTGGTAGATGAAAATGATGAGCCGGTCGCAACAATCGGAAAGAAAGCGATCTCGATCCATGACAAATATGCGATCGATATGTACCAGCCGGAGCAGGAACAGATCGTTGTGGCGATCGTCATCCAGCTGGAAAAAATGCTGGAACAGCGCAGAGAAAACGAAAGCTCAACAACCATCAGCTTCGGGGATGATGATTAATCATTCAGAGACTGTATCATGTGCGGAAAGACCCTGAAATATGGAGGGTCTTTTTTGAAAATATCAGATGTAGGAGAGTTTTATGAAAAAGGCAATTTCACTGTTTCTGACAATGCTTGCTGTGTGCCTGATGCTTGCAGGCTGCGGAAAAATGGATGACGGTGCTGTACCGGCGGCAGACAGCCGCTTCATTGGAACGTGGAAAGCTGTCAGAGCTACGCACAGCGGACAGGAACATCCCATCGCGGAAGTTCTGAACAATACGGATTTCATCATCATTCTGAACGCTGACGGATCGGCTGCAGTGATCACAGACCAGGAAGAAAAAGGAACCTGGACGGAAAAAAGAAAAGCCGTTCATGTGAAAGCAGGCAAAACGGACGCGGATTTCCAGGAAGAAGATGATTCGCTGGTGATCACGGTCTATGGAATGAAATTGTTTTTCGAGAGGCAGTGAGGAAAACTGAACGAAGGTGTACGGTATGAACGTGATGGATGCAATCTTTAACAGACACAGTTACCGGGGAAAGTATCTGGATACGCCGGTGCCAAGAGAAGATCTGATCAGGATCATGGAGGCAGGACTGGCAGCGCCGTCCGGCTGCAACAGACAGACGACATCGCTGATCGCTGTGGATGATCCGCAGGTCCTTGCGCAGATCCGCGGTGTGATCCGGCCGCCGGTCGGTGAAACTGCGCCTGCGGCAGTCATTGTTCTGACACAGAGAATCAATGCGTACAGAGACAAATGCTTTGCGGTACAGGATTATTCCGCGGCAATTGAAAACATATTGCTGGCATTGACGGAACTGGGATATCAGAGCTGCTGGTACGAAGGTCATATCACGGATGATGACAGGATCTGTGACAAAATCGCAGAGATCCTGCATGTGCCGGATGGTTATGATGTTGTATGCTTCCTGCCCGTCGGCATCGCGGCAGACAGTCCGCGGGCACCGGAAAAGAAAGCATTTGAAGAAAGAGCCTGGTTCAATGTATTCCCGCAGAACAGAAAAGGGTAAATGGAGAATTCTATGATTCATCTTGTCCGGGTCACAAAAGAGAATCTTGATTATGCGGTATTTATTCAGAATACTCTTTTTCCGTCTTTCAACGGGCAGGCTAATTTTGAGGACAGTGTCAGCGGAAAGGCAGATAATGAGTATGATCTTGTCTATGATCAGGATGTCTGCGTCGGCATCACCGGGATCTATACGTATGATACGGATCCGGACAGCGCCTGGCTTGGCTGGTTTGGCATACTGGAACCATATCGCCGCCGTCATTACGGAAAGGAAACGATCCGTCTCTTTGAAGAAGCTGCCAAAGCCCGCGGCTTCCATCATACGCGCATCTATACGGACCGGTATGACAATGAAACTGCGATTGCTTTTTACACTTCCTGCGGCTATACATCAGAGATCTATGACAATCCGTATGATCCGGCATGTTACGAATATCCCATGCTGATCTTCTCAAAATCTCTGAACGGAAGTCCGGTGATTCCATGGAATAACCGCAGCATTCATCTGACGGAGCAGATGGAAAAGGAACTGATGCCGCAGAAAAAATATCATTTTGATCTGTGAGGGAAGATATGAAACTGGTTTTTATACTCGGTGACGCGGCTGTCGGTAAAATGACAGTCGGTCAGGAACTGATGAAAATAACGGATTTGAGGCTGTTTCACAATCACATGACCATTGAACCTGTTATCGAGATCTTTGGCAGGTATGACGCGAAAACGACCGCGGAAATGAGGGAAGTGATCTTCCGAAACTTCGCGGCTTCTGAGAACTATGGAATGATCTTCACGCTGATGATGGACTTTGATCTTCCGTCAGAATGGGAATATCTGGAACACATAAAGAAGATATTTGAACCGTACGGGACAGAATTCTATTATGCTGAGCTGATCGCGCCGCAGGAAATACGGCTGCAGAGAAATGTTACAGAGAACAGACTGAAACACAAGGCTTCCAAAAGAGATATACAAAGTTCAAATCAGAGACTGATCAATGATGATCAGAATCACAGATGTGTCAGCTATGAGGGAGAGATCCCGTTCGGGAATTACCTGAGAATTGACAACACAGATCTGGGTCCGGCAGAAACCGCGAGGATCATTCAGCAGACATTTGATTTATAATAGCTGCTGAGAAGGACAGGAGGAATTGTACGATGAGTTATTTTACTTTGCGCAATGGGGAGAAACTGTATTACGAAGACCGGGGGGAACGGTCCGGAAACGATCGTCATGATGCATGGCTGGACAAGTTCTCATGATATTTATCTGAAGCCTTTGGAAACACTGCAGGAACACGCCAGATGCATCATTTACGATCATCGGGGACACGGCGGCAGCAGATCTGCGAACAGTGCCAATGTCACCATGGAGACCCTGGCACAGGATCTGTATGAACTCATTCATGGACTTTCACTGTCTGATGTAACGCTTCTTGGCTGGTCAATGGGTGCCGGCGTCGTGTTCAGCTATGTCAGGATGTATGGCTGTGACGCACTGAAACAGATCGTTCTCTGCGATATGACGCCGAAACAGCTCAATGACGCGGAATGGAGACTTGGGCTTTACAGAGGTAAATACACGAAAGAGGACATGGAGCGGGATGCCGGGAAAGATTTCTATTCTCTGTATAAAGAATTCGCAGTCGGAGCGATACCGAGGCTGAAAAAAGTACCGGGTTTCCTTTTGAGGAAGCCTCTGAAGGAAAGACTGGCAAACTGTGATGAAACAGTCCTGAGAAGTATTGCGGCATCCATGAAGATGCAGGATAACCGCCCGGTCGTCGGACAGATCACGGTACCGGTCACGTATTTCTATGCGGATCCCGGTTCACTGTTCTCGCCGGAACTGGCTTCCTGGTACAGAGATCATGTCACAGCTCCGTTCAGAACAGTCCGTTTCCCGGAAAGCACGCACATGCTGATCAGTGAATATCCGGAGAAGTTTGCGGAAGAAGTTCTGAAGGTCCTTGGCTGCTGAAGCATTCCTGTGCAGCACAGGATCCTGATGGAAATATGATCTGAAACAGAAAGACTGACCTTATCATCTGAAACAGAAGAAGATAAGGCTGTCTTTTTTTCATGACTGGATCAGTTTGTAATTGTTTCTGATATTCATAAACGACTGAATTATGAGAAAATGATTGATAGAAGCATATTCAAAAAGGAAAAGATCATGAAACGGGAACTTGGAATCGCAAGATGCGGACTGGCATGCTGTCTGTGTTCAGAAAATGTATTATGCAAAGGATGCCGGAGGGCCGGGTTTAAAGAACTGTCCTGGTGCAAAGACGCTGAGTGGTGCGAAGTACGCAGATGCGGAATCGATAAAGGTCTGAAGGGATGCTATGAATGCCATCCGGCTGACTGCCGCAAAGGTCTGTATGCGGAAAAGATCAAAGCACGGGCGTTTGCGGAATTTGCCCGCCGCTTCGGCCTGGAAGAACTTCTGGACTGCCTGGAACGGAATGAAAAGGCCGGCATCGTGTATCATCGTGAAGGGATCATGGGAGACTATGATGACTTTGATGATCTTGAGGAACTGATCAGTTTCATCCGAAACGGAACACGGTCTGTTTGATCGCTGAGGGAACAGCAGCCAAAATAATTTACAAAAACAAAGCATGTGAAGGAGCTTGAAACGATGAAGTATGTGATCATAAACGGAATTCTTCTGGATGGAACAAGAGATATGAAGCCGCAGTATAGCAGACAGATTTTTGTGACCGGTGAACTGATCGAAAAGATCACAGAAGGAGAAGAAATACCGGATGGATATCAGGTGATCGATGCGGCAGGTAAATATATCCTTCCCGGACTCATCAATATGCATGTGCATCTTGCCGGCAACGGGAAACCGCAGAAAAAACAGCGTGACAACGCAAAGCTGGTCAGGCTGCTGTTTTCCAATCCGATCAGTGAGAAAGCGGCAGAGATCCTGGTGGAAAACTACGCAAAGATCGAACTGATGAGCGGTGTGACGACGATCCGCACAGTCGGCGGCCTGAAGGATCTGGATACGAAACTGCGTGACGCGGTTGAAGCAGGAAAGAAAGACGGTCCGCGTATTCTGGCTGCCAATGAAGGCATTTCCGTGCCGGGCGGTCATATGGCAGGATCTGTTGCTGTTGCGGCAGAATCGGAAGAGGAAGCTGTAAACCTTGTAAAGAAAGCAGACCGGCAGAACGTCGATCTCATCAAACTGATGATCACCGGCGGTGTGCTGGATGCGAAAGAAAAAGGTGTTCCCGGAGAAATGAAAATGCCGCCGGAAATGATCCGTGCTGTCTGCAGTGAAGCGCACAGACGCGGCTATCTGACAGCTGCCCATACGGAATCAACAGAAGGCGTCATCCAGGCACTGAAGAACGGTGTGGATTCTATTGAGCACGGCGCTGCTCCGACTGCTGAAATGATTCATCTTTTTCAGGAAAAGCACGCTTTCCTGACCACGACGCTTTCCCCGGCACTGCCGTACGCGTTCTTTCCGGCAGAGATCTCGCACGCTTCCGAGGTGGAACAGTACAACGGCAAGGTCGTATTCGACGGCATCCGTGACTGCGCGATCGCGGCTCTTGCCAACGGAATTCCTGTCGCTCTGGGCAATGATGTCGGCTGTCCCTGGGTCACCCAGTATGACTTCTGGCGCGAACTGGTCTGGTTCCAGAAGTATACCGGTGTGTCCAATGCGTTCGCGATCTATACAGCAACCCTGAACAACGCAAACCTTGCCGGCATCGGAAACATTACCGGATCACTGGAAGAGGGAAAGTGCGCGGATCTGATCATGGTGGAAGACGATCCGCTGAAAGATCTGAAAGTACTGCGCAGTATAAAAACGGTCATGGCGCGCGCCCCCTGTATGAAAAGCCTTCGGTGAAACGGAATCCTCTGATCGATGAACAGCTGGATAAATACCTTTAAAGAAAGGACGGATTTATGACTTTTGAGATCCGGAAAATGGAAACGGATGAAGAGATCCGCGGCAAGGCATATGTTCACTGGAAGTCATGGCAGGAAACATATCCCGGGCTGATCGATCAGAACTATCTGAATGCCCTGACACTTGAAAAATGTGAAGCGATCGCTTACCGCTGGCCGGACAATATACTGATCGCGGCTGCTGAGGGTAACGTGATCGGTTTCTGCGGGTGCGGACAGTGCCGGGATGAAGACATGCAGGATACCGGTGAGATCTTCGCGATCTATGTGCTGCAGGAATATCAGGGCAGAGGCATCGGTTTTGCTCTGATGCAGGCGGCGCTGGATCTTCTTGCCTATGACAGGATGGTTTTATGGGTCCTGCAGGGCAATAAAAAAGCAATACGGTTTTATCAGAAATGCGGCTTCTCTTTTGACGGCTGCGGCAAAGATATCTTGCTTGGCAGTGCTGTCAGGGAAGTGAGAATGATAAAAGAGAGGGATCACAGGATGGATCATATGTTTGAAGAATTTGACTTCAATGCGAAGCCGGAAAAACTGATCACAGAGATCAATGGCATGAAACTGCCGGAAGATTACCTTTCCTTCATGCGTGAACATAACGGCGGAGAAGGACCGATCGGCAGAAATAACTATGGCTGTTTCTACCGGTTGGAAGAGCTGGAAGAAGTCAGCGAAGAATATGACGTGCAGAACAGCTGGCCGGGATATGTTGTGATCGGCTCAGACATGGGCGGAGAGCTCTGGGCGTATCATCCGGAAAAGAAGATCTACTGTCAGATCGACAGCAGCAATATCAGCGATGATACATATCATACGGTCTCAGCTTCTTTTGAGGAATTTCTGATCAATATGGATCAGGAACTGGAAGGATGAAAGCAGTGCAGCGGAGGTTTTTATGAGGGAACTGATCAATGATCCATTTTATGAAATGATAAAAAACTATCCGGACTGCCTGATCGATTACTGTCTGATCGGGGATGCTGCGCTGTATCAGGGATACCGTTCTCATAAAGACGCGGTGCTGTTTGCGATGCTGAAAGTGATCGAGAGATATATCGAAAGACAGCTGAGATCAGAACTTGAATACCGGAGAAAGATCGGGGATGAACCGTTTCCCTGGAATCTGGATATCGGAAAAGCGTCGGCAGCTCAGATCACATCTTCCGAGCTTCTCCATTTGCCGGAAATTCTCGGAAAAGACAGGAACGGAAATACTGTATACGACTGTAAATTGCCGGATCCTCTGGAAGGAGATCAGATTCCATACTGGTACGCTTTCTGGGAAACACTGCATACATCAGGGTATGGACCGGATGAATTCCGACGGGTCAATGCTGTGCTGTTTCCCGGCGGCGGTGAAAACCTGGAAGTCTGGCAGTGGACAACAGACTGGTCCAATTACTTTGAAGCCGGTCATGAATGGTGGGGAACAGCATGCTGGAGCGTTTATGATCCGGATCTGAAAAGATATGCTGTGATCATGGCGTCCGCCACAGACTGAGAAACAGAATCAGTCAGAAAAGGAAACTGTAATGAAAGAAATGATCCTGAAAACAGACAAGGGAAATGTCTTTTACTGGCAGCCGGACAGCTGGAACGCTGAAGCCGATACGATAGTCTTTCTTCATGGACTCACCGCAGATCACACCATGTTTGACGGACAGATCTCCTATTTTGAAAAGGATTATAATATCCTGACCTGGGATACGCCGGCGCATGGCCGATCAAGACCGTTTGAAGCATTTGATTTCAATGATACATCTGAGTACATGAAGCAGATTCTGGACCGGTGCGGCATTGAGCAGGTGATCCTGGCCGGGCAGTCGCTGGGCGGCTATCTTTCCCAGTCATTCATCAAACGGTATCCTGAACGTGTCAGAGCGTTCATTGCGATCGACAGTTCACCCTACGGATGGGAATACTATTCAAAGTCTGATATCTGGATCGTGAGACAGATCGAATGGATGGCACGTCTGTATCCGTTCACAATGCTCAAAAAAGCGATGGCCAGACAGGTATCTGTCACGAAAGCCGGCTATGAGAATATGATGGAGATGCTGGCGCCGTATGAGAAAAACGAGATGTGTCATCTGATGGGGATCGGCTATGCCGGATTTCTGGATGATAACAGTTATCTGAATATCGATTGTCCGGTGCTTCTGATCCTTGGTGAGAAAGACAGGACCGGTAAAGTAGCGCATTATAACAAAGTGTGGAGCAGGAAGACCGGATTTCCGCTGAAAGTGATCCCTGGTGCAGCACACAATGTAAATGTGGATCAGCCGCAGGCTGTCAATGAAGCAGTACAGGAATTTCTGAAAAAAGTACTGTAAAGAACAGGAGAGTATGATGATCACAGTCAGTGAAGCAATTGAAAAGATGATCGGATACTGTAAGGGAAACCAGTATGATATCTGTCATTTTCTGAAAGTCTGGGCATACGCGAAGACGATCGGAGAACTGGAACACTTGGATGAAACAACCCAAAAGACGCTGGAATACGCAGCCATCGTGCATGATATTGCCTGCCAGGATCTCCGGAAACAGTATGGCAATGCGCCGCATCCTCTGCAGGAAAAGTTCGGAACAGGTCGTGCGGAAGAATTCTATAAAGACAGCGGTATGGATGAAAACATGCTGGCAAGGATCTGCTGGCTGGTCGGACACCATCATACATTTCATGATGTTGACGGACTGGATCACAGGATCCTGCTGGAAGCTGATTTCCTGGTGAATGCGGGGGAACAGGAAAAATACCGCAAAGCAACGGATGAGTTCAGACAGAATGTTTTCCGGACAGAGACCGGGATCAGACTGCTGAACGAAATGTATGCGAAACCGCAGGAGTAACAGAGCAGGAGGATTTTTGCATGGACAGTGTAAACAGAACACTCTATATTCCTCTGTATGGAAAATCATATGTCAGCCGGAAAAACATCATTCTCCGCGATCCGAAAGCGGAAGAGATCTGGGACACAGAAGGTTTCGCGCTGAAGGGAAAATCAAGATCAAAGTGGCTTGCGTACAACATGGCAATGCGGGCCAGAGTGTTTGATGACTGGACTGCCCGGATGATTGCCGGACATCCGCATGCGGCCGTGATCCATGCCGGATGCGGTCTGGACAGCCGTTGCCTGCGTGTCAGTGAACCGTATGAAACATGGTATGACTGCGATCTTCCGGATGTAATCAGCGTCAGGAAAAGATATTACCGCGAAACTGATGCGTACCATATGATCAGCCTGGACGCTTCGGATCCTTCCCAGACCGCTCAGCTTCCTGACAGGAAAGAAGCTGTTGTCGTGATGGAAGGTCTCAGCATGTATCTGTCTTCGGAGCAGCTGAGAGGCTTCTTCTCTGCTCTGCAGGAAAAATATGAATCTTTGTATATCCTGATGGATGTATATACAGTCTTTGGAGCGAAGGCGTCAAAATACAAGAATCCTGTGAATGACGTGGGCGTCAGTGTGCTGTACGGCATCGATGACATGGATGAACTGCTGTCCGGACTTGAGATCCGTTTCAAAGCCGAGCATACCTTTACGCCAGACCGACTGATCAATGAACTGAAACCTGCGGAGAAGATTTTTTTCCGGATCCTGTTTACCGGCAGGATGTACGGAAAGATCTATCGTCTTTATGAACTTGTGAAGGAGAGCGTATGATTGAGTTAGCGGCTCTGCTGAGAGGGATCAATGTCAGCGGAAAAAACAGGATCGCGATGGCAGACCTGAAGAAAGGTTTTGAAGCACTCGGGTTCGCGGATGTCAGGACATATCTTAACAGCGGGAATGTGCTGTTTTCCTGCGGCTGTGAAGATACAGGTTCAGTAACAGAAATGATCGAAACAATGATCCATGAATGTTTTGGTCTGGAAATACCGGTGATGGTCATTTCCATTGCTGGACTGGCTGACATTCTGGATCACGCGCCGGAGTGGTGGGGCAGCGATGATCCTGGCATTTACGACAATCTGATCTTCATTCTTCCGCCTGCGGATTTCAAAGAGATCTATGATGAGATCGGAGAAGTGAAAGAAGGACTGGAACAGATCATGTCATACAAAGATGTGATCTTCTGGTCGTTTGACAGAAAACAGTACCAGAAAACGAACTGGTGGCCGAAAACGGCAGGAACGGATGCTGCCCGGAAACTGACGATCCGCACGGCGAATACCGTCAGAAAACTTGCAGGAATGAGGAAATAACATGAGAGCTGAAAGAGCAGGGATCAATGACATTGAACAGCTGACGGAACTGCGGATCGCGTATCTGCGGGAGGACAACGGCAGTCTGGATCCGGCAGACGAGAAAATGATCCGGGATGAACTTCCGGCGTATTTCCGCTGTCATCTGGATCAGGATCTTTTTGTCTGGTGTGTGCGGAAGGAAGGAAACATTGTTTCCTGTGCGTTTCTTCTGACTGTCATGAAGCCGATGAGTCCTGCTTTCATCAGAGGAAGGACAGGCACTGTGCTGAATGTATATACGGTCCCGGAGAGCCGTCATCAGGGCTGTGCCCGGATGATCATGGAAGCACTTCTGAAGGACGCTGCAGAGATGGATCTGGACGTCATTGACCTGAAGGCGACAGATGCCGGCTGTCCTCTGTACAGAGCGGTTGGATTTGCGGATGATGTTTCCCATTACCGCAATATGAAATGGAAAAATAAAAGAACGGGTGAACCGAAATGATACGGATCAGACCATACAAGCCCTGTGACGCGGAAACGATCCTGTCATGGTGCAGAGATGAAGAAACCTTTCAGATGTGGGGAGGAAGTCATCTCGGGAGCTTTCCGCTCAGTGCGGAACAGATGAATCATAAATACTTTTCTGAAAACGGCGGATGCGCGGAAGCGGACAACTTCTTTCCGATGACGGCTTTTGATGACGGTCAGATGATCGGACATTTTATCATCCGCTATGTAAACGAAGACTGCAGAACACTGCGGTTCGGCTGGGTGATCGTTGATGATACCCTGCGCGGAAAGAAATACGGACAGCGGATGCTGCAGCTCGGCCTGAAATATGCCTTTGAGATCCTTGGCGCGGATCGGGTGACGATCGGTGTGTATGAAACAAATGAGCCTGCTTACAGGTGTTATCTGCGTGCCGGATTCCGGCTTTGTACAGAAGAATGCAAGCAGGAAGAAGTGAATGGCAGAACATGGAGTATTCTGGAACTGTGCATCACAAAAGATGCATACTCTGAACAGAGATGAAAGGATGGGGATATGAAAATACATTTGATCTGTTTCCTGTCGGCTGTAATGATGGCAGGACTGCTTGCCGGATGCGGCAGTGAGAAAAAGACACCTGCTGAAACAGCTGATCTGCCGAAGTGGGAGTGGCAGAGTGATGTGACATTCCCGGACTGGAAATCATCCCGCAGTTCAAATACAGCTGCCAATAACCGGCTTGGTTTCATAATGTACAGCGGACAGGGAAGCATCTATATTACACCGGAAGAAGGATGCACACAGTTTACCCTGTATATCAATGACAGGAAGGTGGATCTTGATCTTCCTGAGGCAGGAAAAACCATCAGGGCTGATATATCCGCATATACAAGAAACGGGATCAATTCCCTGCAGGTCAGTGATATAAAAACAGGAAAAATACGTGTCTGCATTCCGTATCCGTCTGTGATCAGCGGAAAACCGGAAGATGCGGGGATCTCCGGTGAGTCACTGGATCTGATCAGCCGCATCATTTCCGCGGACATTGCGAACGGGTTTTCCAGCGCCCAGCTGGCTGTGATCAAAGACGGCCGTCTTGTCTATGAAAACGCCTGGGGAAAGGTGAAGACATACGACGAAACCGGTGCGCCTGTGGAAAGCAGCAGTGTGAACAGTGACACCCTCTATGATCTGGCATCCAACACAAAGATGTACAGCGTCAACTATGCGGTTCAGCATCTGCTCGATCAGGGAAAGATCGATCTTGATGCGAGGATCACTGACATTCTCGGACAGAGATATGCTGAAGATACGATCCGGATCGATTATGCAGGATATGAACCTGTCACGCTGGAAGAACATAAGGCGCGGAAGGCTAAGCAGACAGTGCGTGATCTTCTGATGCATCAGGGCGGATTTCCTCCCGGACCGCATTATTACAATGACCGGTATGATCATGCGTCACAGTATTATGATTCAGATTCAGGCAATGTAATCTATACAGGCACCGGCGCAGATGAAAAGACACGCAGTGAGACTCTGGAAGCCATCTTTAAAACACCGCTGATGTATGAACCGGGAACAGATGATATCTACAGTGACATGGATTACATGGTGCTGTGCTGCTGCGTGGAGAAGATCACAGGAATGCGTCTGGATCAGTATCTGAAGGAAACATTCTTTGATCCGATGGGTCTTTCCCATATCTGTTATGATCCTCTGCAGAACGGTTTTTCGAAAGAAGACTGCGCCGCAACGGAACTGATGGGCAACAGCCGGGCAGGCAGGCTTCACTTTACCGGCATCCGTGAATACACGCTGCAGGGTGAGGTGCACGATCCCAACGCGTACTACTGCATGAACAGCATATCCGGTCATGCCGGTCTGTTCGCCAGCGCGTCGGATCTGGCTAGGCTTGCCTCGGTGATGCTGACAGGCGGCTATGAAGGACACAGGTTTTTCTCCCGGGATACGATCGATCTGTTTGTCACACCGAAGAACGCCTCGGCACCGTATTACGGACTGGGCTGGTGGCGGGAAGCAGACAGAAGAAGAGATACCTATTTCGGTTCGGTGAGCAGTTCAGCGGTTTACGGGCATCAGGGCTTTACCGGGACGCTGACAATGATCGATCCTTCAAAAAACCTTGTTGTTGTATTCCTGACAAACAAGATCCACAGCACGATGCGAATGGACGATGATACACTGAGCCAGTATGACGGCGGTTTCTATACGACAGCGTCTCTTGGCTTTGTGCCGCAGATACTGGAGATCGGAATGAATGGAAACGCAGACCGGGAAGTGTACCGCAGTCTTGTCTTTGATATGGCGGCGGACAAGGAGAGGATCCTGACGGACTACGGGATCGTGGATCCGGAACATCCTCACAACAAGGCTTTGAAAGCTCTTCGCGAAGTTTTGGAACAGATGAAGTAAAGGAGTACAGTCATGTCACAGTACGAAAGAATGCTGCAGGGGCTGATCTATGATCCGGCAGATCCTGAGATCATGGCAGAACAGAGTCAGTATCAGAAAAAAGTATATGAATTCAATCTGCTGAGACCGGAAGATGCGGAACTGAAACAGAAATATATGAAGGAAGTATTCGCGGAGTGCGGAGTGAACTGCTATATCGAGCTGCCGCTGCGGGCTAACTGGGGAGGACATCATCTGCATTTCGGAAACAATGTCTATGCCAACTTCAATCTGACAGTGGTGGATGATGGTCATATCTATGTCGGCGACAATGTCATGTTCGCTCCGAACGTGACGATCGCGACGGCCAATCACCCGATGGAACCGTCTCTGCGCAGAAGAGGCATGCAGTATGTCCGCGACGTGCATATTGAAGAGAATGTCTGGATCGGATCCAATGTTGTGATTTGTCCGGGAGTGACGATCGGCGCGAATTCTGTCATCGGGGCAGGCAGCGTCGTGACAAGAGATATCCCCGCATATTCGTTTGCGGCCGGAACGCCATGCCGCGTGCTCCGGACGATCTCAACGTGGGACCATTCGTATTTCTGGCGTGACGAGCCAATTGACTGGGAGAATCTGATCAATGACTGAACTGTATAAACCGAAGAAGGAGGATCTCTGGTTCCGGAAACTGATGATGGCGGATGAAGAGACCATGTCATACAATCACGCCTGGGGAGGAACCATTCCTTTTCCGGAAAGCAGCTGGGATGAATGGTATGACTGGTGGATCACGGATCATGAAAACAGACGGTTCTACCGCTATCTGAGAGATACGGAAACAGGTGAGTTCGTCGGCGAAACTGCGTATCATTATGATGAAAGCAGACAGATCTGGTGCGCGGATGTGATCGTGTATGCCCCGTATCGCCGAAGAGGCCATGGGAATGACGGCCTCAGGCTGCTGATGCAGGAAGCGAAAGCCAGTGGGATCAGAATACTTTACGATGATATTGCGATCGATAATCCTGCTGTTTCCCTGTTTCTGCGCAGCGGCTTTCAGGAAGAATACCGTACGTCTGAGATCATTATGCTGAAAAAGGAACTCTGAGGAGAAAAAACATGCCGAAAACGAGTATTTATGACATGCCGTTTGAAAAAGTATATAGTCTTCTGGTACAGAAAGCAGAGCGCAAAGGCAGAACGCAGGAAGAAGTGGATGAAGTGATCCGCTGGCTGTGCGGATATGATGATCTGAGCGGTGTACAGGAAGGTACATACGGTGATTTCATCCGAAACGCGCCGGCTTGGAATCCCGCATCAGAGCTGATCACCGGAAGCATCTGCGGCGTGAAAGTGGAAATGATCGAAGACCCCGATATGAAGCGGGTCAGACAGCTGGATAAGCTGATCGATGAGCTGGCGAAGGGAAGACCGATGGAAAAGATCCTGCGCAGGCAGAGATAAGGAGCTGATATGCTGAACTGCAGTGAAATGATGGTGCCTTCAGGCAGCGGAGAGATCCCCTGCATCCGGTTTGGAACAGGTGAAAAGAATATGGTTCTCATACCTGGTCTGCGAACTTCATCGATCAAAGGACAGGGACTTTTCGCAGCCTGGTATTTCCGGATGTTTGCGAAGGATTACACAGTCTATATGCTGGATCGCAGGACGGATCTTTCCGGCGGCTGCACGATCCATGACCTGGCGGAGGAAACATATGCGGCTGCCAGGAAACTTGGCCTGGATTCATTTGATCTTTACGGTGTTTCCATGGGCGGCATGATCGCGGCAGATCTTGCCGTCAGTCATCCGGATGCAGTCAGAAAGCTTGTGCTCGGCGTGACCGCTTTGCGTACAAACGATACGATCTTGGAAGCAGTGGGTTCATGGATCAGTGATATCAGAAACAATGATGTCAGACATTTTGTTCTGGATTATATGAAGAGGGGATATTCAGAGAGGTATCTGAAGCAGTACAGGATATTTCTTCCGCTGGCAGCCCGTCTGATCAAAGTGAAAGATCCTGATCAGTTTCTGATCCAGGCAGAAGCCTGTCTGACCTGTGATATTTATGACAGACTGCATGAGATCCGCTGTCCTGTCCTGGTCCTTGGCGCCGCCAAAGACAGAGTCGTATCGGGCGAAGCTTCTCTGGAAATGATCCGGAAGCTGGGCTGTGAATCATATATATACCCGGATCTCAGTCATGAAGCATACAATGAAGCAAAGGATTTCAACAAAAGAGTATTTGCATTCCTGAAAAAAGATCTTCCTGAACAGAGGAAGATCTCATGTGATGTTTGAATCGAGGCTCGTGATGAGCCTTTTTTTGTATCAGATCTTGTGATCCACGCAGCTGTCGATAAAGAAGATGATCCCCTGTTCCACGTCTTCTTTCAGATCGCTGTAATTATGGATCTCATGACGGTAACCTGTATACAGGACCGTCGTGACGTCATGACCGGTATCTGTCAGCCAGTTGGCTGTCTGATAGACTCCGGTGCCGTACTGACCGACCGGATCCTGATCGCCCGCAATATTGTAGATCGGCAGATTCTCCGGTACTTTCTTTGCCCATTCTTCGCCGGTGATATCCTGCATCATCTGCAGGAAGTACAGCCATGCACGGTTGCTGGTGGGCTTTGTGAAGGCATCGAAGGGGTCTTCCGCGTGGTCTGTCTGTACATACGGATCATCACAGATCCATTCATTGCCGAGTTTGACGCCTTCCGTACATCTGGCAAACATCCATCCCATGAACTGTCCGCCCAGATTCGGATCACTTTCTTCACCTTTGCCGGCGTCCACAAGATCCTGAACGATCTTGATATTGCTTTCAAGATTCGGCCAGACGCCGGTGGTGCCGCAGATCACAGCGCCGCTGAGATCTTTGCCGTAGCGGGCAATATACATTCTTGTAATGAAGGAGCCCATGCTGTGTCCGAACATGAAATAAGGAATATCCGGATATTTTTCAATGGTAAGATCATGGAGCTTCTTTTCATCTTTGACCATCGTCTCAAAGCCTCTGGTGCCCCAGTCTCCCCAGGAGTCGTTCTCGAGGGCTGTCTTGCCGTGTCCGACATGATCGTCCGCAGCGACGATATATCCGGCTTCCATAAAGGATGTGATCATGTGAAGGTAGCGGCGGGAATGTTCGCCAAACCCGTGAATCAGCTGAATGATGCCTTTCGGTCTGCAGGCAGGAACATAGATCCATCCATATACCTGATCCCGTTCATTAAATGATAAAAACTTTACTTCATGGAGCATATGATAATGATTTCCTTTCCGTGCATGCATAGATGCATACAATCTGTCTGACTTCATCATAACACAAGAAATCACAGTCATCATGAAGATCGCTTTCAAAGCTGATACAGGATAATCTTATATCCTGCAAAATGTGCAAATGCACTGGCAAGATCAGTTGCATTTTGATAGTATTGGAAGGGAGGGTAGTTTTATGAAAATAATATCAAAAGCGATCCTGGCGCTTTCGCTTGCCTTTACGCTCTGCGCATGCGGCGGCGGAAGTGATAACAAACCGTCAGGAGGAGAAGCATCCACAGATTCCTTATTCAAAGCAGGAACATACGAAGCTGATGGTGAAGGTTTCGGCGGCGCCGGCAATCCGATTCATGTAAAGGTCACTGTTTCTGATTCTGCGATCGAGAAGATCGAATTCACAGCAGACGGCGAAACACCGACAGTCGGCGGACTGGCGATCCCGCTTCTTGTTGACAAAGTGGTCAATGCGCAGTCAACAAAGGTCGATGTCGTAACAGACGCTACATTCTCATCCAAGGGATTCCTTGCGGCTGTTGATGACTGCATCAAGCAAGCCGGCGCGGATCCGGAAAAACTGGAACCGAAAGAAGGCTCTGCAGAAGTCAAGAATGTCGAAGAAACATATGACGTTGTTGTCGTTGGTGCCGGCGGAGCAGGCATGACTGCTGCGATCGTTGCCAGGGAAAACGGCAAATCCGTCGTTATCATTGAAAAGGCTGCTGTTCCGGGCGGCAACTCCAGCCGTGCAACTGGCGGTATGAACGCTGCTGCGACACATTATCAGAAAGAACAGAATATCGAAGACTCCGTTGATCTGTACTATGCAGATACAATGAAGGGCGGACATGATATCAATGACCCGGCGCTGGTCAAGACACTGGCAGAGAATTCTGCAGCTGCGATCGACTGGCTCGATTCCATTGACGCACCTCTGAGCAACATCGGTCAGGCTGGCGGCGCTTCCACAAAGCGTCAGCACAGACCGGTCGATGAAAACGGCAAGATCCTCTCAGTCGGTACATTCCTTGTTGAACACCTCAGCAAGACATGCGAAGCAAAGGGAATCAAGACGATCTTCAATGCCCGCGTTGACAAAGTTCTGATGGATGAAGGAAAAGCAGTCGGCGTCCATGCCAACGGAACAGACGGCAGCGAGATCACGATCCATGCGAAGAGCGTTGTGATCGCAACCGGCGGCTTCGGCTCCAACCCTGACCTGATCGTCAAGTACAGACCTGAACTGAAGGGCTATGTTTCCACAAACGCTTCCACCATTACCGGTGACGCGATCGAATTCCTGACAAATGTCGGTGCTGACTTCGTTGATCTTGAACAGATCCAGATCCATCCGACAGTCGTTCAGAAAGACGGATCCCTGATCTCTGAATCCCTGCGAGGCGACGGCGCGATCCTGATCAACAAATCCGGCAAGCGTTTCTGCAACGAACTGCTGACAAGAGATGTTGTCTCCGGACATATCAATGAGCAGGACGGCAGCTATGCATGGCTGATCGTTGATCAGAATATGTATGATCCTTCCACAGTCATTCAGAAGTATGTCAAGAACGGTCTGATGACAAAGTGCGAAACGATCGCTGATCTTGCCAAGCTGATGGAAGTAGATGAGAAAGTCCTGACTGAAACGATCGCAAAGTGGAACGAAGCATGCAAGAACAAGAAGGATGAAGAATTCGGACGTGAAGCATTCGACGCGATCCTCTCTGATCTCACAGCTGCTCCTTACTACGCAGTCAAGATCGCTCCGGGCATCCATCACTGCATGGGCGGCGTTCACATCAATACAAGCGCTGAAGTCCTTGATGTTGACGGCAAAGTCATTCCTGGTCTGTTCGCAGCGGGTGAAGTCACAGGCGGCGTACACGGCGGCAACCGTCTTGGCGGCAACGCAGTTGCTGACTTCGTTGTATTTGGCAGAATTGCCGGCGACAGCGCATCCAAGTAATCAATGAAAAAGTCGTACTCCATAAAGCAGCTGCTTTGAGGGAGTAATGAAAGGCTCAATAAGATATGAAACAGGCGTGACTGCAAAGTGGTCACGCCTGTTTTGTCGTATTACTGATCTTGTGGTGCAAAACTGATGCTCGTTATACCTGTGACAAGGAAAAAACACCGTGGTAAACGTGAGCCTGTAAAGCTAATCCAGTGTTTTAGCCAGTTGTATTGCCAGGTTCATATAATACCCGTATCTTTCATCGTCACGGGCTTTGTAACGGTTTCCCAGCATGATCCATTCACAATACTCATAAAACAGAAAATAATCCAGCGTTTGACGAAACTCCTCCTGTGAGATACCGTGCTGTTTTGCAAATGTATTATAATAATACGCTATGGCAAATTCACGGTTCTCAGCCGACATATAGAAATAGTGATCTCTGTTATCTCTGCCATGAGCGATCAAACGTGCAAAAGAACTCAAATAGGGGAGGACACCGCCGTATTCCCAATCGATGAATACGGCGCGTTCATCGTTCACAAGTACATTGATCGGAAGCAGATCGTCATGACAAAGCGAACGCGGAGTTTCGCAGTACACCTGTTCAAACCTGCGGTATTTCTTTTCAAGCAGTTCTGATCCAAGGTATTTGCCGCGGTTTCCTATTCCTTCCATTGCTTTTTCCATGGTAACGCATGCATCATAAAGTTCTGTACGTTCCCAGAATTCGTTCTGCATTTCAGCCAGAGCATCGAGAACGAGTGTCAGCCTCTTTCTGTCACAGACCCGCAGATCCGTTCCGGGAAAATACTCTGTCAGAAAATACTCCTGACCGTTATAATGGCAGGCACCCAGAAAAGATGGAACATATGGCTGTCTGTCGTTGAAAAAACGGCGATAAGCATCGATCTCATACGCTTTTGCCTGTTTCAGGACTTTTTTTGTGGATCCGTTATCAACCAGCCAGACCGCATATTCGTTTCCATCTTCTTCTGAAACAAACGGTTTGACTGACGGATCGCTCATTCCTGATATCTCAAATTGAGCAAGTATCGTTTTGATTTCAGATTTCGACGGTCGCAGTTTTTCTTCCATACGCTCAATTCCTCTGTAAAACGCCAATTTGTTGAGAAATTATACCATCTCTTATCATCACTATCAATTCCATCTGAAAATACCATAGTGAGAAGAAAGTCCGGGGGAGGCGATTCCTAACGAAGCGTCTCTCTGTCAGGTCTTTTTTTCCGGCTGTCAGACCATGTATAATAGTTCATATGAAACCGGATGAGATCGGAATTGAACAGCATGCTGTACTGTATGCGCTGCTTGCCAGAAACACGTGTAAAGCGTTTGGCGAAGAGCAGGGAAGAGAAATGATGCGTATTGCAACGCGTGCCTACGGCAGACAGCGGGGCAGAAGGATGGCTGAAAATGCGGTCAGAGCAGGTCGGCCAAAGGATATGACTTCCTTTTTCCTGTGCGGTGAATGGAAAGGCAGAGAAGGAGAAAACGTCTCGGAAATGAAGTATAAAGAAGACAGTACATATTCTTTTGTGCACAAATGCGCGTGGCATGACGCCTGGCAGAAATACGGGATCAGATCATACGGAAGCCTGTACTGTCTGGATATAGATGACGCGATCTGTGAGGGATTTGCCGGCAGCTTTGGCCTGCAGGTCGAACAGGCAATCGGGAAAGGGGATGACTGCTGTATTTTTCACTGGAGTGAAGGCACTGATACAGAAACACTGAAGGAACTTCGGAAGACACATGATCACATCCTTCCGTTCTCCTTTCACTGCAAGGAGCTGGCTTTCTGCGTATATGATACCCTGCGGCAGGCGGATCCTGCTGCTGCCGCTGAAATCATCGCAAAGACAAAAGCTGAATTTGAAGATCTGTATGGCAGGGAAACAGGAACGATATTTCCATCACTGATCTGAACACGATTCTGCATAGACCAGAAGCCTCTGCTCTCTGGTCTTTTCGTTTGCCCAGAGATCCAGTTCTTCCAGGAATACCGCTGTATCCTGCAGGATCCTGCGAAGGGAAGCGTCTGCCGGAGGATGTCTGATCAGATGGTCTGTGACTTTGTTTACTGTCTGCAGGATCTGATCGAGGTCTGTCCTGTGAAGCTGTCTGTAGAGCGGCACCAGGATCTCTTCATAATACCGGAGAGGATCCAGATCTTCTTCGATCAGCAGTTCAGGATCCGGCATGAGCTGATCTGTGCTGGATTTCTCCGTTTTCCTGCTGTATTCAAAGGCAAACATCACAGCAGCCTGGTGAGCGCAGAAACGGCGTCTGCAGGTGCAGGATGATCCTCCTGAAAGAGAAATATGTACAATATGATTTCCGCTGTCTGCAACGGCTGCAGAGGCCTCTGCAGCGCTTTGCGAAAGAAACGTCACAGATCCGTCAAAATACAGATCTGCACCGTTCTCCAGACTTATATATGAAAAAGAATCTCTCCAGCTGTGCATGGCATATACCTCCTGTGAATGATCATACAAGGATTAGCGGAAACAGCTGTACATTCAGAAGTACAATGAAAAAAACTGTTTTGGCAATTGCTTTTTTTGCCCGGGGAACATAGAATAGAAAAGCCGCATTAATGGAGGTTATTATGAAAAAAGCTATTTTAGTGAAGTCCAAGAAGGACATTATCGACAGAGTCGCAGAGAAAACTGGCATGACAAAAAAGCAGGCTGAAACTGCAGTTAATGAAGTTTTCGCTGAGATTACAGAAACACTGAGAGACAGCGGAGAGATTTCTGTTGTCGGTTTTGGCAAATTTGAAGTAAAGACACGTGCCGCAAGAACCGGAATCAACCCGCTCACAATGGAACAGATCGAAATTCCGGAAAGCAAGTCTCCTGCTTTTAAGCCTGCCAAGGCACTCAAGGACACTGTCAAAGGTGAATAAGGTCATAAACAGCTGAGTTCCGGGAAAATACAAAACTGGAACAGGTTGTTTCAATGGAAAGAAAACATGGATCGCTGCCAGCAGATGAAAGGCGGCGGTCCTTTTATTGCTTTCTGAGATCCTTCAGAGAATGATCATGCGATCTGTTTTCTGAAACATTGGGAACAGATTTTGAGATCATCAAAAAAGTGAACCTTAACATATCTGTTCCGATATGTAAGGTTCACTTTGTTCATCTGTATCTGATTTCTGATATCAGGCGGCGATGATCTCGTCGTCGGACAGATCGCTTGTCAGACCGGTCACAGTGGATCTGGCAATGTTGCAGGCATGGTCGCCCATACGTTCGATCGTACCAAGGATATCGCAGAAGATGGATTCTTCGATCGGGGATGTGATCGAGTTGGCTGCCATTCTGCGGAAGTGATGACCGCGGTAGACGAGTTCCATATCATCCAGTTCTTTTTCCAGATCCTGCAGATGTTCATACTGTTTCTGATCGTGTGTGACGAAGACTTCAGCGGAAAGATCAAACATGTCAATGAAGTGATCGAACATCTTGTTGATCTCCTGGCAGCTTTCTTCACCGATCTTTTCGTTGCTGTCAAAGACCATCGCATAGAATTCGCTCAGGTTCATTGCCAGGTCGCCGATACGCTCCATGTTTTTCACGGCATCCAGACTGAGACGTACTTCGTCAGTGTCTTTCAGCGTCAGGTTCGGCTTGAGGGACAGACGGATCAGATAGTTAGTGATCTTTTTGTCGAAGCGGTTGATCAGAGCTTCTGTCTGGTTCAGAGCTTCCAGATCTTCAGAAGTTCCGTTCTCGTTCAGATAACGCATTGTCTGGATGCTGTTCTCCTTAACCAGGTCAAGCATTTTCAGGATCGCCTGCTGAGCAGCGAAGACAGCGGCACTGGGCAGCTGATCGGAGATCTCTTCGTCCAGTTCGTCGACATTGACCTCGGGAGCGGAAGGCTCTTTGCCGGGAATGATCTTCCGTGTCAGAGCGACAAGCTGATCGGTGAACGGCAGGAAGAGCAGGGTGGTAACTGTTTTGAAGATAATATTTGCGACAGCGATCTGCATCATTGGATTCAGTCCGCCGGCAACTGCATTTATAAGTGCTGTATACGGGACTAGCAGGGCCATGCCAAGTACGGTTCCGATCAGATTCAGAGTCGTATGAAGCGCGGCTGTACGTCTGCCGGCGACCGATCCGCCGATCGAAGCCAGGATACCTGTCATGGTCGTACCGATATTGGCGCCGAACATAAACGGCAGAGAAGCAGACAGCGTGATCGCTCCGGCGTCATACAATTTCTGAATGACACCGATCGTAGCAGCAGAAGACTGTACTGCAGCCGTAAGTCCGATACCTGCCGCAAGGGCAAGGAACGGATTCTCGCTCATTTTCAGAGCTGCGGCTTCAAATCCCGGAAGTGTCTTCAGTGCTGCGAGAGCATCGCCCATGGCAGACATTCCGAAGAAGATCAGGCCGAAGCCGAGAAGGATCTGTCCGCTGTGAATCGTTTTCTGTTTTTTGAAGAAGCACATCAGCAGAGCGCCGAGGAATACAATGAACATCGAGTATTTATCGATATGCACGGAAATGAGGAAGGATGTCACAGTTGTTCCGATCGTGGCACCGAGAATGATACCGGCGGCCTGTTCGAGTGACATCAGTCCGGCTCTGACGAAACCGATCGTGATTGCTGAGGTTGCAGAGGATGACTGCATGATCACAGTGATCAGGATACCGATCAGAAGTCCGCTGAGCCTGTTGGACGTATACTTATTGATAAAATCCTTCAGTTTGTTTCCGGCAGCTGCTTTCAAGCCGTCTCCCATGAATTTGATTCCGAACATAAACATTCCGAAACCGCCCAGGATCATGCCCCAGTCAAGTGATAATAATGACATACTTCTCTCCTTAATTTTGTTAAAAAAACACAGAGTCGGTCTGTGCATGAGCTGACTTCTCATACACATGGAAAAGCTGTGTATGAGTCTCACAATTTCAAGAAAAGCCGGGAATACTCCGTGTTGACGGCTGTTCTCCGCGCAAAGCGCCTGTTACTCCCTCATTTACTGTAATGTTACCATAAATCATGTTTGATTTGACGATTCTTTATGATTATTTTTAGATTCTGATGATTCCTTAAGGTTCCGAAAAATTGCCAGTATAATGTTTTCTGATGGAGGATCAAAAAATGGAAGATATCAAAAGACGCAATATGACACAGACGGCAGTCCTGCTTCTGATCGCAGTTCTTTCAGCCACGCTGATCGCTTCACTGTTTTCGTCTCCTGCGTTTCACAAGAGATCCGTCAGCTATCTGGATGAAAAACGGACGACGGTTATGGAGATCTCAGCCGCAGCGATCGCTGCTTCTACAGCTGTCAGTATGATCCCAGGGGATGCGGGAACGCCGCTTGCCCAGAAACTGGCTGATCTGAGCGGTTATTCAATGATCGTTGTCTGCGCGCTGTTTCTGGAAAAATATCTGACTACAGTAACAGCTGCAGCTGCCTTCCGGATCCTGATCCCGGCATGCTGCCTGATCCTGATCGGAGCGGTGTGGCTGCACAGCGAAAAGTTTAAACAGCTGGCAGTCAGGATCGGTTTGATCTCGTTATCGGTTTTCGCGATCGTTCCGGTGAGCGTCGAGATATCCCGGCTCATCGAGAACACGTATCAGAATTCCGTGGGGGAAACGATCGAGACCGCAAAAGGAGACGCGGAAGAGATCCAGAATAACTCACAGAATCAGACGATCCTTGACCAGTTCATCAATTCTGTTGCCGGCGGAGCGAAGGAGCTGATCGGCAGGTTTGAAAAGACACTGAATAATCTGATCGAAGCCCTGGCTGTTCTGATCGTCACTTCCTGTATTATTCCGGTCTGTGTGATCCTGTCATTTACCTGGATCGGGAAAAGTATTCTGCAGAACGAGGAATTCATACCATACCGCAAAACAGGCATGAAGCTCTGATACGGAGGAATTGTGAATATGACGGATTCTTTGTTCCGCTTTGGAACAGCCGCGAAACTGTATTATGAAACTGCCGGGAAAAAGATGCCGCGCCAGCTGGATCTTCTGGAGGAATGGTTTCCTTCCTTCATTGTCAGAACAACAGAGACAGACGGAAGCGTAAAGAAAGAAGCATATTACGAGGACCGTGAATTTCTGATCCATGCAGTACGCTACAGAGAACATCTGTATTCCGGAACATCTGACCGCATCTCACAGATCACCGGCAGGCTGAGCGGTACAGCGAAGGGCAATCAGGAAAAAGAACGCAGGACAGCGGAACTGATCCGAAGGCATCTGGCAGAAGTTTTTGTCAGTGATCCGGAAGCTGTCAGTTTCCTGCAGGAGAATATTCAGAGACTGCTTCCTGCTGAACAGGAAGATCTGATGAACCGTCTCTGGGAGACGCTGTTTGACAGGACGATCGAAGAAACGGAAAAAAGAGAACAGCAGGATGAATACGAGAAGATCAGTGAACCGGCTGCCTTTGATGATGAAGTGTTTGACGGTCTGGTCTATAACATCATCTATCAGCTTCACCTGCAGTCCTATGAAGGTCTAGTGAATGCGTATCTCTGGCTGATGACCGGCTCACTGCTGAGAAATGAAAGCGGCAGACTTCTGCGGATGTTTGACAGTTCGTTCCATCCCATCGCTGCCCAGTACAGCCGGATGATCCCGCTGCGGCAGAAACTGCATTATATGCTGTTTCCTGAGGAATATGAGCCGGTTTACGGCGGTGATGACGGGGAAAGCAGGTTTCCGGATGTCACATGGTACTGCGATCACTGCGGGGAAGAGCTGAATCTCCAGGAAGGCTTTGATGATCATCTCCCATACTGGCAGTGCCGCAGGTGCGGATAACTGAATTTCCTGGACGCAGATGAGATCTACGACAATAATGAAGACTACGAAAATGATATCAGGACCCAGGATGCTGAACAGATCGAAGAAGCGATCCGGCAGCGGAAAAAGGAACTCCAGTCAGGCTGAAAGGCCTGATTTTTTTTTGGAAAAATCCTCATTTGCACAGTGGAGCTAAATGAGAATGTATTGGCGGTATAATAGAGATGTCCTTGAAAGGGGGACGTCAGGAAGCCTCCAGGAATTGATTAACGCTGACTTGGCGGTTTCGTTAGTCAATTCCTGGAAGC
>JAILCN010000032.1 GCA_024680365.1 Solobacterium sp.
ATGCGTGCAGGGGCAAGCATATAAACATGCGTAAAGAAATACAAAAACGGACCTTTCGATCCGCTTCTGTCATTACTAACTTCTTCTTGGGGGGAGGGGATTTTTTATGAAGATCAGATGTTCCTTCTCATCTGACACCCATAGAATACCTTCCTCTTATGAAAATCATATGTCAGTTTTGTGAAGAATCGATGAAGATTACTTTTTTCCTTCCATGATGCCGTACCAGCCGATCTTTTCATCATTCCAGCCATTGGCACACAGCCAGTCATGTTCTTTTTTGTTAGTCGTGTAGTTGTGGTTGCACTGACTCATATTCGGATTGTACTCACGGTAGAGAGGAACGTTCTGTTCATCATCGCTGTACCAGCCGACGTTCTCATAGGTCCATCCCAGTTCTGTCAGGGCATCACGCTCTTTTTCCTTCATCGTATAGTGATGATCTCCTGAGTAAGAGTTGTACAGACGGTAGACCGGCGTCTTGCTGAGCTTCGGAGCGACCCAGCCAATGCCTTCATACTGCCAGCCGTAGCTGATCAGTGCGTCTTTTTCCTTTTTCTTTGCGGTATAGAAGTGTTCGCCGGAATTCGGGTTGTACAGACGGTACATGGAGATGCCGCTGACTTCCACTGTGCAGGTCGCTTTAAACGAGCCGTCCTTCGAAGTGACTGTGATGATCGCGGTGCCTTCTGACAGCGCCGTCACATTGCCTTCCGCATCCACTTCCGCGATACCCGGATCAGAGGACTTCCATATCAGTTCAGGAAGATCAGCGCCTTCCGGTTCCGCGGTGACAGTTAATGCATACTCTACAGTAGCCGGCAGACTGAGGTCTGTTTCACTGAGTGACAGCTTTACTGCTTCCACGCCGTTTCCAACTTTGATCTCAATATATTCTTTTTCAGAGATGCCGATCCTGACGGTTGCACCGCCGGCTTTCAGACACCTGACACTTCCGTCTTTGGCGATGGAGACACGGTCGGGATGGCTGCTGTAAACATAGCCGGGGATCACTTCCACAGCGGAGTAGAAGTTGTAGCTGCCGTTGTACAGCTTTATGACTTCTGAATCTCCTTCGTTCAATGTCAGATCATCCTCTTCGGTAAACAGGTTCAGGTATTTCTCAAATGTATGGACCTTATGAGTCACCTCTTTTTTGCCGGTCTCTGTGCATTTGCCGGTATTAGTATCGGTAAACAGCTGGACCCAGCATCTTGTTCCGTCACCCTGATAGAACGAGCCGACACCGATCGAAGTATAATCTCCAATCATATTGGCATAGTGACCTGATGAATTCTTCCATGCGTCCGTAACGACCTCTGCGCTTTCCTGGCCGATCGCAATGTTCTCGGCGGCAGTGTAGAACGTATACGGAATGACTGTAAAGATATCGCTGTTGTCCGGCCGCATGTGCGCGTAGACAACTTCCAGTTCCGCAGCTCTCTGCATGGCTGCCTCGGTCAGTTTGGGATCCAGGGTCAGCGGAGATTTGCCTGCTTCCGCACGGATCTTGTTTGTCAGCTGTGTGATCTTCTGAGCGTCATCATAGTCATCCGTTCCTTTGAATGACAGATTCTCAAACCCGTATCCGGGAATTGAAAGGTATTCTGAAATATAACTTGCACAGATATCATCGTTATAGTTTGCGCCCCATTGTTTCACGACATTGCCCTTCTGAATCAGAACGCAGTAGGCATATGTCAGTGATCCGCTCGCGAAGCTCCACATCGCGGATTCACCGTCATAGGCATATATAATGTTTGGATTGGTTCCGTACTTATCCAGGAATTCCTGGGTCTCTTTCTTTGTGCTTCCATCGGCTTCGATCAGAATGATCTTCAGCCCTTTTGTGCCTGCCCACTCACATTCCGCAAAGCTGCGTACGGTGCCGGAGGAGTTCGGGCACATCGCGTTTCCGTCTTCCATCAGTCTGCCGCGGTAGAAGATCAGCAGCTGCAGACTGCTCGCATATGTTTTTTCATTAATTGTTTTGTCGTCCAGTGTTTTTACGCTCCACGACGGGCTCTTGATTTCTGCCATGATGCCGGCTGTCGCCTGCACAGGCATTACTGACAGAACACAGAGGAAACATGCCATCAGGAGCTTACTGATCATTTTCATAATTCACCTCCGGCATCATGCCGTACCAGCCGATGCCCTCATCTTTCCAGCCAGCGCTGATCAGATAATCATGTTCTTTTTTGTTCATCGTATAGTTGTGATTGCATTTCTGCATTTTGGGATTGTATGCCCGGTAAAGAGGCGCTGTTCTGGCATCGTCACTGTACCAGCCGATGTCTTCGTACTTCCATCCCATCTTTACCAGTGCATCCCGTTCTTTCGCGTTCATCGTATAGTGATGATCTCCGGAAACAGCATTGTACAGTCTGTATACCGGTTCAAACCCATAGTCCGGCGCGTTCCATCCCACGCCTTCATACTTCCATCCATAAGATACCAGGGCATTCTTTTCTTTTTCTTTCGCGGTATAGAAGTGTTCTCCTGAGTTTGGATTGTACAGGCGGTGCATGCGGATCCCGGGTGCTTTTACAGTGTGCACTCTGGTCTCAATGTAATTGTGCGGATCGATCCCGACTCTGATGATCACTTCCCCTTTTCTGAGACGTTTTACAGTTCCGTCTTCCGCGATCGAAACAATGTCCGGATCGCTGCTGTATACATAGGAAGGAATGATGTCCGTCATCATTTTGGCTCCCTCGCCCATATTGTAAATATGCTTTTTCAGGAACTGACCGACATACAGATCCAGTTCCTCATCCGCGAACAGTTCGATACTGCTTTTTGCCGCCCGGATCGTATGGACAGAATCTTTTTTGCCAGTTTCTGTACATGTGCCAAAGCTTTCACAGCAGAACAGCTGCACCCAGCAGAGCGCCCCGTCATTCTGGCAGAAACAGCCGACACCGATCGCAGTGAAATCTTCCACGGTCATGTTCGCGTAGTGTCCGGGCGAATCTTTCCATGCCTGGGTCACTTCTTCCGCATTCGCAAAACCAAGCGCGATGTTTTCACCTCCGGGATAGAACTCCTCAGAAACGGAGGTAAAGTAGGTTCCGTCCGGACGATCGTGATCGTATCGGACGTGCAGTTCCGCTGCTCTCTGCATCGCCGCTTCCGTCAGTTTATGATCCATTGTCAGCGGTGCAAGTCCTGCTTCTGCGCGGATCTCGTTGGTCAGCTTCACGACCTGCCGGGCTTCATCATAATTTTTGGTTCCCGCGATCCTGAACTCCACGAATTCCTGTTCAGAGACCGGTTCTGCCTGTGACAGAGTTCCAGCCTGTATTGGCAGAACACAGAGAATTGCCGGCAGCAGCACCGCCAGGATCTTACTTGTTTTCATAGAGAGGCTCCGGCAGAACGCCGTACCAGCCAATGCCTTCATCTTTCCAGCCCTGACTGATCAGATAATTGTGCTCTTCTTTGTTAATGGTGTAATTGTGATTGCATTTCTGCATGTTCGGATTGTATTCCCGGTAAAGAGGAACTGCTTTGGCGTCATCGCTGTACCAGCCGATTCCTTCATCACGCCATCCGAACTTTTTGATCAGAGCGTCTTTTTCTTTTTCATTCATTGTGTAGTGGTGGTCTCCGGCTGTCTGATTATACAGACGGTAGACCGGTGAAGCAGAGATCTTCGGTGCCAGCCAGCCAACGCCTTCATCCTTCCAGCCAAAGTCAAGCAGCGCATCCTTTTCCTTTTCATTGGCGGTATAGAAATGTTCGCCGCTGTTGGGATTATAGACGCGGTACATGGGATCCGGATCCACAGCGAGAACGCCTTCTTCCAGTACAAGGACAGCGCAGACGCCTTTGATCTCCGGGTCCGCTGACGCAGAAGCTGTGATGACAGCTCTGCCTGCTTTCTTTGCGGTGACAGTCCCGTCCGCGTCAACTTCCGCGACCTCCGGATCCGAAGTTGTCCAGGCAGCCGAGCGGTTCTTCGCATCTTCCGGCAGAACCTCGGCAGTCAGTGTCTTTGTCTCGCCGACGTACAAGGTCAGCACCGGTTCACTGATCACTACCGCTGTAACTTCCGGAGCGTCAACGACCAGGTCTTCAATGGCAGCCGCGGTGATATGGACCAGACAGTCAGCCGCCAGACGGCTTCCCTGCCACTGATCCTTTTCTTCTCCCTTTGCGAAGAGGATGCAGAGCGGATAATCCACTTCCTCCTCTTCCGCAAGTTCTTTCATCACCTCTTCGCTGTCATAGGCGTAGACAAGATCTTCGCTGCGGTTTCCGCAAGCATCCAGGAATTGTTCCGTTTCCTCTTTCGAAGCGCCGGAAGCTTCCGCCAGGATCACGGTGAGACCTTCTGTCTTCGGAAACAGACTCCGGTAGAAGGAAGCAGTAAGAGAACGGGAATTCTCATTGACAGGCTTGCCTTCCTCCATTCCTCCGTTATAGAACACCAGCAGGGTCATGCCTTCCGCATCCGCAGTCACCGTTTCCCCGTCCAGTGTTTTCAGACTCCATCCGTTTTCAGCGTTCAGCGGCCGGAGGCAGACAGCCGCCGTCAGAACTGCAAGGATGGTATACAAGATCCGTTTCATATCAGTCTCCCTTCATGCCATACCAGCCGATGCCTTCGTTGTTCCATCCGTTGGCACACAGCCAGTCATGTTCTTTTTTCTTTGTTGTGTAGTTGTGATTGCATGCGCTCATGTTCGGGTTGTATTCCCGGTACAGAGGCACTTCTTTATGATCATCGCTGAACCAGCCGATGCCCTCATATTTCCAGCCCAGTTTGACAAGCGCATCCTTTTCTTTTTCTTTCATCGTATAGTGATGATCTCCGGAGTATTTGTTGTACAGGCGGTAGACCGGGGTATTGGAAGAATCGGGTGCGTACCAGCCGATGCCTTCATACTTCCATCCGTTGTTCTTCAGGAAATCTCTCTCCCCTGCTTTGGCAGTATAGAAGTGTTCACCGGAGTTCGGATTGTACAGACGGTACATATCGATGATCCAGACATCATCCATCAGAATGATCTCTTTCTTTGTCTGGGTATAGAACGGTCCTTCCTTCCCGGTGAAATCAGCTGTATATTCACCCCAGCCGTCTTCTGTTCTGGTCGCTTCTTTCGTCACTTTGTATGTTGTATTCACAGCGACTTCCAGCTTGTCATGACACCGTGTGCAGTGCGCGATCCCTGTGCATGTCTTATAATCTTTGCTCCAGCGGTATCCGTCATTCACCCAGCTGTGTCCGGGCGCTTTCAGTACGAACCGCTTTGTCTGATCTTTAAATAAGGTGAGATCATCCGGGAAATCAAATAACAGGATCTTATATCCGTCTTCCTCACAGGTCGGGTCCTGATAATCAGATACTCTTCCGGGGACACTCGCGGTATTTGTTTCAAGAGGATTATTTCTGCAGTGAGCGACCCCTTTCATCCTGTTGGTCTCTTCGTCGTATTCATATTCCGGCTCGCCCCAGTCATGTCCCATTGGAGGAATGACTTCTTCTTTCCTGTCTTCATAGGTCTGGCCGTCATATTCCACCGTGGCGATCGCGATATACTTACCTTCTTTCGTGCAGGTCGGCATATGGTTTTCATACCGCATATTCGCGGTCAGGGTGATGCTGTTGGAAGGATCGTGCTTGTCACGCAGGATTACCTTCGCTTCATCGTTTTCATTCCAGATCCATTCTGCCGCAACATATTCAGATAATACCTGCACATTCATGAAGACATATCTGCCGTCCGGCATGATCGCGCTCAGCTGCACTTTGCCAGGCTTCTGACCTGTGTATGTATCACCGCTGACACTGAGAATGGATGAATCAGAGCTGGACCACGACAGACTGCTCTGCGTATCCGGCGCTTTCAGGTTTCCGACACCATTTACTTTCGCATACAGCGTATACAGGGAGCTGATCTTTCCACTTTCCCGGTTGTAGACCTGTACGGATGAGGGATCCAGCACCCAGTCCTGTATGTTGTCCATTGTGACGCGGATATTGGCTGTGCCTTTGTAGTCAGCCGCAGGTGTTTCCGTCGAACTGTTGACGGAATCAGAAAACTCCTGCGTCCAGTAAAGAATGCCGTTGTATTCCACACAGCCGAATCCGACTGCCGTATGGTGGCTGTTCAGCATATTGCGGCGGTGACCCTGGCCCTTGTAATATGCATTTTCCTCACGCCAGGCATTGAATACAACGGAATACGAAGACTGACCATAGGCAATGTTTTCCGCTTTATATGAACTGGAATAATTTCTGTCAGAATACGCTGTCCATGGTTCCCTGCCATCCGGCCTTGTATGTGAATAATACACTGCGATCTCTGCCGCTCTCTGCATGGCAACTTTTTCCAATGCATAGTCATACGTCAGAGCAGGCAGTTTTCCGGTTGGTATTTTTTCTGAATTATCTTCATTCCAGTACCATGCGTCTCCGCCGGTGCGGAATTCATTGACCAGAGCCAGTTCCTTTCTGGCATCTGACTGATGGAACACCGGTTCCAGTACGACCGTAACTGTTTCAGAAGCCTGTGGTTCTGCCTGGGCGGCAGAAACAGGAGAGAGCGTGTTGAAAACAAGAAACATACCTGCAAGTATACAGGCGGAACAATTTAATTTTCTCATATGCAGATCCTGCGTCTTTCTACAGATATTGTATCATCATCTTTCATGCTGAAAGCAGAGAAAAAGCAGGTTCATGTGACCAGCTTACAGATAATACACCTTTTGCAGCAACAGACTGATATCAGCCGCAGCAACATTTCTGATGCCGAGACTCCTTATGTCCTGATCTGTCAGCTGCATCATATCAGAAAATCTCTTTACATCCTTTTTCACTTCTTGCGGAAGTACGCAGTTATCCAGGCTTAGTTCTGAGACCAGCCTGATAATGTCATTCCGATGCTTTCTAATGTCACGGGAATCTACATGTTCTCCCTGCTGCCTTCTGTCATTCAGATCCAGCCACGCCCTGGCTTTGAATGGGATCAGATAAGACGGCTTCAGTACAGACAAATCATCGATTACAGTTTTACCTTCCATAAAAAGCTGATAATATGACCAGTCTAAAAGAATTGCAGAAAGACTTTTGATACTGTCGTCGATATGAATCGGTGAGATTTCCTGAGAAGCCTTCAGAGTCAGTCTGGTATTCGCAAACAACTCAATCATGTATGGAAATCCTGGATTTGCCGGTCTGTCGAACCGATAGAACTGTGGGGTACCAGATGATCTGACCTTATTCCGATATCCTCCGTCATTTATGAATTCCCAGAATCTTTCGCCAAACTCTTTCGAAAGCGCCTCCACCATGAGAACCATATCAAAATCTTTTGTTGCTCTGAAAGAAATGTTGTTCTTTTGAAAACAGACAGTGCATGCAGTCCCGCCGATCAGTACATACTGATCGGTGTATTCCCGGAAATACTCCCGGAATCTTTCCAAGCCTTCGACCATACAAACTCCTCCAGCATTTCATCGATCGCCAGACTGATGCGGGGGTCTTCTTTTTCCTCACTGCTCAGGCTCAGGACCACACTCAGAGGATCCATAGCTTTGCCGTCCTCAAAGTCGATCTGATAACCCGTTTCATGCACAATGCACCCCGGTGTTTCGCCTGCGGATGAAATTTTACTTCGTATAATATCGAGACTTGCAATATCCTTTTTCTGCACTGCATATACCGGAACCTGTTCACTTTCCAGCATGGTATAGTATGCCAGCGCGCTGATACCGGACAGCCGGCAGTTTTTCGTGACTTTTTCTTTCAGAGAATACGCTGCAATAACAGGATTTCTCAGAACCGGCCTTATGGTCTCCCACATTTCTTTCCTGTCTGCCGGAACTGACAGAAATCTCCCTCTGCTTTTTGTATGTACATAAGGAATCGATAAAGCTTCTAGTTCATCAAAGCAGCGGCTGATCGATGTTTTTGTTACACCGAGAATATCTGCGGTTTTTGTCACTGTCATGTTCTGCCAGTTTTCATAGAGTGCTGTCAGGAGAATTTTCTGGGTAAGAAAAGAAAGCTTTTCACACGCCAAAGGAGCCGTACGTGTTTTACTGTTCAGCAGAATTCCGATAAAAGGCAGATAGATCTGATGTTCATACCAGACAAATGGAATATTCTCCTGGATCAATACATCTCTGCAGTAATAATTCATTGCCCTGAGGCACATTACCACACGCAAACCTGTTGACATTTCCAGCTGCCTTGCCTCTTTTCGCAGAACAGAAAGATTTGAACTTTCTGAAGGTTCTGCCAGAAGAACTTCATGTCCAGAAATGTTCATACGCTGAAGAGTATATTTTCCCCTAAGCACAAGCGGCAGATTTTTGGTGTCGTTATATGGTTCAAGCTGAATCTCCATATGAAGTAATCTTTCAATGTATTCTTTGAGCATAATATTTTCCTGTGAATTTATTTTAATTGTAACCTATTTTACGTTACATATAAAATTTATTCACATCAGCAAACCGGATGAAAGAATACTCCCTGGTTAACATACCTTGTTTCAATGTTTGTTCATCCCCTTGTGTGATACACTCATATTATATATATGTTTCAAAACAGGTTTTTCTATTCGAATTGAGATATTAGAAAAAGGAGTCTGTTATGCCGCAAAACACAATAAAAAAACTGACCTGCTTCCTGATCATACTGTCTTTTCTCATACCGGTTTTCCCTGTTCACGCATCACAGGCAGATACATGGACACTGGAAACCGAGAACGGGAATACCATCACCAATGAAACATACAAGGACAAGGTTCAGCTGCTGATCTTCTTTGATCCTTCGCTGAATGATGAAAACGATCCGGCAGACGCGAATACAAAAAGAATGCTGGACAGACTGCTCACTTCAGGATGGCTGGGTGAAGAAGGATTACAGGTGATCCTTGTTCCTGCAGGTGAAGCTGGCTATGCCTTCTGGGCAGGAAGAAGCTGGCGTTCTGTGATCGAACGGGCAAAAGACGGCAGTGCTCTGCTGGAAAAGCTGAACACAAAAAATGAAGCATTATGTTTCTGTGCCATATACAAAGACGGCAGATTTGTCGAAACATGGGGAAACTGCAGCGATGATGAAGAATGCTTCACTCATCTGTCAAAGTATCTTCCCGGCGGGCAGGTCACGTATTTTGATGTAAAGATCCCTGTCACGTACATGCAGACAGAAGCGAGAAAGATGCTGCCGCTGATCAACGAATTCCGCACCGGAAAAGAAGCCTGGTACTGGAATGAAGATGACAAGACGAAGACTTACTGCAAAGATCTGAAGAACCTGGTATGGGATTATGATCTTGAAAAGGTTGCCATGCAGAGAGCTGTGGAGATCGCCTTTCACTTCCATCATCTGAAAGCTGACGGAACCTACGAAGAACGAACCTGTCAAGGGCTGAACTATCCCGTTTACACTGTCGAAAACATTGCTTGTCGAATGGATTGGTTTCCTGCCGGTTTCCAGGGTCTGTTTGAAGAATCAAGCTATGGGTTCAATGGCCAGGGACACAGAAGACAGATGCTTTCGGAACATGTTGCTTTCGCGGCTGCGATCGTGGAATATCGAAGCAGCTATTATGGTGTGCAGATGTTTTCCAGCACCGCAGTAAATACTGTCAAAACTGCTGTTGTTGATAAAGATGCGATTGGAACTGTCCGTGCCTGGAGTAAAACCGTAACAGAATGGACAGCAGAGGTCTCACCGTTTACCGTTACTGCGGGTACAAGCGGAAAAATGTCAGATCATGTGAAGCTGACAGCGCATTCCATTACACCGCAGTACACCGCTTGGTCTGATGAGACCAGAAACACCCTGCAGTGGTCATCTGATCATCCGGAAATCGTAACTGCCAGCGGCAACACCTTTACCGCATTGTCCGGAGGTACAGCGATCCTGTCTGCCAGAACACCGGATCTGAAGAAAACCATTACATGTAAAGTAACAGTCCTTGATGATCCGAAGGAATCCAAGACAGAGAATACGATGTACCGTCTGTACAATCCAAATACCGGTGAACACTTCTATACCGCCAAGGCAAAAGAAAGAAATGCACTGGTTTCCTATGGCTGGCAGTATGAAGGTGTTGGCTGGATCGCGCCGAAGACCAGCAATACACCTGTATACAGACTGTATAACTCCAATGCCGGCGATCATCACTATACGATGAACAAAAAAGAGCGTGACGCTCTGATCAAAGCCGGATGGAAAGACGAAGGGACCGGATGGTACAGCGATGACAAGAAGACAGTGCCGCTGTACCGGGAATACAATCCCAACATGCAGAAGTGCAACCACAACTACACGAC
>JAILCN010000084.1 GCA_024680365.1 Solobacterium sp.
AATGCCGATCATCACTGTCAGATCGGCAATCTTCAGCTGGCGCTGGAAATCATCACACAGTGGATCGAGGAAAAAACAAATGGCGAGAAAACCGGTTCTTGAAGGCGGAAAAAAAGATGAGATCATAGCAGCCGCGTCCGAACTGTTCTTTACGGAAGGATTTGAAAAGACATCCGTCCGGATGATCCTGGACAAAGTCGGCGGCGAAGTCGGCATGTTCTATCACTATTTCAGATCAAAAGAGGAACTGTTTGATACTGTCGCAGACAGGTTCTTCCGGCAGTATGAAGCTGCGTTTGGGAAGATGACGGAAGATGTAAGCACCATTGAGGAATTCACAGACAGGCTTCTGTCGCTGTACGGCAGTTCGATGGAACAGTTCGCGAAGATCAGAGGAAACATGCACTGGACGGTGCAGAGCGCGTTTCATGAAAGAACGCTTGCGGCAATGATCCCGGCGGCGGAAGCTATGCTGGAAAAGTATGGATATCACGGCAGCTATCCGCTTGATATCGCGGCAGCCAGAAGCATTGCCTCGCTTTCCGCAGCACTGCATTCTGCAAGCTTTGAAGCAATGAATGAGGATAAGAAAAAGCAGCTGATCAGAGATCTGATCACAGACTGTATGCGATGAAAAAGGACCGTATGAAACGGTCCCGGGCAGAAGGAATTCCTTCTGCTTTTACTTTTCTTCAATGGATGTGATCTTGCCGAGGGTTTCCAGATACGAGGCGATCTCACGGATCACGAGCTGCTTTGCGTCCAGTGAGATGGAACTGCCGAGATTGTGGTGGCCTTCGTTGTCAGACTGTCCGGCAAGGAAGGTGACCGCACTGGAATCCGCCAGTGCCTGTACCAGACAGGTTGCGCCGTCTTCTTCTTTGGACAGCAGCAGATCTTCATAGAACTCGGGATCCTGGCAGGCATGCTTGAGCAGCAGGCTGACTTTCTGCAGGGTAAGAAGACCTTCTGTGACCAGATCGACGCCTCTGATATATGCTTTCGGCGGAACGTCGCCGAGCGGTGTTTCGGTATCTTCCCGGATCTCTTCATGAAGATAGGAGGCAACGATCTTGCTGGTGGTGCCGCCGCATACGATTTTCTTGCCGGTCGCTTTCATCAGCCGGGAGATGACAGTCTTGTCATCTTCTTTGTTTTTCGGCGGGCCGATCATGACAACAGTTTCCCGGGCAGGAATGATCCGGGCAGCTGCGACCGTACAGTCATCGCTGGGTTTGCCGTCATACAGACTGTTGACCATGGCAAGCAGGATGCGCGCGCATTCCCGGGCAGAGTCTTCCGGCTGAACGGAAGCTGCCAGGAATTCTTCAACATCTTTCTGCGCCCAGTTGTAATTCAGCTGCATCTCTGTATCGGCATAAAGGATACCGTCAGAGAAGAAGATGATATGATCGTCAGGCATGACGTCGAATTCCGCTTCAAGGATCTTTTTGTCGCTGATCACGACTTCTTTGTTATCCAGCGGCTTCACGCAGCCGCTGCGGATCAGAACAGCGCCGGGATTGTCATACTGGACAAGTCTTGCCTTGCCGGTATAGTCGACCTGCAGGATCGTAAAGGTGCTGTAGGCAACCTCCCGGTCAGCACAGACGGGCAGGGTAGCTGCGATCGTTTCCACAGCTTCGCTGAGCGGCAGTCCGTCAAAGATCATCTGGGAGATGATTGTACTGGTCAGGGTAGAAAGGATATTTGCCTTGACGCCGGATCCCAGTCCGTCCGCCAGCACCATGACAAAGGATGTGTCGCTGCGGCGGATCATGACTCTGTCACCGCACAGCTCTTCACCGTAATGGAACAGCGATTTCCAGGCAGCGTCTACATGGATGAGCGACGTCATACTTTTTCTCCGTTGACGACTTTCTGCAGCTTCAGAAGTGCTGTCTTGGAACGGGCAGTCGTTTCACCAAGCATGGACGCGATCTCCTGGACCGCGCGCATCTGGTCGTTGATGACCTGCTGGGTGACATCCATTGTATGAGTGCGCATTTCTGCCATCGCGATCTCCTGCATGGTCTCCAGCGTTCTGTCCATCAGGATGATGACTTTGAGATCCTGGCTCGGTACGTTGACGATCGCGTGTTCGAAGAGACGGTCATACATATCGTAATAGCAGTGGAAATAGGAAGGCTTCAGACCGGTCTTTCTGATCAGGGCGATCAGGTCGTCGTTGGGCAGGATGCCTTCCAGCGGCATGCCGGTCGGATTGATCATATCAAGGCCGAGCATCTTTCTGGCGCTGGTGTTCATTTCTCTTACCTGCAGCTTGTCATCGATCGCGATGATGCCGTTGGGCGTGTGATCAAGCACAACGTTGGAGAGAGACTGGGCGCGTTCCAGCGCTTCCGGCAGACAGATCTTCGGATCCGCCTTGCCGTCGAGAACAGCGATCGCTTTCAGACGGCAGGATTCGTAGCCGCAGGCACCGCAGTCATGGATCTTCATCGGCGATGTCTTGCCCATCGCGATCATCTGTCTGCGGATCTCTTCCTCGCTGTGAACGGCATGCGGAATGTGATCGTCTTTCCATTCTGCTTTCATATCGACAGGCAGCGGACCGCCGGTGATCTTCGGCTGATCCTGCACAGCTTTGCGGATCCGGTGATGAGCATGGAATTCACTCTTGCTGAAATGGGAAAGGAGCGGACCGCCGAGACATGCGCCGCGGCAGGAATTGACTTCCAGCAGACAGCCTTCCAGTTCACCGTCACGGATGGCTTCCAGCATTGTCCGGACACGGTCGATGCCGTCGACGGCCAGATAATCATAATATTCATTTTCGGGCAGGGTAGCGATGACGCCGCCGGACGTCGGATAAACTCTTGCAATGGAACCTTCAAATTCTGTCCATTCCGCTTCCTCATCTTCCTGCAGATCATCTTTGAGCCAGGTGATCAGTTCTTCCATGCTGACGCAGGCGTCGACAGCCCCGGCAAACCGGGCGTCGCGGATCTCTTTGTATTTCGCGATGCAGGGCGAAAGGAAGACGACTTTTGCGTCCGGATGATTCTGCTTGATCAGTCTTCCGTGGGCAATGAGAGGGGAAACGACCGGAGCCATCTGACCAATCAGATCGGGGTATTCTTTTTCGATCAGCGTATTCACGGCAGGACAGCAGGTCGTGATGATATTCTTCATGGTGTGCTCTTTCATCAGATTGATGTAGGCACGGGAGACCATCGCAGCGCCTTCCGCGGTCTCTCTTGTTTCACTGAAGCCTCTGCGGATCAGCATCTTTCTGAGAACTTCGATGTTCTTCCAGATCACGGCAAAACTCGGCGCGGCAGTCAGGATCACTTCTTCATGGGCATTCAGCCAGGACAGCACAAGTCTGAATTCAGACTTCTGTGATTTCGCGTCATGCGGGCAGGCAGCGTAGCAGGCACCGCAGAGGATGCATTCATTGGCGTCGATGCGCGGCTCATTGTGCAGATATGTCATGGCATTGGTCGGGCATGCTCTGACACAGCGCAGACAGTTATGGCAGTGTGAATCGACTAAACGGATGTACTCTGATTTCATATTGTCTATACTCCCCAAAACTTACGAATTGAGTATAACAGAAATAAAGAGGAGTATGACATCACATATGTGTCATACTCCCACTTTTTTCATCTGTTTTTCACTCAAGAACGCGGATGCAGTTATAGCCCTGACTAATTGCGTCGATGATCTTTCCGGGTCTTACGTTGTCGCCGATCTGGACGCAGTCATATCCGGCATCCAGGATGTCTTCATAAAGTTTGTGGCTGGCTCTGTAGCCGGCTGCGAAGACAACGGTATCGCACGGGATCGTCACCGGTTCACCGCTGATCAGGGCAATGACGCCGTCATCAAGAATCTCCGTCAGACGTGCTCCGCAGCGGATGTCAATGCCGGACTGGCTGACAAGATAACGGAGGTTCTGCTCATTGGCAACGAACGATCCGCCTCTGGCCATGATCCTGTCGAGCATCTCAACGATCGTGACTTTCTTTCCTTTCCGGCTGAGATCGCATGCCAGCTCGCAGCCGACGTCGCCGCCGCCGATCACGACGACTCTGTCTCCCGTCTGCTGTTCACCGAGCAGAACAGGGATCGCCAGGCATACATTCGGTCTGTCAGCGCCTTTGACCGGGATCACGATTGGATCTGCTCCGGCAGCGACGACTGTGAAATCAGGATCGAATGCTTTGACGTCTTCGATCGCAGCTGTCTTGTTCAGTTCAGTTCTGATGTTGTATTTCTTTACCTGACGGATCAGATATTCTACCTGATCGCGGACATCTTTTTTGAAGTCCGGTGCTCCGGCTGCAGCCATGGCGCCGCCCATCCGGTCTTTCTTTTCCCAGAGGGCGACATCATAGCCGCGCTGTGCTGCTGTGACGGCAGCTTTCATGCCGCCCGGTCCGGCACCGATGACGAGGATCTTTTTCTTTTCCGGGGCAGGGGTCAGAACATATTCATTTTCATGCATCGAAACAGGATTGACTGCGCAGGGACGCGGCCATCCTTTCATGGAATTGAAGTGGCATTCACCGCAGCCGATGCAGGGGACGATCTCATCCAGCTGACCATTCTTCACTTTATTTGCCCAGTGCGGATCTGCGATCAGACCATGACCGATGGCAATAAGATCCAGTTTTCCGCTCTGCAGGGCTTCTTCCGCGACGTCCGGATGATTCAGCTTGCCGTGCCCCATCAGCGGCAGATCACCGGTCACGCTGCGGATCTGATCAGCTGCTTCCAGATCAAACCCCTCTGGCTGATAGACACTGCTGACCATGCGCCAGCGGCAGGAATACGCGCCGCGTCCGAAATGGATCAGATCGACAAGCTTTGAATCGGCAAGTGTCTTCGCGATCTCGAGACCTTCCGCCAGCGGACGTTCGGGATCATCCACACTGTCCAGAGTCATCTTGACTGCGATCGGGTAATCTCTGCCGCAGACATTTCTGACTTCCTGAATGATCTCCATCATGAAGCGCATGCGGTTTTCCAGACTTCCGCCATATTCATCTGTACGGTGATTCCAGCGTGATGAATTGAACTGATCGATCAGATATCCGCCGTATGCGTGGATCTCAATGATATCGACGCCGGCGTCTTTGGCCAGCTTTGCAGAGAAGCCCATTGCCTTGACGAGACGCTTCACGCCGTCCGTCGGCAGTTCGCGGCAGATCAGATCCGGATTGTAGTAATTGGGGCAGGGACTGGAGGAATACGGCGGTGTTTTCGGA
>JAILCN010000085.1 GCA_024680365.1 Solobacterium sp.
GGGATTGATGCGGAAGAGATGGAAGATTCTGACGACTCTCAGCATGCGGAAGACCACAAAGCCGCTGAGATAATAGAACGGCAGGATCGTCAGCAGTTCCACGATGCCGTCAAAGGAGAACAGAAAGCGGACGACCGCTTCGTGTTTCGGCCGGGACGGGAACAGATATTCCGCTGTCCAGATGCGCAGTCCGTACTCCACACAGAACACTGCCAGCGTCAGGAATTCGATCGTTCCCAGGATATTGTCATACGGCGCCATGGAATCAAATGTCTGCAGAAACATGACCGCGACATTCAGGATGATCGCAGCGACCAGAAAAATATCAAAAGCCCGGCTTGGAATATCCGACCGGTTGCCGATCTGAATGATATCAAAAATCCTTTTTTTGACAGCAGACAGACTGTTGTTGTTCATCGTTCAGAACTCCTCACATGCTTTCTCGTAATTCTCTGCTTTAAAGCCGATGACGACCTTGTTCCGGTCGGTCAGCACCGGCCGCTTTACCAGCATGCCGTCTGTCGCAAGCAGCGCGAACATCTCATCTTCGCTCATCGTCTTCAGTTTCTCTTTGAGATTCATCTCACGGTACAGCCTGCCGCTGGTGTTGAACATTTTGCGGACATCTGTTCCGCTTTTTTTCTGCCAGCTGCGCAGTTCCTTTTCCGTCGGCTTCTCCAGGGTGATATCCCTGAGTTCATAGCTGATGCCTTTTTCATCCAGCCATTTCTTCGCGTTTCTGCACGTACCGCATTTTGGATACCAGATCAGTTTCATGTTTTCTTCTCCTCACAGTCTTGTTCTTGCGACCCGGTGGGCAATATTCTGCCACAGATGGGTCAGGATGCCGAAATCTTTATGCAGCGACTGCGGCAGGGTCGGGATACGGTCATACAGGATCTGCAGGTATTCATATTCCGAACCGTTGAAATCGAGGATCTCGATCGTCTGGGTGCGGGCGCTGCCGCCGCGGGATACCGTAACATCGGTCACGGTCCCGGTCAGTTCTGCTTTATATTCATCGTGATCGATCACGACATTGACCGGCATGCCAGTCGCAAGTGCTTCTCCTTCATCAAGATACACACAGATCTTATGCTCTGTTAATAATGTTGTCACGCCTTCAAAAGTCCTGCCCTTTTCTTTTCCGTGCGCTACCTTCACAATGACAGGCTCGGCGTCACTGACCCGGACCGTCTCACCGTCGCTGTCTCTGCCGTCGATCAGAAACAGTGCCATGATCAGGTAATACAGGTTGCGGATCAGCCAGAAGAGAATGACCGCGAGACTGATGAAGAGAACAGTATTCATCATCCAGAGGATCCTGATGATGCCCAGGACGGAAAGTGCGGAGAGGATCAGATACGGCATCATGGAACGCACATCTACCGTTCTCTTTCCGCTCTTGCCGGACTTGTCCGTGACTTTGAATGTGGACAGCGTTATGCCCAGCGATTCCTTGAGGACCGGCACAAGCAGATGCGCCATGACGCTTGTTTCATAGATGCCGCTCCATTTCATGGAGATCGTTCTCTGACTGACATAGCGCAGGCAGGTATCCTGCAGGAAATACATCGGCAGCCAGAAAACCACAAGATCAAGCCAGGTGCACCGGAAGACCGGCAGCGCGAACGCGGCGAACAGCAGCGGTGACAGGATATAGATCAGATTTTTCAGCGGTGAATACCAGTAAACAACAGAACTCCAGTAACTGACCTTCTGACTGAAACTCAGCTCTTTCCGGCGGAAGATCTTCAGTTTCCGTGCGGTCGCGATGACGCCTCTGCCCCATCTGACGCGCTGCTTGATGTGTTCCGCGTATGTATGCGGCGTCTGTCCGCTGGCCAGCGGTTCACTCAGGCCGAGACTGACATAGCCAGCTGATTCGATGAGCAGACCGGTCGCGAAGTCTTCGGTAATGGATTCGGTAAAGAAGCCGCCGATATCCTCCAGCGCCCGGCGGGAAAGAACGGTATTGGAGCCGCCGTAGATCACGCTGTTGGAAGCGGTCTTGGATACTTCGATCGTGCGGTAGAAAAAGTCCTGTTCATTCGGCGCTCTCTTCTCCGAGTACAATGCGTGCTGGAAGACATCCGGGTCATAGAAGCACTGCGGTGTCTGCAGAAGACCAAGATGGATGTTCCTGTCTTTTCCGCGCTTTTCCGCATCGACAAAATACGGGATCGTTTTCAGCAGGAAGTCGCTCTTCGGGATCATATCCGCGTCAAAAGTAACGATATACGGCGCGCTTGTGCGGGCCATCGCGGCATTGAGGTTGCCGGCTTTGGCGCCTTTGTTGTCAGGTCTGTCAAAATAGCCGACCTGCATTTCCTCTGCCAGCTTCCGCATCGCTTCTCTGCGGTTGTCATCGCAGATCCAGATATGCACTTTGCCAGGGTCAGGATATTTCATGTGCCGGCAGCCGTTGATCGTCTTGCGCAGCAGCTCTGTCGGTTCATTGTAGGTCGCAACAAAGATATCCACGTCCGGATATTCCTCTTCTGCGATCTCAGGCAGCGGATGATCGCGCATACCCATCAGGTTCCGATACATGATCATCGATTCCACAAAGCCGAGGATCTCCACAGCCAGCAGGATAAGATTCGCGGCCACAGACAGCGGACCGTTCTCTTTCGGGATCGAAAGGAAGATACGCCAGGACAGATAAATCAGCGTAACGCAGGCACTGAGGCACAGCAGTGTTTTCGCGATGCGCAGAAATCTGCGCCGTTCCGCATTTTCCTGTTCATTTTCAATCAGATCATCATATGTTAGGGTGTGCTTTCTGCTCAGGCGCCCGCGCAGGAAGCTCAGCAGCAGGAAGCCGCATACTGCGGCAGTGCTGCCAAACGCGAAAGTCTTCCATTTTCTGACCGACGCAAAGCCCTGCGGACCGATAGAGTCTCTGAACCAGGACTGTAATTTTGACATTTCATCTTTTTCAATTACAACGGCAGGATACGGAATGTCTGAGGGATCAGCACCGCGGATCAGTTCTCTGATCCATTTGCCCGTATCCGTCAGGTCATCCTCTTCCGGAACACCGGCCGGTTCAAATCCCGGCTTGAAGAATGCCGAGGATTCATCCTTGTCAGACAGGCTCCAGACTGCATAGCTGATATTCTTTTCCTTCAGATAGGTAAACCATTCGACCGCGGACTGGAAGTCGATCGTTCCGTCACCGGAAGCCTGGGAGATGCCGCATTCGCTGATGAACACCGGCAGTCCGGCGTCATAGGCAGCCTGCAGTTCGCCGCGCAGTCCTTCATGGTGCGTCGCGGTATAGAAATGCAGAACATACATGACATTATCAAATTCCAGCGGACGCATCAGACTGCCGCCCAGGTTCCTGTCATACTCCGGCGTACCGACGACGATTACCGCGTCCGGACTGTTCCTGCGGATCACCGGGATCACTTCATTGCTGTAGCGGACGACATCCGACCAGTCGGTCTCACCATTGGGTTCATTGCAGATCTCATAGATCAGATTGGGGCTGTCCGGGTATTTCCTGGAAACAGTATCGAAGAATTCGATCGCTTCCGCTTTGTTCATGTTGGGATCATAGTCATTCAGGATATGCCAGTCGACCAGGACGTACATATCCGCTGCGATCGCCGCGTCAATGCCTTTGATCAGCAGCTCCATGCTCAGATCTTTTTCTTCTCCGCAATAGATATCCGAATACATCGCATAGCGGATGAAATTGCAGTTCCAGTCTTCCGAGATGCTTTTGATAAACGGGGCATTGATATACTGGGGATACCATGTAAGACCATGGGTGCTGACGCCGCGCAGCTGCACTTCTTTTCCGTTCTGATCCGCAAGCACGGAGCCCTGCACATGCAGGTGTCCGCTGATGGACGGCCGGGCTGTATCAGTCGTGTATGACAGTGCTTTTTCTGCCCTTGTCGGACGCACGGCAAAGCACGCCAGCAGAATGGCTGTCAAAAAAAGTACGGATATACGCAATATCTGTTTTACTCTGAAATGATTTCTACTCATGATCCTGATCCTTTATGAGGCTATTATAGCACGATGTGATGCTTGTGCAGTTCCTGTCTGTCTGAACAATGTTTACAGGCATTTTGAGCTGTATTATGATTATTGCAATGAGGGAGTAATCCGCGGATATCTGTCCGCCGTGTGTGCCAACAGGACGGCGAAAGCCTGGCATGCAGATCAGGATGAGACTCATGCACACATTCACTGTGTATGGGGTTCGTCTGAATAAAAAGATACCGGATACAGTGAATGCTGTATCCGTTTTTTGAAAGGAATTGTAATTATGCTGAAAGTATCACACGTAACCAAGAAGTACGGCAAAACACTCGCCTGTGACGACGTTTCCTTTGAACTGAAAGAAGGAAGCGTCACCATCCTTCTCGGCCCCAACGGCGCCGGCAAGAGTACGATCATGAAATCGATCATCGGCTTTCTGAAATACGACGGCGAGATCACAGTCAGCGGCATCCCGAACAAGACCCGGGAAGCCAGACGCATCCTCGGCTATATTCCCGAACTGCCGTCCCTGTATCCGAACCTGACGGTTTCCGAACACCTGGAATTCCTTGCCCGGGCATACAGGCTGAAAGATTATAAAACGTACGCTGACGAACTGTTTGAAAAGATGGAGCTCAGCGACAAAAAGAAAAAATTCGGTGATGAGCTGTCCAAGGGCATGCAGCAGAAGCTGAACCTGTGCATGGGCTTCCTGCCGAAGCCGCAGGTAATGCTTCTGGACGAACCGATGATCGGTCTGGATCCGCATGCGATCAAGCAGCTGAAAAACATCATTGAAGAGATGCGCGCAGACGGCAGGACCCTGCTGGTCTCCACTCACATCATCGACAGCGTCGACATGCTGTGGGATCACGCGCTGATCATGCAGAACGGCAGGATCCGCTGCGATATCACCCGTGATGAGCTGGAAGCAGACGGACGCACGCTGGAACAGCTGTTCTTTGACGTGACGGAAGGGATCAGCGAGGACGACATGCGCAGCAGCGAAGAAGGACCGGAAGAAGGAGCTGAGCAGTTATGAGGCTGTTTCTGTATTACGCAGCCCACTCGACGTTCAATCAGCTGCGCAAGCTGTTCAAGTCGTGGGTGCTCATCTTTATCATCGTCTGCGGCCTGATCGGCGGTCTGATCGGCTTCGGCGCGGCATTGCTGAGCGAAGAGGCAGGATTTGACGATGAACCGGAGGAAATCGTGATCCCGGTCCCGGAAACACCGGAGATCACACCGGCCGATGACGGAAAGATCCTCGGCATCGAATGGCCGGAGGCAGTCGAGCTGGCAGCCGGAGCCATCGTGCTCTCCCTGTTTGCCTTTGAAGCGATCAGCGCTGACAAAAACGGCAGTAAGATCTTCCTGCCTGCCGACGTCACGCTGCTGTTCTCTTCACCGATGAAGCCGCAGTCCGTGCTCCTGTTCCGGCTTGGGACCCAGGTCGGTACGATGCTGATGGGAAGTATCTACCTGCTGTTTCAGATTCCCAATCTTGTCATCAATCTTCATCTCAGCCTGACCTCAGTGCTGGCGGTGTTCGCGGCCTGGTTCATGACGCTGATCATTTCCAAATTCCTGCAGATCCTTGTCTATACCCTGACATCGACCTATCCCAGACTGCGCAGGCCGATCATCAGCGGCATCTACGCGCTGCTTGCTGCTGCAGCCGGAGGATTCTTCCTCTATACAAAGCTGAACGGACTGTCTCTTGTTCCGGCCGCTGCGTCATTCTTCAACAATCCGGTCTCCAGGCTGATCCCCTTCTGGGGATGGATCAAGGGATTCTGTGTGTCTGCCGTCACCGGTCAGACGATCCCTGCCCTTCTGTATCTGGCTGCGACCCTGGCGGGAAGCATTCTGCTGGTATGGGTGATCTGGCATATCAAAGCGGATTTCTATGAAGACGCGATGGCCAAATCCGAAGAGATCGCCGAAATGATGAGCGCGATGCAGTCGGAAGGCGGATCGTATCTGATCAAGCGTTCCAAAGACCGCAGTGAAACATTAGTCCGCGACGGCATGAAATACGGAAGCGGCGCCAGTGTATTCTTCTTCAAGACCATGTACAACCGGTGGCGTTTCTCCTTCCTGCACTTCTTTACAAAAACGACAGGATTCTATCTGTTCGCTGCTATGACTGTCTCTGTCTTTGTCCGCTTCATTGCGGACAGCAGTTCCATGATCCCGGCCGGCATTGCCCTGGCTGTGATCTGTTTCTTCCGCACCCTCGGCAATCCGCTGAATCAGGATGCCAAAACAGATTCCTTCCGGATGATCCCGGAAAGCACCTGGAAGAAACTGCTGTACTCCATGCTTGGCGGCACGGCTTCCTGTGTGCTGGACCTGATCCCGGCTGTGGTCGTATCCGCCCTGATCGTTCAGGCAGATCCGCTGGAAGCTCTGATCTGGATCCCTGTCATTGCCTCGATCGACTTCTACGCGACCTCGGCAAGCATGTTCATTGACGTTTCCATTCCGGAAGCCATCGGCAAAACGATCAAGTCGGTCATCCTTGTCATGTTCGTCTACTTCGGAATGCTGCCGGACGCTGCCGTTACAGCAGTCGGCATGGCATTCGGTCATACGTATCTCGGTGTCCTTGCCGCGATCATTGTCAATATCTATCTCGGTTCTCTCTTCTTCTGTCTCGCGCCGATCTTCATTGAACCGCAGGGCGGCAGAAGAGTTCCCTTTGCTGACGCCGGAACATCCGTGATCCCGGCTGCCAGAAAAACATTCTCATTGTCCGGCTTCGCGTTGGCAGTGATGCTGGCAGGAACAACTGCCCTGCAGCTTGTTCTGCTGAAAATGCCTCTGCCGGAAGGTCTCTCCGCCCAGGCTGTCATCTGGCTGACTTGGCTGAAGAACTTCCTGCCGATCTATCTGTTCGGCGTACCGCTTCTGTATCTGATCCTGCGCAGGATCCCTGTGACAAAGATCAGAACAAGGAAGCTGGCAAAGAAGTATTATATTCTGCTGCCTCTGATGTGCCTGTTCCTGATGTACGCAGGCAATCTCATCGGCAGTCTGATCACGCTGATCCTCAGTCTGCTCTTCAAAAGCGGCAGTCTGAATCCCGTACAGAATCTGGTGACCGGCAGCAGCGTATGGACCACGCTCGTCTTCGCGGTGATCCTTGCCCCGATCATGGAGGAACTGGTATTCCGGAAACTGCTTATTGACCGGATCCACATCTATGGTGAAAAAACAGCGATCCTTGTCTCAGCTTTCACCTTCGGACTGTTCCACGGCAACTTCTCGCAGTTCTTCTACGCGGCTGCTCTGGGCGCTCTCTGGGCATATGTGTATATCAAAACCGGAAAGCTACGCTATACGATCGGAATGCATATGTTCGTCAATTTCTTCGGCGGCATCGCGGGTCCGCAGCTGACGCAGAAAGCAATGCTCAGCCTGCCTTCTCTGAGTGAGATGAAAAATACAGAACTCTCTGCTTTTCTGACGCCGGAGATCATCTTCTTCACCCTGTACCTGATCCTGCTCATCGGCTGTGTCCTGGCCGGCTTCGCAGTGCTCTGCATGGAAGCCGCAAAGGCGCAGATCCAGAACGAAGCACAGGAACTGCCGAAAAAAGGAAGGTTCAGAACGGTATGGATCAATGCCGGCATGATCCTCTTCCTGGCCGGATGCACCACATTGTTTGTCATGAGTGTACTTTAAAACCGGGTCTTCGCCCGGTTTTTCCTATGCTTCTTCCGATTTGTTCTGACTGTCTTTCTTCTTTCTTCCGAAATGGATCTTCGGCAGCTTCGTAAAGATCTTTGCTTTCTTCAGAAGGAAGAACGCGATGCCTGCGATGATCAGATACGGCAGACGGTAGATGAGCCACAGAACAAGATCGCCTGTGCTGTAGAAGAATGACTGGAAGCCTTCCCTGAATGAATCGCCGATCTGTTTCAGGAAATTCGGATGGCTGTCATTGTACATTTTGACTTCGTCCAGCTGGATCGTCACAGTGGAATACTCCACATCGGTATCCATGGTGGAACGTTCTGTCTTCATCTGGTTGAGCTGGGTCTGAACTTCTGTCAGACGGGATTCCACCAGGATCATCTCCTCGATCGTCTCCGCTTTCTCCATCATTTCCAGCAGTCTCTTCTGCTGTATCTCAAGCGCGTCGATCTGCACGCTGACATCGTTGTAGCGGCGGGAGATATTGACGACATTTGTGCTTCTGGATACGACTTTGCCGGCGCCGTCCAGACTGTTGAGGAACGCGTCAAATGATTTGGACGGAACTCTCACGTGCATGCTCATGTGCCGGGTGCCGCTGCTTTCCTGAGTCGTATACCAGTAGCGGTTGTTGTCGTAGGTTTCCTCATATGTGATGATGCCGTTCATTGAGCTGATGAGTTTCTTCAGTTCTGTGACGGCATTTTCAAATTCCAGCGACTGGATCGTCAGGGAAGCGGTATAGACCAGCTTCTCTGAGAGCTGTGCCGGATCGATCTCCGGCTGGCTGACGGATTCTGTTTCCGGTTCCGCCGCGATCATCATATCTTTAGACTCATTTGCGAAATCAGATTTGGATTCCAGCGCTGCTGTTCCGTAATACGATTCGCGCCGGTCTTCTCCGCTGGCAGCTCCGCCATTTGCAGCTTTTTTGCAGCCGGACAGTGCCAGCATCACGACTGCAGCTGATATCAGTATTTTTTTCATTTCGCTCCCTCTCCGGCAGATACCTGCCTGAACGCGTATGTATAGCGTTCATCCTTGATAAAGTCTTTCCACTGTTCAGCTTCCGCTGTTATATACAGTGCGTCATCATATGTCACAGCAAACCCAAGTGCCTTGATCCTCTGCATTTCCGCATTCAGTTCTTCACCGGCAAGCTCACCGTTTTCACTGCTTATCCGGACTTCGACCGTACAGGATACCTCAAACTCTGTGATATCTTCCAGCCAGAAATCTTCCTGCGCGGATTTGCTGTCGATATCCTTAGATGTGATCGCGTATTCTTCTTTTATTTCTTCCCCGGATGCCTGCATGGTTTCCGGAATGGTTTCCATCTCTGCGCCTCCTGCCGGTACGGACGCATCGTTTGCGGCCTGTTTGCTTGTATTCAGCAGCAGCGGCATGCCCAGCATCAGGACAAGCACGCCGAACACAGCTGCCAGCGGATACTTCCAGGCAATGATGTTTCTCTTTTTCTTTTCGCTCTGTTCCAGCAGGGATTCGTCAAGCTGGCCGACCGCGTCCATGATCTGTTCGCTGAGTTTCATAAGTACCCTTCTTTCTGCAGCATTTCCTTCAGCCGGTTTCTGGTCCGATTGAGGATCACGCTGACGTTGTTTGTGCCGATGGCATACCGGTCTGCGATCTGCTTTGGTGTTTCAAGATAGAAATACCTGCGGATAAAGATATTCCGTTCCCGTTCGGGAAGTCCCTTTACGAACCGGTTGACTGCTTTTGCCAGTTCAGCAGCCATCAGTTCCTTCTGCGGATCGCTGTCTGTATGAAGCGTGTATTCCAGTTCTTCCAACGCTGTTTCATATTCTCCGCCGCCGCGTTTCTCACGCGTTTCGCTGCGCAGTCTGTTCAGCGCGAAGTTTCTTGTGATCTTGGCCAGGAAATACTGGAAGCGGACCGGCCGCTGGGGCGGGATCAGCTCCCATGTCTTCAGCCATGTATCATTCACGCACTCTTCACTGTCTTCCCTGTCGAACAATATATTCCAGGCAACAGTAAAACAATAGTGGCCGTATTTCTCACTGGTTTTCTGTATCGCGCTTTCGTCTCTTTTGAAGAAAAGACGGATGAGATCTCTGTCGTCCATATTTCTCCTTCACCTGTAACAGTGTACGTTGTCTGTTTATTCTTACAGAAATTATTGCATATTATTCACAAAAAAGAGACGGTTCCCGATTCCGTCTCATTTTCAGAATTATTTATTCCGTGCCAGCCAGTCAGAGCGTCGTGCTCTTTCTTGCTGAGTGTGCAGTTACGACTCCGGAACAGGTTCCCGATAGACCGGAACGCCTTCCTTCAGTGCGTACCACGCGATGCCTTCGTCATTCCATCCGTTCGCGACAAGATAGTCATGTTCTTTCTTGTTCGTCGTGTAGTTGTGGTTGCAGGAGAACATGTTCGGGTTGTATTCACGGTAGAGCGGGAACGTTTTTCCCGGATCGGAATACCAGCCGATTCCTTCATAGTTCCAGCCTGCTTTGACCAGTGCGTCTTTTTCACCGGCGTTCAATGTGTAGTGGTGCTCACCGCCGTTTTCGTTGTACAGTCTGTAAACAGGTTCTGCGCTGGATTTGACAGCTGTCCAGCCAAAGCCTTCATATTCCCATCCGAATGTGATCAGAGCTTCTTTTTCCTTTACTTTTGCAGTATAGAAATGCTCACCGGAATTCGGATTGTACAGTCTGAACATATCGACCGGTGTCAGATCGATCACTGGCTCCGGTGTTGTTTCAGGTGTCGGCGTCGGAGTTACTTCCGGTGTCGCAGTTGGTGTAGCTGTCGGTGTTGCGGTTGGTGTCGCGGTCGGCGTCGCAGTTGGTGTTGCGGTCGGCGTCGCGGTCGGTGTTGCAGTCGGTGTTGCAGTCGGTGTTGCCGTTGGCGCCGCGGTTGGTGTTGCCGTGGGCGTCGCAGTCGGCGTCGCTGTCGGAGTCGCAGTTGGCGTTGCCGTTGGTGTTGCGGTCGGCGTTGCCGTTGGTGTCGCTGTCGGCGTGGCCGTTGGTGTTGCCGTAGGCGTTGCCGTTGGTGTTGCCGTAGGCGTCGCGGTTGGTGTTGCCGTGGGTGTCGCAGTCGGCGTTGCCGTTGGTGTTGCCGTAGGCGTCGCGGTTGGTGTTGCAGTCGGTGTCGGCGTCGGTGTCGGCGTCGGATTGACCGGAAGCTCAGGGAGTTCTACATCTCCATCCTGGGCATTTACCTGGATCATATCTGAGGGCAGAACAGCCGCAGAGGTGAACAGCATCATTCCAGCTGCCATGACTGTAATCAGTTTTTTTAACATACGGTGCCTCTTTTCTTTTTTTATTGACAATATGATAGCATGAACAACACTTTTCGGCGCTGTTTTCATGTGTTTCGCTGTACAGTATGTTCAGCGCAAACTCTCTTTTGAAGAAAGACGAATGAGATCTCTTTTGTCTATATTTTCTCTTTGCCTGTAACAGTGTACGTTGTCTGTTTATTCTTACAGAAATGATTGCATATTATTCATAAAAAAGAGACGGTTCCTGATTCCGTCTCATTTTCAGATTATTTTACGCCATACCAGCCGATGCCTTCATTCTTCCAGCCGTAGCTGATCAGCGCGTCGTGTTCTTTCTTATTGGCTGTGTAATTGTGGTTGCGGATCGCCTGTCCAGGGTTGTATTCCCGATAGACAGTTACGCCTTTTGCGTCATCGGAATACCAGCGGATGCCTTCACCCTTCCATCCGGTTTTGCAGAGAGCATCATATTCTTTCTTGTTCTTTGTATAGTGATGATCGCCGCCGTTGTTCGGATTGTACAAACGGTATACCGGCGTCTTGCTTGATTTCGGCGCATACCAGCCGATACCTTCGCATTTCCATCCCAGATTGACAAGCGCGTTCTTTTCCTTCACGTTTCCGGTATAAAAATGCTCATAACTGTTTGGATTGTACAGGCGGTACATGGCATTGCCGTCTATAAGCTTTGGCAGGATATCTTCGACCAGCTGGATCTTCAGTCCTGTCGTTTCAAAATGTACATAATATATCTGTGATCCTTCTGCTGTCTTTGTCGGTTCCGTTCTGCGTCCTATGATGGCTTTTGCTGTTTCCGTCACTTTTTTCCGCATGTTTTACATGTTCCTGTTGCTGTGCAGGTGGAATAGTCCAAAGCCCATTGATAGGATGCATTATACACTGTGTGATTACCAAACGGCAGTTCCACGGTCCTGGTCTGGATTGAGAATGGATAAGAGAACTTCGCGGTGTATTCTTCGATTCCCTTCGTGATGCATGTTGCGGACTGTCTGACTCTGACAGAAGCTGTCACAGTCTGTTTTTCCGTTTCGCTGCTGTCATTCAGACATGTTGCTGAGGCAGTGCATTCTTTGCCATTCCATGTATAAGATGCCTTGCCCCACTTATGTCCGATCGCAGGGATCCTGACTGTCTTCTCTTCGGAATACGTTTCCTCTTCATATTCAACAGACGCAGTCACCTTTTTTTCTCCCACTGATGTGCATGTCGGTTCTTTCGTGACAGTCTCTGAAACAACAGCGTTCAGTTTGATTTCCTCGTGCGTTTTACTGTTGTTGAGATATACAGAAGCGCTTTTGTAATCAGATGCCCAGTCGAAGTAATTCAGCCTGTAAAGACTTCGGACTTTGAGTTCAAAGGAAAGTGTCTGGGAGCCGATGCCGGCAGGTGCGCGGAACACAGTCGTTCCAATCTTTTCAGCGGAATAATACGTTTTGTCATAAACGCTGGCAATCGTAGTGTCATCAGAAGTCCAGGGCAGATCCCAGCCGCACTTATAATATTTTTCGCCAAACTGGAACATGGACTTGTTCAGATCATATACCTTGCCTGAGGTGCCTGGATTCACTTCGATCTTGTCATATTCCATCTTCCAGTCTGTGATCGAATCCCTTTTAAAATGCGCTGAAGCCCACCAGTCATAGTCTTTTGGTTCTGTCCAGGTCTGATCCAGCGGTTTGGTGCTGAACTCCTGAACGTAGAAATACTTGTTTTCGTACTGGATACATCCGCAGCCCATGTATTTGTACTTTTCTTCGAGCATGCTTCTTCTGTGTCCCTGACCACTGTATCCATCATCATCTTCCCGGAACATTTCCACAGCACCTTTTGCACTGAGACCATAGAAATATGCGATATTCTCGGCATTATCATTTGCTCTGTAGCCAAGATCGCTGTATGTCTCTGTCCAGCTCATGCCGTCCGGCCGTGTATGCGAAAAACGTGCGATCAGCTCTACGGCTCTCTGTGTTGCAACTGCTTCCAGACCATAGTCATAGATCAGCTCTGCACCGTAATAGTATCTCTTTGATGTATTGCCGGGTTCCCAGGCCCAGGCGTCCGGACCTGTACGAAACTGATTGACAAGATCCAGCATTGCTCTTCCTTCACTTTGATGAAACGTGACCGGCATGTCGATCCTGACTGTGTTGTCCGCGGCATCAGGTTCTGATATTTCCTTTGCGGATGCAGCTGTCACTGATGACACAAAGCACAGTGCACATACCATTACTGTAAATAGTTTCCTTTTCATATGTAGTTCTTTACCCATGTTTTAAACCAGCCCGGGTTATATCTTCCCGGGCTTTTCAGACAAAATGATTTTACTTCACGCCATACCAGCCGATGCCTTCATTCTTCCAGCCGGCTGTTTTGACAAGATAATCATGTTCTTTTTTGTTGGCGGTGTAGTTGTGGTTGCGGATCGGCTGTCCCGGGTTGTATTCCCGATAGACCGGTACGCCTTTCGCGTCATCGGAATACCAGCGGATGCCTTCGCCCTTCCATCCGGCTTTGCACAGAGCGTCATATTCTTTCTTGTTCATCGTATAGTGATGATCGCCGCCGTTGTTCGGGTTGTACAGACGGTAGACAGGCGTCTTGCTTGTCTTCGGCGCGTACCAGCCGACGCCTTCGTATTTCCATCCCATCTTTACCAGAGCATCTTTTTCTTTTGCGTTTCCGGTGTAGAAGTGTTCATAACTGTTCGGATTGTACAGACGGTACATAGCCGTCTTTTTTTGCGCTGCGGAAAACGGTACAGTAATACTTCTCGACTTGAATCCCAGTGTCTTGAATTCTGCGAAATACTTCATTCTTCCGCTTTCTGTTTCTGTTGCTTCTTTGACTACAGAAGAAGTTGTTTTGACTGTTTCTGTCACCGTCTTGCCGCAGTTCTCACATTTGCCCGCTGCTGTGCAGGTAGAATAATCATTCGCCCATTTGTATGTGACATCTGTTAATGAGTGGCTTCTCATCGGAATTTCTGCCGTCTTTGTCTGCTTCGTAAACGGTGCATAGAATGTCGCTGTATATTGTGCGCTTCCTTTTGATGTGCAGGTGGCTGCTTTTATGACGTTTCTGGAAGCTGTAACAGTCTGTGTTTCTGTATGACTGCTGTCCCTTAGACACTTCACAGTTCCCGTGCACTTTGCGCCATCCCATGTATACGTCGGTTTGCCCCAGTCGTGTCCCAGTGCAGGAATATACCCGAATTTCTTATCGGTATACGTTTCTCCTTCATAATAGACGGTTGCTGTAAACGTGCCGTATCCGTAGCTGGAACAGGTCGGCTCTTCATCATAAGAAACTGAAATCTTTGCGTTGGCTGTAACAGTCATTCCGGAATTTACATCTTGCAGTTCAAGTGAAGCAGTCATAAGATCGTCAGACCAGTTCCATCTGACAGGTTCATATTGATTGGTGACATGCACTTCGAAGGAGAGCGTCTGCCCGCCCATTCCGGAAGGTCCGTACAGTGTTGTCGTACCAATACTGTTGGCAGAATAGTTGATACCACTTGTTGACACGATGGAACTGTTATCAGATGTATAACTCTGATCCCAGCCGCAAATGAGATATTTTATTTTCCGGAAATTGAACATCTGTCTGTTGATGTCGTATACCTTGCCGGATGAGCCGATCCGGACGGTGACAGAATCATGTTCCATTTTCCAGTCATAAATATCAGACCTTTTGAAACGGGCACTGTCCCATGATTCATAGTCTCTCGGGGAACTGTAATTCTGATTCAAAGGCCTGTCGCTGAATTCCTGTACATAGAAATACTTGTCTTCATAGCGGATACAGCCGCCTCCAAAATACTTGAATTCTTCACCCAGCATGTTTATTCTATGTCCCTGGCCGCCGTATCCATAATCGTCTTCTCTTAACGCTTCGACAGTGCCTTTCGCCCCGGGGCCATAATAATATGCAATATTCTCGGCATTGGTATATGTCTGATATCCGCAGTCTGCATATGTCTGCTTCCAGTCCAGTCCGTCTGCACGCGTATGACCATAACTTGCGATGAGTTCCACTGCTCTCTGCTTTGCGATCTCTTCCAGTCCATAGTCATAGGTCAGCGCTTCACAGTTATAGTATTTCTTTGACTCATTGCCCTTTTCCCATGCCCAGGCATCCGGTCCTGTCCGGAACTCATTGACGTAGTACAGCATCTCTCTTGCTTCACTCTCTCTGAATTCGACAGGCATATCGATCCAGACATAGCCATCATCCGCCTGTACTTTCACGAAGCTCGACGGTACAAGCATTGCACAGGCAGTCAGAGCAGTAATAAACTTTCTCATCATTTTGAGTCTCCTTTTCTGTCGTCAAACCCGTACCAGGAAATTCCTTCGTCCTGATATCCTTTGTTCAGATAGAATTCCTTCTCTTTTTCAGAAGATGTGAACACATAGCCTTTGATCTCTGCTTTGGGATCAGAGAGTCTTGTAACAGGATGTCCGTCTGCGGTGCATTTGCAGCAGACACCTTCATCTGTCCAGCCCTCACTCAGCATCTTCTCTTTTTCTTTCTCATCTACGGTGAAGAAATGGATCGCGTTCTCTTTGTTGTACAGACGGTAACAGGTCAGTTCGCCGTCCTGCGGCGCGTAGAACGCGACGGCATCGTAGATCCAGCCGAGGTTGACCAGCGCGTTGCGTTCTTTCTTCCTTGCCGTCAGCATGTGATCGCTGCTGCCGCGGGAATAGAGATGGTAGACTTTGACCGGCGCGTTTTCATCATCCGGATACACTCTGACCGGAATGGATGCTGTCACCTTGCGGTTGAGCGTCAGTGTGATCGTGCAGGTGCCCGGGGCGACTGCGACAAGCTGGCCTTTGCGGCCGATCCTGACAACTGAATCGTTGTCTGTGATGAGCTTCTTTGTATAGACGCGCGCTTCTTTGGGTCTGACCGCGAATTCCGTCAGGTCATGTGTTTCTCCAGCGCTCAGATACAGGGCGTCCATCCGGAAGTGAATGCCGCTGACCGGCATTCCGCCTTCTTCATAGACCGCGTAGTATTCCATGTCGGAGGAAGGCCGCAGTTCCAGATAGTTGTTTCTGTCCAGGACCACTTCATTGCTTTCCGCTGTCCGATAGCCGAGCAGTGCCCGTTCCGGATCGTCGTTGACAGCTGCCAGATACGTGCTGAGCCATTCCCCTTTCACACAGGAATAGATCTCTGTTTCTCTTTCTTCATTCATGGAGAAACTGCCGTCACCGGCATGGAAGGTCAGTGCCCAGGCTTCTTTCCAGCGTGCCTTCATCACCGTATCTCTTTCGTATATGATTGCGGAAGGATACTGTTTTTTCGTGCTTTCGCCGTTTTCATCAAACCAGCCCGCGAAGCCCAGATGGGGATCCGCATTGACCGGTTCATCAATGTCAGATGTGTAATACCAGGTGCTGTCGCCCTGTGCTTTTTCTTTCGCGATCAGGATGGTCTTCTCTGTTTCATCACTGAACAGACGGTGATGTCCGCCGCAGTAGTCCAGCTTCAGCACCCACGCCTCTTCCCATACCGCGTACAGCGTCATGTCTTCATGAACGGGAATGCCGCCGTCCAGATCTCTGCGGGAATAGAGCTTCCCGCTGCCGTCCGCTTCGGTATTGAATCCTTTGATCGTCAGATCTCCCTTGACGGGGAACAGGTCATATACAAAACAGCGGAATATTTCTTCTTCAGACGAAAAGCGCAGGACCCCTGTCGCTTCGTCGCATACTGCCTCTTCCGGCCATGCCGTGAACCTGCCGCCGGCAGGATCCAGGCATACAGCAAACTTTCTCTTATTTACTCCTGCCATATTCAATTTTCCTCAGTTTATATTCTAATACAGATTTCCCGCTTACGCAGACGCCGCCACAAGATTGTGGACCCAGACTTTCTTTTCCACCAGCCACAGGCCGATCACGGATTTCAGAATGTCTGCCAGCTGAACGCAGAGATACAGCTGGGGAAGCGTCATCTGTGTATATCTGGACAGCACAAAGGCCAGTCCGAAGGAAACCGTACATGTAAACACGCTGTCAAACAGGAACGTGATCACTGTCTTGCCGCCGCTGCGGAGAGTGAAATACGCGCTGTTGTAGAACGCGCCGTTGCCCATCAGCAGTCCGCAGATGCGGATCAGTGAAGCAGCTGTCGCCCGGACCGTGTCACTGGTGTTGTAAAGGCTCGGGAACAAAGAGGCAAGACCTGCCATCACAAGCCCGAACGTCACGCTAAGCACCACCGAAAGAACGATCAGCTTCCTGTCCATATCCACCGCTTCTTCCTCTTCCTGGGCACCGAGCTTCTGCCCGATCAGGATCGCTATCGTGTTGCCCATCGCGATATTGATGATGAAGAACAGACTGGTGACTGTGTTGGCGATGTTGAATGCCGCGACTGCGTCCAGTCCTCTGGTGGAATAGCACTGGGCTGTTGCCGCAACGCCCATGGACCACAGTACTTCGTTCAGGATCAGCGGTGTGCCTTTCATCATGACCTCTTTCACAAGCGAAGAGGAGATATGCACATCTTTTGTCATATCCGCAAAGAACGGGAAACGTTCCGAAGAGATCCTGGCTGCGATGGCAAGATATGCCAGTTCCACCCACCGTGAGATCACTGTCGCAAGCGCCGCGCCGGCGATGCCCATCTTTGGAAAGAAGAAGTGACCGAAGATCAGCAGCCAGTTGAAGACGAAGTTGACGCCGACCGCGAGAAAGGAAGCCCGCATCGGCACCAGAGTCTCACCGGATTCTTTCATGGTCGAAGCCAGACACTGAGCGCAGGCAAATGCTGGCAGTCCGCCGAGCATGATCAGGATGTACGTCCTGCTGAAGCCCATGGTCAGCGCGATATCCGCAGGATCGTTGACGCTGCTGTCCATATACAGAGCCGCCAGATCCTCGCCCAAGAACAATAATACTGCCATGCCGGCTGCCGTCAGCAGCGCACAGGCAATCAGCTTCAGCCACAGACAGTTTTTCACGCCTGCCCAGTCTTTCCGTCCGGCAAACTGGGCACTGAAAATACCGACAGCAGCGACGGTCCCGAACATTGCCAGATTGAATATGAAGATCAGCTGGTTGGAGATCGAAACACCGCTCATCGGCAGCGTGCCGACCTGTCCGACCATGATGTTGTCAAGCATGTTGACAAAGTTGGTGATCAGGCTCTGGGCCATGATCGGCAGAGCGACAGCCATGACTGCCGTATAAAAGGATCTGTCTCCGATCCACCGCTTTTTTAAAGTTTCTATCATGTGTGAAGTATATCATATTGCGGAAAGAAAAAGATCTCTTTTCAGAGATCATATGACTGCAGGTGATTTTCTCTTCGGTGTTTTCTTTTTCGGAGCCGGCAGTTCGCGCCACATTTCCTCCACCATTTTCCGGAAGTTCTCTTTGTCATCCGCGATCAGCGCGGGAAACATGGGCTTCGCTCCGGCATACGGTTCTTCCGGTTCCGCTTCGGGCATGTATTTCCGGGATGCGTCCGTGATCTTGATCATCAGTCTGCCGCCGTCGTAAATGCCGCCGAAAATACGGTCTTTATAGTAGAACAGCCAGCCGCCCATCATCGGGATGCGGCGGACATCTTCCAGCTCATCCAGCTGTTCCATGACATAGTCAGCCAGTTCTCTTGTATTCATGCAGATACCTCTTCTGCTTTCAGTATATCAGATTACTTTCCGACTTTTTCGCCGTTCACGATCACAACGTTCATAAGCTCAGTCTCTATCTTTTCCCAGACATGTTCTCTGATATACGGTTCTGACTGCAGATATTCATCCAGCAGTTCCCTGCTTTCAAAATCCATGATGAGCACAGAGCCTTTCATCCGTTTTTCTTCGTCCAGGATCCCGCCGGCACAGATGATCTTTCCTTTTACCTTGGCCAGGTTCTCCAGATGCTGTCCTCTGACGGCCAGTCTTTTTTCCAGCATGTTTTCGCCGTCATATGCTTTGATCAGAAACTGCATAGATTCTCCTTTCATCCTTTCGGAGCCGGCGAAACATCCTCCGCCAGCGCTTCTTCCAATTGTTTTTCTGTGATGTATTCGTTCTTCAGCATGCACCGCAGGACTTTCTCCTGCCGTTTTTTCGCATAGGCAAAGCCGGTGGAAAGCTGGTAGGCAGACGGTGCATTAGGCAGACCGGCAAGCATGGCTGCTTTCGCCAGACTCAACTCAGACGCAGATGTTCCGTAATATCCTTCGGCAGCGTTCTGCAGTCCGTAGTATCCGTCTCCATAGTAATTCATGTTCGCATACAGGGCAAACAGTTCTTCCGGGGTATATGCTTCTTCCAGATCATACAGGATCCGCACGCCGGCAAGCTTTTCCCATATATCCCTGTGCTTCGGTCCGAAATACAGATTCTTGGCGATCTGTTCGGGGATCGTACTGCCGCCTTCCCGCAGTTCCCCATACCGGAGGTTGTTGTATATTGCCCGTCCCAGCGCTATGAAGTCATAGCCTTTCCGTTCAAAAAAGCGCTTGTCTTCCACGGCGACTGCCGCATTCACAAAATCGGGATCGATTTCTTCAAACGGAAGAAAGACTTCTTTCTGCATATATGCTTCCGCTGCCTGTTCTGCCGGCAGTTCCGCAGTTGCGTTCCGGTAAACCGCGTCCGCTCTGAACCAGCAGAATGCGCATGCCGCAGCTGTGATCAGCAGAAGCACCAGGATCAGTTTTGTCAGTACCTTTTTCATGCTTTCATCATACCAGTGCGAAACGCAGGTTTCCTCTGATTTACATGACTTCCTGCTTGCACTTTTGTCACAAAAGAAAAGATCCCGTTTGGGATCATTCTGAAATTATTCTTCGACTTTGGAGAACATGTCCTTGCCGACCATGCACATCGGGCATGCCCAGTCTTCGGGCAGATCTTCAAAAGCTGTTCCGGGAGCGACTCCGTTGTCAGGATCGCCTGCTTCGGGATCATATACATATCCGCAGAGATCACACTTATACTTATCCATATTCAATTCTCCTTTTCCTGCTTTCATTGTAACATAAGATCCGGTCTCTATTTATAAGAATGCTCCGAAGCAGAGGCGCATATCATAAGAAAAAGAAATCACACGCGGTTCATGATTTCTTTCTGATATTCTTTTGACAGATCAAGCATGTACGCATACCACTGGCGGAAATAGGGACGGATCGCGTCATCGCTGATGCGTTCCAGATTTCTGGCAGTGATCACCTCTTCCCTTCCGCTGTCAAGGATCGGGATCCGGTGTTCGATCTTGTATTCAATAATCTCTTTGATAATGCCGAAGCGTTCTTCAAACAGCCGCGTGATCTCGGCATCGATCTGGTCGATCTGTTCTCTGTCTTTTTCAAGCTGTGTACTCATAATTCCTCCGTCACAGGCATCATTATAGCTTTTTTGCAATGAAAATCACATGAAACAAAAAATTGCTGTATGAAAATTTTACAATGAACGGTATAATTAATTAAATAAGGACGGATAAGCATATGGGAAAAAACTTTGTATTTATTTCACCGACATTTCCGAAAACCTACTATCAGTTCCCGAAGGCGTGGAAACAGATTGGCGGAACGTCCCTCTGTATCGGCGAAGACAGCTGGGAATCTCTCTCCCAGGAGCTGAAGGACGCAACAGATGAATATTACCAGGTCCGCAACATGCAGGATTATGACGAGATGTACCGTGCTGTCGCATGGTTTGCCCACAAGCACGGAAAGATCGACTGGCTGGAAAGCAACAACGAATTCTGGCTGGAACAGGACGCCCGTCTGAGAACAGACTTCAATATCACTTCCGGTGACAAGACCGGTGATGTGGAGCGCTTCAAGCTGAAGTCCAACATGAAAGCATACTATGCGGAAGCAGGTGTTCCGACTGCCAGATACCATCTGACGACCACGCTGGAAGAAGGAAAGAAATTCATCGCGGAAGTCGGCTATCCGGTCATCGTCAAACCTGACAACGGCGTCGGTGCGAACGCGACATGGAAGATCAAGAATGACGAACAGCTGGAAGAGTTCTACAAGATGGAACTCGGCATCCAGTACATCATGGAAGAATTCATTCCCGGATATATCGTTTCCTTTGACGGCATTGCCGATCAGGACAACAATATCATCTTCAAGACAAGCCACACCTTCCCGGAGCCGATCATGGATATCGTCAACTCCAAGGAAGAATGCTTCTACTGGAGTGAGAGAAAGATCCCGGAAGATCTCGACAAATACGGAACTGCCGTCATCAAGGCGTTCGGTATCCGCGGCCGTTTCTTCCACACGGAATACTTCCGTCTTTCCGAAGACAAGCCGGGACTCGGCAAAAAGGGCGATCTGGTAGGCCTCGAAGTCAACATGCGTCCGCCGGGAGGATTTACGCCTGACATGATGAACTTCGCCAATGATATCAACGTATATCTGATCTACGCACAGATGGCGATGGACAACACATCAAATTACGAGACAGACAGACCGTATCACTGCTGCTATCTCGGCAGAAGAGATCATCTCGCCTACAGATACAGCGACGCGGAGATCTACAGCCAGTACGGACACAACATCATGGTCCATGACAGAATGCCGGAACTGCTCGGCGAAGCCATGGGCAATGAGTGCTTCGTTGCACGCTTCAAAACAAAGAAAGAACTGAATGAATTCGCGAAGATGGTTTTCGCGAAACCGGGGACAGAAAAGTAATGAATATTGAATATCACAAGGAATACAGTCACTGCCTGGGCAGAGACATGGAATTCAAGGTATACGGACACGGCGGCGCGCCGATGCTCGTATTCCCCTGCCAGGACGGCCGCTTCTACGACTTCGAAGACCGCGGCATGGTCCAGTGTGCCCATGAATACATTGATGCGGGAAGACTGCAGCTGTTCTGCTGCGACAGCAACGACATCAACTCATGGTCCAGGGTCAATGACTGGGACAACAGAAACAGGATCGAACAGCACGAGGCATTCTATCACTACATCGTAGATGAGCTCTGCCCGCGCATCTTCGACATCAACGCTTACTACAACGGCGGCAATTACGCGGAAGGCATTCTGACAACAGGCTGTTCCATGGGCGGCTCGCACGCTCTCAACTTCCTGTTAAGAAGACCTGACATCTTCTCCGGATGCATCGCTATGAGCGGCTCCTACGATGCCCGTCTCTTTTTCCCGGACTACATGGACGACCTTGTTTACAACAACTCGCCTGTCGATTATCTGGAAGGCATGCCGTATGATCATCCGTATGTCGAGATGTACAGAAACAGAAAGATCTATGTCATCTGCGGCAGAGGTGCCTGGGAACATCCGATGCAGGAAGACTCCGCTCGTCTGGTGGAACTGTTCCGCTACAAGAACATCGACGCACACGTAGAATTCTGGGGCGAAGACGTCGCTCACGACTGGCCATGGTGGCTGAAGGAATTCCCGTATTATCTCAACTTCGTATGTTAAGCATCTGAACTTCAGATGCTTTTCTTTTCCGCCCTGTTTTGCTAGAATGAATTGGCACATGCGGATATGGCGGAACTGGCAGACGCGCCAGATTTAGGAATATACGCGCTTCAAATGGGGATATGGCGGAATTGGCAGACGCATCGGATTTAGGATCCGATGGGGTGACCCGTGCAGGTTCGAGCCCTGTTATCCTCACTGTTTAAGGGCAAATATGAGATCCCTGCCTTCTGAATAAGGAGACTTGGATCTCATTTTTGTTGGCGTTAGATCCTAAGTTCCATTTGATCAATTTGAGGATAATCTTACGTGTTTAAGTAAGATCACCGGGAGGTTGAAAAATAATCAGATCACCGGTCTGACCGATAGTGCCTAAGCTGAGCCGGGGAATTTCAAGTCCGTTATTCAGTCTGATTCTTTTTTCTGTCATTTATCCTTCCTCATCTGTCTTTCCCAGAAGCTGACGGCATTGTTGATCCATCCTTCTGCTTTTGTATTCGCACCAAGACCGAACCCGTGGCCCAATCCCGGGAAAACTTCGATCATGGCATCCGTTCCATTTCTTCTGATCTGATCAATTCTTCTTTCCATCGTCCGGTATGAAGCGATCCAGTCTGCCGTACCAACGCAGTTATACGTCGGCGGCTCATTGCCACAGACTTCACTGAGACCGGTGTACTGCATGACAACTGTCCCGGCATTGGGATATGCTTTTTCCCCGAAGGCGGCAGTACCGTATGAGCCAAGCCAGGCAGCCATTCTCGCCCCGGCACTTCCTCCCCAGAGAGAATAGCAGTCCGTATTGATTTCCAATTCTTCACTGTGTTCGAAGATGAAGGCAATCGCTCTTGCCAGATCTTCACAGGCTGTCTGAGCCCCGGGTCTGTAAATCAAAGCGAAAGCGTGGTATCCCTTTCCGGCCAGTGTATATGCGTGCGGCAGGCTGTCATG